>JAJDNX010000079.1 GCA_022340485.1 Gammaproteobacteria bacterium | reverse complement strand
GGCTTCAGGTCAAACTTGCGCAGCAAATCGTACATGGTCGGGCGGCTGATGCCGAGCAGGTCGGCTGCCTGCGAGACCTTGCCGCCAACATGGTTGAGTGCACGGATGGTTGCCTGGCGGTCGGTACGGTCACGTATCTCGCGCAGGTTAAAGGTCGCCAGTTCTTCCGCGGAGCTGCCACCCAGTTCCAGGTCACTGGCGTTGATCAGCTTGTTCTCGGCCATGATCACGGCTCGTTTGACGCGGTTCTCCAGCTCCCTGACATTGCCCGGCCAGGCATAATTCTCGATGGCCGCCATGGCATCCTTGCTGAAGCGATGCCCCTGTTTACCCTGCTGCTTGCTGATGCGCTCCAGGAATACGCGTGCCAGCAACAGGGCATCACCTTCGCGCTCTCTTAATGCCGGAATCGAGATACTGACCTCGCCTACCCGGTAGTAGAGATCCTCGCGGAACAGCTTCATGCGGATCAGCTCATGCAGGTCCTTGTGGGTGGCGCACAGTACCCGCACATCCACAGGGATTTCCTTGCGGCCGCCAACCCGTTCTATGACCCGCTCCTGCAGGAAGCGCAACAGCTTGGCCTGCAACGGTGCCGGCATATCGCCGATCTCGTCCAGGAACAGGGTGCCACCGGAGGCGGTTTCGATCTTGCCCGGTGTTTGTTTCGCCGCACCGGTGAAGGCTCCCTTTTCGTAGCCAAACAGTTCGCTCTCCAGAAGGTTCTCCGGAATGGCGGCGCAGTTGATGGCGACAAAGCGTCCTTCCTTGCGGTGACTCAACTCGTGCAAGGATCTGGCGAGCAGTTCCTTGCCGGTACCCGACTCGCCCAGAATCAGCACGGTGGCATCCGTCGGGCCTACCTTTTCCACGGTGCGGCAGACCTGCAACATGCTGGCGCTGCCGGTAATCACACCTTCAAGCGGCGCCACTGCTGGACGTGTACTGAGACGCCGGTTTTCCTCCTCGAGTTCATAGACCCGGTAGGCACGATTGACGATCAGCTCCAGCATGTCGGCGTCAATTGGCTTGTAGAAAAAATCGTAGGCACCCATGGCGACCGAGCGGGTGGCATGCTCGCGGTCATTATTGCCGGTGACCACGATGATCTTGCTATGTGGCGCCAGCTGCTGGATATCCTCCAGCAGTAAAAATCCCACACTGGTGCCATCGGCGTCCGGTGGCAGCCCCAGGTCCAGCGTCACCACCGGCGGGTGATGCAAGCGTACTGCCTCAAGCGCTGCTTCGCGATCACCGGCAATCTCTACATCATAGCCTTCAAAACACCAGCGCAGCTGTGTCTGCAGCCCGGGATCGTCTTCAATAACCAGTAATTTTCTTGTCGGTGCATCCATCTGCGTATGCTTCACTTGCCCAAATTTTAACTTTACGGGATTTTAGTGCGTATCGCTAATCGTTACCCGAATCCTGAAGGTGGTACCTTCACCGACCCGGCTGATTACCTCGAGATCACCCCCCAGACGGTAAATGTAATCGCGGGTCTCATAGACACCGATTCCCATACCGGCCTTGCCCTTGGTGCTGTCAAAGGGGCGAAACAGGCGATGCTTGATGAAGTCACTGTCCATGCCGCAACCGCTATCCTGCACCTCGATCGTGGCATGCACATTGCGTTTGAACAGGCGCACAATCACACGGCCATCCTCTGCGCTGGCATCCTGGGCATTGCGTACCAGATGGCCGATAATCGCGCTGAAGCGATCCCTGTCTGCCTGGATATGAATGTCCTGTGCCTGGCAGTCCAGGGTGGGTACCGGTTTTCCGCTGGACATCATCTGCACAACCTCACGCAGGACCGAGCACAGCTCGATCGTCTCGGTCTCCTGTATCTGCAGGCTGTCACTGCGCAAATAATTCAGCAGGCGGTTCATCTTCTGCACGGAATTATCCACCGTGGTAATCGCGTCATCCATGAAGCGAGGATTGTGCCTGTGCTTGCTGGCATTGGTAACCACCAGTGACAGTTGCGCAATCAGGTTCTTCAGGTCGTGCATGACATAGGAGGTCAGCTGATGGCGGGCCTCGAACTGTTTTGCCTCGGCAAGTGCCTGTGATGACTCCAGCTGGGCAAGGTGCACGGCCACCTGGCGACCAGCGGTTTTGACCAGGTCGGAATCTTCCCAGTTGAAATGGGTCTGGGCGGGGGAATGCGCCAGGATAATAAACCCCAGCATGTGGTCATGGACGATCAGTGGCACCACCAGCCAGGCATCTGGCATCCGACGCAACCAGTCCGGCAGCTCCAGGTGGTTATAAAGCTCCGGGTCGCGCTCCCACTCATCGATATCAATCAGCCATTCACGTGCCGTCATGAACTGGATCAAGGGGTGGTCCCTCTGCACCACATCACGACTGGACACCGGCATCTGCCAGCTGGCAACGGGCACAAAGCGGTTCATCTGGCGCATCCACAGCACCCCGCCCGGGCTGTCGATGATCTCGGCGATGGAATGAATGGCACGCTCGCGCAGCCGGTCATCCGGCTGGCCGGATGACAAGGTTTCTATAAAACGCAGCCACTCATCACGGTAATCGTACTTGTAATGGAAAAAGTGCTTGTTGATGAATACCCGCATGCTTGCACGGATGCGGCCGGAGAAAAACAGCACCATCAATACCAGCCCTGCGCCAAACAGGAAGATCGCCTGCACCACAGTGCCCCATTCGCCGCCGTAGCGGCGTATGTAATAGCCGCCAACCCCCATGGCGAGCAGATACAGGCCCGTAGCCAGCAATGCCGTGGTGTGAAAAACCATGCGCCTCGAGACAAAGATATCCAGCGACAATCTCGGGTCCCTGGCAATGGCGATCGCCAGTACCGGGACCGCCATCGCATTTACAAAGCCGCGCGCCTCCCACAGACCAACGTCCAGTCCCTGGAACAGCAGGGCGTTCGAGTACAGATAAAAATCGTAGGCAAAGATCACACCCAGTCCGATACACAGGTATTTCACGGCACGGCGTGATTCGATATGGGAGTTGCGCATGATTTGCTCGACCAGCACCAGGCCAACGACGGCGACCAGCAGGAAGCCGGCATACAAGGTATCAAAACCGAAAATATTGATGGCGGCCGTGCCGGCAAAGATCCGGTACAGCACCATGGTGGTCAGCAACACGGTATAGCTGGCCGTGATCAGGGTCGCCTTGCGGAAGCGCCTGTCAGCAACCTGCTTGTCCGTGACCGAAGAAACCAGCACATAACCCAGGAACAACAGCCAGGAAAAGCTGCGTACCGGCTCGACAAGATAGGAAAAAAAGGCCGTGCCGTAGTAGATGGTAAGCGCGGTAAAAGCCAGCCATACGGTGCTGGTGACCGATGCAAACTTCAGGGCATTCTTGCGTGACCGTCCCTGCTGGCCAGTGAACAAGACCAGTGTCAGCACCAGGAAAAGAATGGCACCTGTCGCAAAGCTGATGACGCCGGTATTAATCACACAGGGGGACCTGTTACCTCTTGTTTTTTAGAAACATTTCATTAGCCACGGAAGCACACGGAACTACACGGAAATATGTAATACATAAAATCCAGGCAATCAGGCAGCTTCCCAGGGTTTATGTATTCTGCTTGCAACATCGATCGAGAAGCGGGTAATCAATTGAATGTTTTCGGTGTAGTTCCGTGTGCTTCCGTGGCAATTATTTTCCCTTAAGACCCACCAATCTCCTTATATACCTGCCGTGCCTCTTCCACGCCGCCATAGTTCATGTCGGCGGCTACGGCCTTCGAGAGAATCTCTTTTGCTGCCCGTTTGTCTCCCTGCTTGTAGTAGGCCATTCCAAGGTGATAACGGAATATCGGGACATCCGGCGCCTGCTCGACCACGCCTGACAGTATCTCTGCAGCCTTGTCGTAGTCACCTGAACGGTAGTAGACCCAGCCCAGTGTATCCAACAGCGCCGGCTGAGTACTTGCGGCCAGCTTGCTGGCCAGCTCCTTTGCCTGGTTGAGGCTGGCCTCATCACTGCGATGATCGGCCAGCAGCGCTGCCAGATTGTTCGTGGCAATGACATTATCGGGATTATTCTCCAGGAAGCCCTCGTAGAGGGTGATGGCTTCCTCGTACTGCTGCTGGCGCTCCCTGATCCCGGCCAGGTTGAGCACATAACGCGGCTCATCCGGTGTAGCATCCAGGGCCTTGGTGTACACCGCCGCTGCCTTGTCCAGTGCACCCTG
>JAJDNX010000077.1 GCA_022340485.1 Gammaproteobacteria bacterium | reverse complement strand
CGGCGTGTTCGGTCCCGGCATCCACCTCATCGCAGATCTCCCGCTACGCCCGATTCCTCCGGAACTGCAGCAAAGCGCCAGCTCTCTGGCTCAATACGGGGTTTCCTTTCATGCCTGTGGCAATACCCTGAAGGCAATGGGATGGACTGAGACAGATATACTGCCGTTTGCGAAGGTAGTGCCTATCGGCGTGGATGACATCATGCAATTGCAGGAACAGGGCTTTGCCTACATGAGCTGGTAGCGCTGCAAGGTTCTTGTACTGGTGCAAGCTTGATTCAGGACAAATATAGTTTTTTCCAGGGAAATGCATGCAAGCATAAAAGACTCATCTGAAATCACTCCGTGTTTTTCCGTGTGCTTCAGTGGCGATCGAATACCAGAGCCGGCAACCAACACTACCGTCTTACCGGGTCCTTCTCATAGAGCACTTTTATTTCTTCGGCAAACTTGTCCAGTACGCGCGCACGCTTTACCTTCAGCGTCGGAGTCAGCAAGCCATTGTCCACGGTCCAGGGTTCCAGTGACAGGATAAGACGTCGCACCTTGGCATAACCGGGAAAGTCCTTTAAGCGGCCCTTGATTTCATTCAACAGGTACGACTGCAGCCTTTCATTATTCAAGCTGGCAGTGTCATCAGCATCCAGCTTGAATCGTGACGCCAGTTGCCGCCACTCTTCCTTTCCCAGTACGGCAATCGCAGCGAGAAAAGACTCACCCTCACCGATCACCAGCACCTGTTCGATGGCCGGCACCAGGCTGATGGCGAGTTCCATGTCCATCGGCGGAACCTTTTCGCCATTGGAGAGTACCAGGATGTCCTTGATACGCCCGGTGATATAGATATGGCCGTTGTCGATGCGCGCCTGGTCACCGGTGTGCAGCCAGCCATCGGCATCGATGATCTCCAGGGTCGCGGCATGGTTATTCCAGTAGCCGCGCATCATGCCCGGTGTCTTCACCAGCAATTCTTCATCCTCGCCGATGCGTACATCGACACCGTTCAGGGGTATACCGACACTGCCCGGCTCATTGTCTTCGGGCACATTGACACTGATGACCGGGCTGGTCTCGGTCAGGCCGTAGCCCTGAAGGATCGGTACGCCCAGGCCAATGAATATCTGCGCCACCTGCCTCGACAGCGCCGCACCGCCACTCACTGAGAGACGCAGCCGGCCACCGAGTTTTGCCGTAATCTTGGTTGCAACCAGCCTGTTCAGCAGCGGCCATAACAGCAGGCGTGGATGCCAGCCGGCACGCCTTTGCTGGCGTTCAAAACGGTGCCAACCGACCCCGGTCGTGAGGTTAAAGAGTGTCCGCTTGAATCCGGACTGCTTCTCCAGCTGCCCCTGGATACGTGCGAACACACGTTCGAAAATACGCGGCACCGCGATCATTACGGTAGGACGGATATTCTGCAGGTCCTCCGCCAGCTGCAGTATGGAACGCGCATAGGCGACGGCTGAACCGGACATCACCGGGAGGTAATAACCGGCGGTGCGCTCCAGTGTGTGTGACAGTGGCAAAAAGGACAGGAACAGGTCCTCCTGGAAGACATCAATCATGGTCAGTGCAGAATGCGCAATCGACAGCATGTTGTGATGGGTCAGCATCACACCCTTGGGGCGACCGGTAGTGCCGGAGGTATAGACAATCGATGCCAGCGCATGCGGATCGCCATTGCGCTGCTGTAACGGTGCAGCCGAGGCCGGCAGCCAGTTTGACACCAGCTGCACGCGCTTGTCCTGCAGTACCTTGGTGGTCGCCGCCTTGGACCCGTCGAGTATCAACACACGCTGCAGGTCATCCTGCCCGGCCAGAGCCGGACCCAGCCGCTGCCAGACAGCGGCGTCCTGCACCAGTAATACCTTCACCGCGGAGTCGCTCATGATATAGGCGATATTGTCAGGTCGGTCATCGGTATACAGCGGCACGACCACCAGGCCACAGGCAAGCGCCGCCTGGTCAAAAAACACCCATTCCTTGCTGTTGCGCAGGTGCACGGCCACCCGCTCTCCCGGCAACAGGTCCTCTGCTGCCAGGGCCGCCTGCCAGCGGGCAATTTGCTCACCGACCTCACTCCAGCGGGTATCACGCCAGCGTTTGCTGTCGGCGTCAAAACTGCGATAGGCAAGACTTTCGGGGCTGCGCCTGATGCGCTGCAGCATCAGACCATCGAGTGTCCCTGCAATTTCGGTGGAAATAATATCTTCTGTCAGTTCTGCCATTGCTTGCCAACTCTCCGTAGAATGACCGAAGATCCCGCGTTTACGGTAGAATAGTCCAACATCATTCAGCCCGGTAGATAGAAAGCATGCACATCATCCTGAACGGTGACCAACGGGAATGCCCCGACCGCCTCAGCGCCAGCCAGCTGCTGGAAGACCTCGGCCTGACGGGTAAACGACTGGCCCTGGAGGTCAACCGGGAAATCGTGCCACGCAGCACGTTTGACACCCATATCATTCAGCCAGGCGACCGGATTGAAATCGTGCATGCCATTGGTGGCGGATAGCTGTCTGCCACGCGCCTGAGCTGTATCAACCCTGTTCAAGTATTAAAGAGCTTACTGTCTATGTCCACTGTCATGCACCCATCTGCTGCCATTAACAGCGACCCCTTAGTCATCGCCGGGGTCGAATATCACTCGCGCCTGCTGGTCGGTACCGGCAAGTACCGGGACCTGGAAGAGACGCGTGCCGCGACGCAAGCGAGTGGTGCCGAGATGGTCACCGTGGCCATTCGCCGTACCAATATCGGTCAGCATGCAAACGAACCCAACCTGCTGGATGTGATCTCACCGCAGCACTATACCCTGCTGCCCAACACCGCCGGTTGCTATACCGCCGACGATGCAATACGCACCTGCCGACTGGCACGTGAGCTGCTGGATGGTCATGACCTGGTCAAGCTCGAGGTACTGGGTGATGAAAAGACCCTGTTCCCTGACATCATACAGACACTGCAGGCCACCGAGGTACTGGTAAAGGACGGTTTCAAGATCATGGTCTACACCAACGATGATCCCATCATTGCCAAGCGTTTCGAGGAACTGGGCTGTGTCGCAGTGATGCCTCTGGCGGCCCCGATTGGCTCCGGTCTCGGTATACGCAATCCATACAACATCCTGACGATCGTCGAGAATGCAACCGTACCAATACTCGTCGACGCCGGCGTCGGCACGGCTTCGGATGCCGCACTGGCCATGGAACTGGGCTGCGACGGGGTTTTGATGAACACCGCCATTGCCGGCGCCCGCGACCCGGTGATGATGGCTTCGGCAATGAAGAAGGGCATCGAGGCCGGCCGCGAGGCCTACCTTGCCGGGCGCATCCCCCGCAAGCGCTTTGCCAGTGCCTCCTCACCGATAGAAGGTACCTTTTTCTAGC
>JAJDNX010000063.1 GCA_022340485.1 Gammaproteobacteria bacterium | reverse complement strand
CCCATTGCCTTCAGGGTATTGCCACAGGCATGAAAGGAAACCCCGTATTGAGCCAGAGAGCTGGCGCTTTGCTGCAGTTCCGGAGGAATCGGGCGTAGCGGGAGATCTGCGATGAGGTGGATGCCGGGACCGAACACGCCGACCACGATCTCGATATCGTCAGCGTACTTGCGCAGCATCTCACCGACCGAGAACAGCACGTGTTGCAGGTACTCGGGGTCTGCCTTATTGCACTGGTACACAATACGATGCTTCGATGCGTCTTCGAAATGCGTGTCGGTATGGTGTGCGTGAACCTGTCGCGCGGCGACCAATCCACCCAGCATGCCAATGGATTGCAATGCGATGCGGCGGGTGCGGCTGAACAGCTGGCGACGTGGCATGGCAATTCTCCTGATTGTGAACTAGGCTTTGCATTGCAGAACTGGTTTGCAATCAGTGTAGCGCAAAGGAGTTTGTATATGAAATTTCCCGGTATTTGCCGTCTACGGCAGGCCCTGTTAGTCCCGCTTATGTTGCTGGCTGCGACACTCGCAGGCTGTAACCCCATGGCCGTTACCAAAGACGTCAACTCAAACTACTACAGTATCCCGTCCGGTTCCAGGCTGGTTTTGCACCAGGACCTGAAGGTCCCCTCCGGGAAGGCACACATCAATATCCAGCACGGCAAGGTTGCTGCAGGGCTGGATAATTGGGACGTGGGATGTCAGCTGGAGGTCCGCAAGCTGGGGCCGGGTGCAGTGGCCGCGGGTACCTTTACCATTACCCGTGCAACAATATCCCAGGAGTGGGTCAACTACCCCAATACCATGCGTTTCTATCGGACCCTGTATTTGCAATCGGATACCCAGCCGAATGTCATGCAGATGGAATGCCAGTACTGGTCATACCCGTTGCATGGGGACGCGATCCCCATGGCAGCAATACACGAAGCGCTAGGGCCTGTCGCCAGCCTTGAATTTGCGCAGTGAGCGGGCACGGTTTCAGCCTGAAAAATGTCATGGCCACGGAGTCCGCTAAAAACAGGAAAAATAAATTCCTGACAAGAAATCGGTTCACGTTCTTCGCGGAATTCGTGGTTGTTGTAAAGAATCTGGCGCGCAGCAAATCGCTAGCTGCCGGCGGCATTTCCCAGGGCCTCGGGCTGTGTGCGTTTCATGAACCAGTTGAAATTTTCCCGTTCAGTTTCGCCGGGTGCATAGTCGGTCTCGTTGGCCAAGGCTTCTGCTTGCTGGATCCAGCCGCCTCCCATGGCCTTGTAGAGGTTAACCAGTGAAGAATAGACCTCGTCCATGCTCTGGGTATAGAGCAGCTCGGCATCGAACAGGCGTCGTTCCGAGTCCAGTACCTCGATGTAGCTGACCTCTCCCTCGTCGTAACGGATTTGGGCAAACCTTGCATAGCGCTGCAGTGCCGCGACTCGCCGCCCCTGCGCCGCAAGCTCTTCTCGGCGCTTGACGCTTGAGATGAGTGCATCATCCACTTCGCGGAAGGCGCCCTGTACCGTTTGCGCATAGCTAACGAGTGCCTGTCGCTGTACCGCCTCCGCGGCGCGTACCTGGCTGCTGACCCGTCCACCGGTGAAGATTGGTCCCAGTGCATCTGCGCCAATCCCCCAGATTTCCGAGGAGCCCTGCAACAGGTCGGAGAGCTCGGCACTGGCGTAGCCAAACAGGCCGGACAGCGAGATGGTCGGGAAGTATTGCGAACGCGCCACGCCGATCTGGGCATTGGCAGCAACCAGTTCCTGTTCCGCACGCTGGATATCCGGGCGGCGTTCCAGCAGCTCCGAGGGCAGGCCCTCGGGTACTTGCGGCAGCGCGAGCTTGTCGATTGTTTTGCCACGGGGTATATCCCCGGGATTGTGCCCAAGCAGTATGGAAAGTGCATTCTCCTGCAGGGCAATCTGGCGTTCCAGGCTGGGTATGGTTACCGCGGCCTGTTCATACTCCGAGCGGATCTGTGCAACCTCAAGCTCCGATACCACGCCGCCCTCGAACTTGATTTCAAACAGTTCGACTGATTTGCCGCGGGATTCCAGGGTTCGCATGGCGATCTCCAGCTGGCGATCGAGGTTGCGAAGGTTGATATAGCTGCTGGCAACGGAGGATACCAGTGTCAGAATAACGCTGCGCCGGACTTCCTCTGCTGCAAGTAATTGTGCCCGGCTGGCTTCGGTGGCACGGCGAATACGGCCCCAGACATCCACTTCCCAGCCCACATTCACCGCGGCAAGATAACTGTCATTGATGCGCGGTGTACCGGCAGGCAGGGCACTGGCGGCATCCTCCGAGGTGCTGTTGCGGCTGGCCGCGCCATCATAACCGATCTGCGGATAGAAGCCCGAGCGGGTGATGTCCACCCGTGCTGCGTATTCCTCCACACGGGCCGCCGCAATGCGCACGTCCTTGTTATTTACCAGTGCTTCATTGATCAATGCGTCCAGTACCGGATCATTGAACTGTTCCCACCAGCGGGTGTTTACCGTACCGCGGGGGTCCTCGATGCTGTAACGCCAGTCTTCCGGAATATCGACTGCAGGTTTCACATAGTCCGGACCGACAGTGCAAGCGCTGACACTGGTCAGCAGGATCATCAGAGCTGCAAGTTTCCGCATACGAGTAATCCTTCAAGCTGAAAACGATAGAAATTGTGGCCATGGAATCCCGGAGAGAACGCGAAAAAATACCTCACCAGTAGAAATCTTTTCGTGGTCTTTCGTGGATTCCTTGGCTATTGCAAACATTAGCGGTGGTCAGCTGTATTGGTTCTATATCCTTCATTATGACTGGGGATGACTGCTAGACGTCCTTGTTACTGTGATCCGTTGCAGGCGTTTCAGTCGCACTGTCGGTAATCCGGCCGCCGGCCATTTTTTCCTTCATGCTGATGATCAGGTAATAAAACAGCGGCACAAAGAACAGCGCCAGTGTGGTCGCGCCAATCATGCCACCAATGATGCCGGTACCGATGGAGTGGCGCGAGGCGGCACCCGCGCCGCTGGCCAGCACCAATGGCATGGAGCCGAGGATGAACGACAGAGAGGTCATCAGGATCGGGCGCAACCTCAATCGCGCGGCTTGGAGTGCGGCATCAAAGGCGGACAGCCCCTCTCTGTATTTCAGTTCGGCAAACTCGACAATGAGGATGGCGTTCTTGGCTGCCAGGCCGATGAGCGTCACCAGGCCGATCTGGAAATAGACATCGTTCTCCATGCCGCGTAACCATACCGAGACCAGTGCTCCGAAGATACCGAAGGGCACGGCGGTGATCACGGCGAGCGGTAGTGACCATTGCTCATACTGTGCAGACAGGATAAGAAACACCATCACCAGGGCAAAGGCGAAGATGATGGCCGAAGAACCGCTGGCCTTTTTTTCCTCGTAGGCCTGGCCGGCCCAGGAATAGGTGAAACCTTCCGGCAGTATTTCTTCGGCAACTGCTTCCATGGTTGCAATCGACTGGCCGGAGCTGTAACCGCTACCGGCATCGCCGGTGATTTTCGCGGCCATGAAGCCGTTAAAGCGTGGCAGCAGGTCGGGGCCGCTAACAAAACGGGATGTGACTACGGACGACAACGGTACCATCTCGCCCTTGCGTTGCCGCACAAAAATATTCTGGATGTCTTCTGGCTTTTCGCGAAACTCCGGTTCGGCTTGCAGAATGACCTGCCAGACACGCCCGTACTTGTTGTACTGGCTGACATACAGCGAGCCAAACAAGGTTTGCAGGGCGGCATACACATCCGGTACCGATACACCCAGGGTTTCAGCCTTGGCGCGATCCACTTCGGTCATCAACTGCCGTGACGCGGCATTGAAGGTGGTGTTGAGTCGCGTCACTTCCGGCCGTTCATTCGCCTTCGCAATCAGTTCCTTGGCGACTTCCTGAAGCCGCCTGGCTCCTCCCTGGCCACGGTTCTGCAGCCATAACTCGAAGCCACCCTGGGTGCCCAGTCCCGGGATCGAGGGCGGGTTGATGGGAATGGCAATGCCTTCCTGCAGTGCCTGCAACTTGGGGGCTGTGTAGGCGATCACATCGCTCGCCGACATACCCGCTTCCTGTCGTTCATCGAAATCCTTCAACGCGACAAACACGGTGCCGGTGTTGGTTTTGAACTGGCCGTCGATGAGGCTGTAACCGGCAAGCGCCGAGTAGTCCTGCACGGCCGGATGTTCGGCGAAAATCTCCGCGACCTTCTGGGTCAGGGCCTGGCTACGGTCAAGGCTGGCGCCATCCGGCAGGATGATGGCTGCGAAAAGATAGCCCTGGTCTTCGGGGGGTACGAAACTGCCTGGAATGACCTTGAACAGGGTGGCGGTTCCGAACAGCATCGCACCCAGGGCAATCATCGCCAGCAGCACGCGCTTCATGGTCAGGTTGACGCCATGGGCATAATGATTGGTAATACCTTCCAGCCAGTTGTTGAACCACTTGAAAAAACCACCAGGTTTTCCGCTGGACGGCTTGATGAGGATGGCAGACAGCGCCGGTGTCAGGGTCAAGGCCACGAAACTGGATATGGCCACCGAGATGGCGATGGTGATGGCAAACTGTTTATAGAGCACGCCGGTAGTCCCCGGCATGAAGGCCACGGGTACAAATACGGCAATCAGTACCAGTGTGGTGGCGATCACCGGCCCGGTGACTTCCTCCATGGCCCTGAAAGTTGCGTCTTTCGGCGACAGGCCGAGATCCTCGATATTGCGCTCCACGTTTTCCACTACCACGATGGCATCATCGCAGACGATACCGATTGCCAGCACCAGCCCGAACAGGGTCAGCAGGTTGATGGAAAAGCCCAGTGCAGACATGCCGATGAAAGTGCCGATCACAGAGACCACAATGGCGATGGTCGGTATCAGGGTGGTGTTGACCTTTTGCAGGAACAGGTAGGTCACCAGCACCACCAGAATGATGGCGATGATCAGAGTCTCGAAGACCTCATCAATGGATGCCGCGATGACCTTGGTGGTGTCAAAAGAGACCTTGTAACTGATGCCTTCCGGAAAACTCTGTTTCAGCTTTTCCATTTCAGCGCGCACGTTCTCGGCGACTTCGAGGGCGTTCGAGCCCGGTTGCTGATAGACCGCAACGAAGGTCGCCGGGCTGCCGTTCAGGGTAGAGCGCAGCATGTAGCTCTTTTGTCCTTCCTCGGCGTATCCGACATCCCTGAAGCGCACGATGGCGGTGCCGTTGGGGTCGGCCCGCAGGATGATGTCATCAAACTCGGCGGGTTCCGAGAAACGCCCCTGGGTAACAACCGGGTAGGTCATCTCGACCGGTTCCTTGGTGGGTGATTGACCGAGGCGCCCGGCGCCGAACTGCTGATTCTGCTGGCTGACTGCCTGCTGGATATCGGTCGGCGTGATGGACAGGCCGGCCATGCGTTCGGGTTGCAGCCACATGCGCATGGCGAGATCCGGCAGACCCATGATCGACGCCTGATTGGCACCCGGCACGCGCTTCAGTGCATCCAGTACATAGAGGTTGGCGTAGTTGCCGATGAACTTCTCGTCATAGCGTCCGTCGGGTGAATTGATACCGATCAGCAATAGAATGCTGGAGGAACGTTTCTCCACCTTGACACCGGTGCTGCGCACCGTGTCCGGCAATTCCGGCAGTGCCAGGCTGACGCGGTTGTTGACCTGTACCTCGGCGGTGTCCGGATCGGTATTGATGTCGAAGTACACGGTAAGTGTCATATTACCGGTGGCCGAGCTGGTGGATTGCATGTAGAGCATGTTGTCGACGCCGTTGATCTGCGTCTCGATGGGTGCGGCGACCGTGTTGGCCACGGTCTCGGCATCCGCCCCCGGATAACTGGCGCTGACCGTTACCTGTACCGGGGTAATGGCCGGGTACTGGTTGATCGGCAGACTGGTCATGGCGACGAGCCCGGCAATCACCACGATGATGGAGAGCACCGACGACAGGATCGGGCGCTGGATAAAGGTCGCAGAGATCATGCGGTGCGCCTAGTTCGCGTTCGTAGTGGAGTCCGCTGACGCCTGAACGGCCGATTCGGTAATCCTTACCGGGATGCCGGGACGCAACCTCAATGCACCGCTGACGACCACGGTGTCACCCGCTGCAAGTCCCTCATCGATGAACCAGTCCTTGTGATGCAAGGGGCCCAGCTTGACGGGGCGGAATTCTGCCTTGCCTGCCGTGTCTATCACCCACACGAAACTGCCCTGGGCGCCCTGTTGAACGGCTTCCTGCGGAATCAATATGGCATCGGGTCGTATCGAGCCCTTCAGATAGGCCCGCACGAACTGTCCCGGGCGAAGCTGATTATCCGGGTTGTCAACCTCGGCACGGATCAGAAAGGTCCCGGTGGCTTCGCTGAGGGAGGCATCGGCAAAGGTGATCTTGCCGGTATGTGGATAGACCGAACCATCCGCCAGTACGACTTGAATGACAAAATCCTGGCCTACAGGATCGACGATAATGCCCCGCTTGACGTCGTCCTTGCGCTTGAGCATTTGATTCTCGGAGATACTGAACTCAACCCACATCGGATCGAGCTGGGCGACATAGGTGAGCAGGCTGTCACCGATACCAACGTAAGCACCTTCCTGCATGACGGCATAACTTGACAGACCGGTGACCGGTGTAGTGATGGTGCAATAACCGAGATCCAGCTCCGCCTGTACAACCCTGGCCTGCGCCTGTTCCACCGCCGCGGCAGATTCATGATAGAAGCCCTCTGCGTCATCAAGCTCTTTCTGTGCCACGGCCTTTTTCTCTGCCAGTGGCCTCACTCGCTTCAAATTGGAACGCGCCGTTTCCATGCGTGCCTGTTGCTGGGCCAGCTCGGCTTTGGCAGCGTTCAGTTGTGCCTCGAACGGTTTCTTGTCCATCTCGAACAGCACCTGGCCGGCTTCAACCATGGAACCCTCGACGTAGTTACGGTTCTCTAGAAAACCCTCTACCCGTGAACGGATCTCGACGCGGCGGGAACTGGCGGTCTTGCCGACAAACTCCGCTGAAACCGGAACGTCCCTGGGTTCTATCTTGATGACGGTGACTTCGGGTGCGCCACCTTTTAGTTCGTCGGTTTGTTCGCTGCAGCCACCGAGTGTCAAGACCAGTAAAGTGAAGGCAATCAGGGCGATGGAGATTTTGTAACGCCTTGCCGGTGTCGTGCAGTGGTGAAGAATGGTGTCCACGGGATGCCCTTCCTGTCAGGTATGCGCTGATTCTTCCGTCCAGCCGGATCAAGTGGAAGGCTGGAATCCTGTTCTTTACTTTTAGTGCGTACCTTACTGGATTTCTGTCTTTGCAGGAATGTCCCTGGCTTGATTTCTGAAAGTACCCGATTCCAGCAGAATCTGCTCGCTGTTGTCATCGCGATGAAGCATTTCCTCTCCTTCAGATGGTGACTCCTGACCATTGTCGGTTGTAAACTGCCGCACGAACACGCGATCGCGGGTGTAGTTCAATGGTAGAACTGGAGCTTCCCAAGCTTCAAACGTGGGTTCGATTCCCATCACCCGCTCCAATCCAGCCAGACCCCGCAAAAATACTTATAAGCATATAAGTAAATACTTATTGATTTATAAGAATTCGTTAATATACTTATCATGTCGTGGGAGTCGCTTTCCCGAAAAGAATTTTTAAACCTCTACAATACAAACGCTTGGAGAATCTACTCATGAACAAAATCACTACAGTACTGTTTGCTGCCACGGTTGCAGTGGCTTCTACCTCTGCCCTTGCCTGGGGCTGGGGTGACAATGGTTACGACGGCCCTCGTGGTTACAACGGCGGTCCCTATGGCTATGCTCCTTATGGGTACGCCCCGGTTCAGCCAGCCGTTGAATTGACGGAAGAACAGCAGCAGGCAATCGCTGACCAGCAGGCACAGTACCTTGAGAATATGCAGAAGGCTCAGCAGCAGGCTGCTGAATACTATGCCAACCAGCGTGCTCAAATCACTGCTATGCGTGCCAAGATGATGGAAGAGCGAGAGGCACGTATCGCCGAGATGGATGCCCGTATGGAAGAGCACAGGAAGGCTGCCGAGGCCCGTGCACCGATGGCTGACAGCTTCAGCCAGAGGCAGGAGCAGCATGAGGCACGCATCGCCGAGATGGAAGCCCGCATGCAAGAGCACAGGAAGGCTGCCGAGGCCCGTGCACCGATGGCTGACAGCTTCAGCCAGAGGCAGGAGCAGCACGAGGCACGCGTCGCCGAGATGGAAGCCCGCATGGAGGAGCACAGGAAGGCTGCCGAGGCCCGTGCACCCATGAACGGTATGCCTAGTCAGATGCTGGAAGAGCACAATGCACGTATCGCCGAGATGCAGGCTCGTATGGATGAGCATAACAAGGCTGCTGACGCCCGTCGTGCGGAAATCGAAGCGGCTCACAAGGCACGTCTGCAGGATCGTGCCCCCGTGGCTAATGTCGATAAGGGTGTGTAAGTATCCCTGACGATCATTGCCGGCATCGTGCAGTGCCGGTGACTACAGCAAGGGGTGTGCGGGGAACCGCATACCCCTTTTCTTATGGGTGTCTGTGCGTCACACTACCCTGCAAATAACCCGGTCCTGGTAGAAACGGGTTGCAAGGCGTTACAGGGCAAGGTGTCGTTACTATAAGGAATCCCCTATGGGTAAGTTTCTGAAATTCATTCTCTGGTTGTTGCTTGCGCTGCTTGCGCTGCTTGCCATCGCCGCCGTGGTGTTGCCCATGGTGGTTGATCCCAACGATTACAAGGCGGATATCGCCAAGGCCGTCGAAGAGCAGACGGGGCGAACCCTGACGATTGAGGGTGATATTTCGCTGTCCGTGTTTCCCTGGCTGGGACTGGATATCGGTCCAACGAAATTCAGTAATGCCGCCGGCTTTGACGAACCGTCGATGGCACGCATGCAAACTGTCCAGGTCCGGGTCAAGTTGTTGCCATTGCTGCACAAGCAGCTGGAAGTGGACAAGATCCGCTTGTCCGGGTTGCAGCTGCATCTTGCCAAGGACAAACAAGGGGTAACCAACTGGGCGGATCTCACCGCTGCCGCGGAGCCACAGGAAGAAACCGCTGCACCACACCCTGCCGATCGTGGTGGCAGCGGGCTGGAGCGCCTTGCCATCGGCGGAATCGAGATCAAAGATGCGACGATCCGCTGGGACGACCAGTCAACCGACAGCCATTATGTGGCGAATATTCAGTCCCTGACCACAGGTGCCATCGTGCCGGGCGAAGCCTTTGATCTGGATCTGCAGATGCAGTTGTCGCAAAAGCAACCGCTCATCGAGACCGGGGTATCACTGCGCGGCGAACTGCTGGTGGCTACGGATTTCAGCGCCATCACCATCACTGCCGCGAAACTGCAGCTGGATGCACAAGGTGACAGCCTGCCGGCGGGACAGGTCATGGCTACACTGACATCCGATATCGCAGTGGACCTGGCAGCGCAGACCCTGACATTGCCCAATATCGTGCTGGATACACTGGGGCTGCACGTCACGGCGGCGGCTTCCGGCACCGGCATCACTACGGATGCGCCAGCTTTCAAGGGTACCCTAGCAGTTGCCGAGTTTGTGCCGCGCAAGCTGTTTCAGGGGCTGGGTGAAGAGGTGCCAGTGACCGCAGACGACAATGTCCTGCAAAAGGCCAATGCGGAGCTGTCATGGGATGCCTCGTTGCAGCATTTTGCAGCCAGTGCCCTGACTGCGCACCTGGATGAGACATCCCTCACCGGGGAGTTCAAGGTAAAGTCCTTCGCTGCACCGGCGATCACGTTCACGTTGTCGCTGGACCAGATCGACCTTGATCGCTACCTGCCACCGGCGGGTGGTGAGGAGGATGCTGTCAAGGTCGCACCACGGAAAGACGCGGCCACTGCAGAGGGCACCAGGGGCGCAGGCACTGCATCGGCACAATCCGACAAGCTGCCGCTGGAGCCCTTGCGGCAACTGGATCTGAACGGTGATGTACGCATTGCCCGGTTCAAGGCCTTTAACCTGAGCTCCCATGAGGTCCAGATCCAGATCCGGGCGAAGGATGGTGTCCTGAACATCAGTCCATTGGCGGCGCGACTGTACGAGGGCACCATTAACGCGGATGTGAAGCTGGATGCACGCAAGGACACGCCGCGATTTTCAGTAAAGGAATCACTCAGCGGCGTGCAGGCCGGCCCGCTGCTCAAGGACCTGACGGGAGATGACAAGTTGCTGGGCACTGCCATGCTCAAGGCCAGCCTGGAGGGCGCCGGTGATACCGTTGACGCGATGATTCAGACCCTCAATGGCACCACGGAATTTTCCTTTACAGACGGTGCCATCAAGGGTGTGAATATTGCCGCCCTGATCCGTGCGGCGCAGGCCCAGCTTGAGGGACAGCCGATACCAAAACAGGAGGAGCCGAATCAAACTGACTATGCCCTGCTGCGCGGCACGGCGACCGTGACCAATGGCCTGGTTAAAAATAATGACCTGTTTATGGAGTCGCCGTTGATGAGCATCAATGGTGCCGGGGAAGTGAGTCTGCCGAAGGAAACCATTGACTATACCTTGACCACCAAGCTTGTTGGGTCCCTGCAAGGGTGGGGAGGCAAGTACGAACAGAAACTCAAG
This sequence comes from Gammaproteobacteria bacterium, assembly GCA_022340485.1. Classification (GTDB taxonomy): domain Bacteria; phylum Pseudomonadota; class Gammaproteobacteria; order UBA9214; family UBA9214; genus UBA9214. Next base: position 3,073 of record JAJDNX010000063.1, on the reverse strand, counting down.
GGTGTGTCCATACCGGTACATGTCGGAGGTACCTTCAGCAAGCCAACCTATACCCCGGATCTGGCGTCGGTTATGACCGATGCGGCCAAGGCGGAAGTGGGCAAGAGAGTCGAGAAGGAAAAGGAGAAACTGGAGAAGAAACTCGGTACGGAAATCCCGGATTCTTTGCTCAAGGGCCTGTTTGATAAATAAGTTTCGCCCTGGTAGCAATGGCGATGCCGAACCAAACCAAGCGGTGTGTCCATTGTTTTTTCATAGCCATGGAAGCCACGAAAAAACACAGCATAGAGTACCTTGCCAGGATCTAGTCGTGTTTTTCTGTGGATTCGGTGGCGATAAACCCTGCCTTTCTGTGTTTGCCGTCCTGTGGCTGCTGTCATCCGTATCGCAGGCCGGGGACATCCTGGCTTCCCGGGTGAGCCATGAGGGGGATCGTTACACCCTGACGGTCACGGCACGCATTGACGCGCCGCTCGATACGGTATACCGATCGATCACTGATTTTGACAACCTTGACGCCATTAATCCTGACATCGAAGAAAGCCAGTTGCTCAGCACGCGGCCCCCGGATACCCGGCGCGTTCGCAGTGTCATCAAGGTATGCCTGTTGACGTTCTGCAAACGCGTGCAACAGGTACAGGATGTCACCCTGCTGTCTGGACATGCCATCGAGGCGGTGATTGTGCCGGAGGGCAGTGATTTTCGCAGTGGTGTCGCGCGCTGGCAGCTGACCCCCAGTGGCGCCTCCACGGAACTGGTGTTCAGCAACAGCTTCGAGCCCGATTTCTGGGTGCCACCCGTAATCGGGGGGTGGCTGATCAAGCGCAAGCTGGTGTGGGAAGTCGCCGAGACGGCAAGGCATATCGAGGTAGCGGTCCATGCCAAGGCGCAGTGAGCAGGTCAGGACCTTCAGTGAGCGTGTGCTCGACTGGTATGCGCAACACGGGCGCAGGGACCTGCCCTGGCAGGTGCAGCCGACCCCCTATCGTGTGTGGGTGTCAGAGATCATGTTGCAGCAAACCCGGGTCGCCACTGTGATTCCCTATTTCGAACGCTTCATGCAGTGTTTCCCTGATGTGGCGACCCTGGCACGGGCCGGGCAGGACCAGGTGTTGCATTACTGGTCAGGCCTGGGATACTACGCACGCGCGCGGCACCTGCATGCCGCGGCCCGGCAGGTGCTTGAACGGCATCACGGAGTATTTCCGCAGGCATTTGACGAGGTGGCCGCGCTGCCGGGTGTGGGGCGTTCAACAGCCGGCGCCATTCTTGCGCTCGCCTGCGGGCAGTCACACCCGATTCTGGACGGGAATGTGAAACGGGTCCTGGCGCGATATCACGCGCTGGCGGGATGGCCCGGGCAGGCACCGGTACAGCGTCAGTTATGGGCGCTTGCCGAACAGCATACCCCGGCACAGGATAGTGCTGCCTACACTCAGGCCATCATGGACCTGGGCGCTACCGTCTGCAGTCGTTCGCGTCCGCGCTGTGATGTCTGCCCGCTGCAGGACGGCTGTGCGGCACTGGCCAGCGGTCGGCAAGCTGATTACCCGTCGCCACGACCCAAAAAGGCCATGCCGGTGCGTACGGTGTGCCTGTTGCTATTGTGTAACGATCACGGTGAAGTGCTGCTGGAAAAACGGCCACCGGCCGGTATCTGGGGGGGGCTGTGGAGTTTTCCGGAGCTGGGCGTGGAAGAAGATGCCATCAGCTGGTGCCGGGGGACACTGGGTATTGTGGCTGGTGAGGTCGGTCGCTGGCCTGTGATGCGGCATACCTTCAGCCATTTTCACCTGGATATTCGTCCACTGCTGTTGCAGGCGAAGGAAGCAGCGACTGCAGTGATGGAAGACGCGGGGCTGCTTTGGTATAACCCAACAGGGGGCGGGCAGCGCGGACTGGCGGCGCCGGTGGAGGTGCTGCTGCAGCGACTGACAGGAGTTTTACAACAGCGAGAGCAACATGACACGAATGGTACACTGCGTAAAACTGGGTAAAGAGGCCGAAGGACTGGACCGGCCACCCTATCCCGGCGAGTTGGGACAACGCATCTTTGAGGGTATCTCCAAAGAGGCCTGGCAGTTGTGGCTCAAGCACCAGACCATCCTCATCAACGAGCACCGCATCTCACCCATTGATCCCGAGTCGCGCAAGTTCCTCGAGAAGGAAATGGAAAAGTTTCTGTTCGGCGGCGGGGCCGTGATGCCAGGCGGGTTTGTACCACCCGGGCAGTTGCAATAAGCAGCTGGAGATCATCCCTACTGCGGTCCAGCTAAATCGCTCAGGTAACTGATATGAAAGGCATCATTCTTGCCGGTGGCAGCGGCACGCGGCTCTACCCGTTGACCCTTACGGTCAGCAAACAGCTGATGCCGGTGTATGACAAGCCGCTGATCTACTACCCGCTGTCGACCCTGATGCTGGCCGGACTTCGCGAGATCCTGCTGATCTCTACCCCGCAGGACCTGCCCAGCTTCAGGCAACTGCTGGGTGATGGCAGCCAGCTGGGGTTGTCCCTCGAGTATGCCGAACAACCGGCGCCGGGCGGGCTGGCCGAGGCCTTCCTGATCGGGCGTGACTTCCTGGACGGGCAACCGGCCTGCCTGATCCTGGGCGACAACATCTTCTATGGCCATGGCCTGGCAACCAGCCTGCAGCAGGCCGCGTCCCTGACGAAGGGCGCGACGGTGTTTGCCTACCGGGTGCGCGACCCCGAGCGCTACGGCGTGGTGGAATTCAACGAGCAGGGCCAGGCGGTGAGTATAGAAGAGAAACCAGCGCGACCAAGGTCCCGCTACGCGGTGACCGGGCTGTATTTTTATGATGCCGGGGTGGTGGATATCGCGGCCAGCCTGTCTCCGTCGGCACGCGGCGAACTGGAAATCACCGATGTAAATTCGATCTACCTGCAGCAGCAGGCGCTCAATGTGCAGCGAATGGGCCGTGGTACAGCGTGGCTCGATACCGGTACCCATGAGTCCCTGCTGCAGGCGGCAACCTTTATCGAGGCGATCGAACAACGCCAGGGTCTGAAGGTGGCCTGTATCGAGGAGATCGCCTACCGCATGCGCTA
>JAJDNX010000062.1 GCA_022340485.1 Gammaproteobacteria bacterium | reverse complement strand
GGGCCACAAGCCCAACTGGACCCGTTTCATGGAACTGACGGCCTCAATCCCTGTGTGGGTGCCAAACAGCGGGGTATAGATGTCCAGGCCAAGCAGGATGAGGTGAAAACTGCCCAGCACGAGCATGATCATCCCGGTCCTTACCTGCCAGATCCAGAGCATGGACTCCAGGTGTGGCTGTAAGGCCGGGTATCCAGATTGCCCGGCCGGATGGCCCAATCCGGCCTCCTTCAATCGCCTTGCCAGCTGCTGCATCGTCTTGCGTTCGCGGAGCTGCGCCGGGATCTTGCGACTGGCCAATAGCGCGTGGACCAGAAAGATGCCGATAATCACGACCACCGTCGGTCGGGCAATGGAGTACTCTTCCAACATGCCTGCGACCCAGTCGAAGCTGCGGCTACCCAGCAGGATGGAGCCTACCAGCAGCAGGTGCCCCCACATGAACAGTGCCAGGAGCAGGCCACTGCCCGCACTGATCAGCTCGTAGTACAGCTGCTTGCGGGGCTCACCCGCTGTCGCGATGAACTTCCCGGAATCGGCTAACCTTTTCACGGGCTCATCTTACTCATTTACCCGGCGAACTAATAGCAGGCCGGGCGGTCGACATTGGAGTGGTGATTTGTTGAGACTGAAAATCATCACTGTCAGCCTGGGCGGGCATAAGCCAGCGAACGAGAGTACCCTGTAGAGGAGTAACCGGGAAAACCCGCGGTGAGGGATGGTACCGGGTCCCGATGAACCAGATCGGGGGGTATGTCGAGCGCTGTGCAGGGACGTTTTGGCCAGCAACCATCACAACCAGGAACCCGTAGCCGCAGGCTGCCCTGGTGACAACGCAACCGCGTTGCCGCCCAGGTCCATTTCCATCAGGAGGAAGGTGAAATGATCGTTACCAATAGCCAGTCCGGGACCAATGTCCATGAGGTAGCCGAGGGGATTTATCGTATCAATACACCGGTTGTATTTGAAAATGGAAACCACTTCTCCTTCAACCAGTATCTGGTTGCCGATGATGAACCCTTGTTATTCCATACCGGACCCAGAAAGATGTTTTCTCTGGTGCGTGAAGCGGTTGCGAGTGTGCTACCGGTCGAGCGGCTTCGCTATATCAGTTTTTCCCATGTCGAGGCAGATGAATGCGGCTCACTGAATGAATGGCTTGCCGTGGCGCCGCAATCCATGCCGCTCTGTGGTACGGTTGCTGCCCTGGTATCCATCGAGGATCTTGCCGACCGGAGCCCCCGCGCCCTTGCAGACGGTGAGGTGATCTCCCTGGGAAGGCACCGCATGCGCTGGGTAGATGCCCCGCATCTGCCGCACGCATGGGAATGCGGTTTCATGGCAGAGGAACTGACGCGGACTCTGCTGTGTGGCGACCTGTTTACCCAGGGCGGCGCTGGTCTTGCCCCGGTTACTGAAGAGGATATCCTCGGGCCCAGTGAAGCCTTCCGGCAGAAAATGGATTATTTCTCCTACACGAAAAATACCCGTATGCTGCTTGAACGGCTGGCGGCTACAGAACCGGCAACACTTGCCTGCATGCATGGCAGTGCCTGGCGTGGGGACGGGGCGAAGCTGCTGGGAGCGCTTGCGGATTCACTCACTTCCTGATGCGTGCTTGAATTCAGTCGTTTCTCCGGGCCTTGGCACGTCTGGTGTTCATTATCGGTACTATCTTTTCGTCGGAGCGCTACCGCAGGGAGCGTCACTGTGATGAGCTGACCGGGCAGTTGATGGCCCGGCAATGCGGTGCATCCGCGCCAGTAGCCGCGTGGCGGATTTCCTCCAGGCTTTCCCGGAAACGCACAGCATCGTCACTCGCGGTGTCGATGGCACAGCGTGCTGCCTGCAGGGCCCGCTGCGGGCAGCTGTTCTGCAGTAATGCAAAGGCCAGGTTGTTCCAGACCTCGGGCTGGTACGCTGCAACGTGGCTTGCCTGTCTGAATGCCTGCTCTGCCGCTGCATATTCGCTGCGTGCGTAGTGGCTGTTGCCCAGCGCCAGCCATGGCAGCGATTGGCCGGGCCAGCGTAGCGTTGCTGCCTGGTAGGCGGGCAGGGCCTGTTCGCTGCCGGCAGTTTGTTCAAGTTCACGGGCAGCGCGCACATACTCCGTCATGCGGGCACTCGCGGGGATCTCACCGGGCGGCAGGATAACCAGCGCCCAGTAATCACCACGCGACCAGGTCCGTTCAAAACTGGCCAGCGTGGTGTGCCAGCGCCGCGTGGTACCGGAACGCAGGATCAGTTCCCTGTCGGGCAGGCTGTAACCAATGGCTACGGCGAAGTGCCATCGGGGTAGCCATGAGAGGCCGAGGTTCTGGTAGACCAGCACCGGATTGCCCCGGGCCAGCTCGGTCAGCAGGTCGTCGAGAGAGGCTTGCAGGCGGTAGGCCAGGAGCCCATAACGGCGTGCCGTTGCTGCCATCTCCTCGGGCAGACTGCCGTGCAGTGCCGGGATGTAAACGGCATCGACCAGTTCATCGGGAGTGACCTCGATGGCTTGTGCCTGCAGGACGGTCGCCAGGGCTGCCGGACCACACTGGTAGCGCTGTTGCGGATAGAAGGGGGTGTCTGCAAGCTCAGTCGTCGCGGGCAGTTGCCCCGGCGGCTGTAGCAACAGTACCTCGGTCTGCCGGGTAACGCTGCAGCCCAGTAACCCTATTCCCAGCAGCACACCCGCCATGCGAAGGGTGGCCGCCCTGTGGTCCATGTAGGCTTATTTTATCGGGTGAATGAACGGGAAGATGTCCGTTGCACCGATGACATCGGTGATCACAAACACGATAAAGATGACCAGCAGGACGCCGAGTATGCTGCTGCCGCCGGCATTCAGGGTGTCGATGCCCTGGTTGATGCGGGCCAGTTCACTGTCACTGAGACTGGCGACGCGCTCCCTGACCTGGTCCGGGTTGACGCCGAGAGCCAGCAACTGATCCCTTGCGTCCTCGCGCGCAAGCAGCTGCTGCAAATCGGCGATCGTGTGCTGCGACTGGGTGGATGTGATCAGGGTGTCCGTTCCCAGCAGGGCTGCCTGCACATTCATGACAGGCATCAGCACTAGCAGGGCGGAAAGCAACCAGGCCAGCGGTCGTTGTAGTGGATGCATCGGGGTCTCCTTGTCTAAGATGGTCGGTAAGAATACTGAGGGTTTCATGCCGCCGCCTCAGTATAGCGTGCCCGGTTACGCTAACAATCGGACCTGGGTAACGAAATTTAAAGAATGTCCTCTATAAACCAGGCCGAAAAGGCATGTCGACCACTGACCCCTGCCTTCTTGTAGATCGATGAAGCCTGCTGCCGGACGGTTTTTTCCTGTGTGTTTCTTACCAGGGCGATTTCCTTGAGACTCAGGCCTTTCAGGAGCAGCCATCCCACCTCGATTTCGCTGCCTGTCAGCAGCCATTCCGAAAATTGCTGGCTAACAACGTTACCGAGTTTCTTGCGGGCCTCCAGCACGTATTTTTTTGGATGGGTTTGCGAGCGGTTGGCCGTTTCCAGTTCCTGCTGCAGCGACCGGATCTCGAGCCGCTGCTGATGCAATCCCCACATAAGCCAGGCAATTGCGAGTATGGAAAGACTGACGATGATCGCTTCCTTGATCATGTGTTCCGTATCCGCACCCTGGGAGAGGTCCGCCAACAGGTCGGCGCCACTGGCAATGACCACGATGGCAAATATCAGAATCAACACGGTTTCTTTGCTTCGGTGGCGGTACATAATAACGATCTCTTCAAAAACAGTGGCTTATGTTATAGGGCATCTGTCCCATACGATACGTTGTATCGCCTTGGCCCGATGATTATTTTGAGCAGACTTCGCATACTTTCCCTCAGGAGGTGCTGATCTTTCAATGGGCGACAATACTGCTTTGCCGCCCTGGCATCCATCCCATCCACGCAGCGGTACCTGCAGGTACCGCCGTGGAAGGAGGGTGCAAGGACCAGTGCCTGGTTGCTGTTCTATCAAACGAGGGTAATGATGATGAGTAATGAAATTCGTGTTTGGGATCCACTGGTGAGGATTTTTCACTGGGGCCTGGTGGCTAGTTTCACCGTTGCCTACCTGAGCGGTGAGGAAGAAAGCAATGTACATATCTATGCCGGATACATTGTTCTGGGGCTGATTGCATTCCGGGTGTTATGGGGGTTCATCGGCAGCCACTATGCCCGCTTCGGCAGTTTCCTGACCTCACCCGCGACGGTCATCGAGTACCTGAAAGGGTTGCTGGCCAGAAAACCGAAACACTATATTGGCCACAACCCGGCCGGTGGCTATATGGTGATCGCCATGCTGCTTTGCCTTTTTGTGGTTACGGTAAGCGGCCTCAAGATCTATGCCATCGAGGAAGGGCTGGGTCCGCTGGCAGCCGCACCCACTGCGTTGACCGTTATCAGTCCTGCCCAGGCTGATGACGATGACGACGATGACCGTGGCGGTCATGAAAAACACAAGGGTGAACATGAGGAGGATGAGGCCGCAGAGGAATTCTGGGAGGAACTGCACGAAGTCTCGTCGAATCTCATGCTGCTACTGATTTTTCTGCACATTGCCGGTGTCGTTGTTGCCAGTCGTTTGCATGATGAGCATCTGGTAAAGGCGATGATCACCGGAAAAAAGATCAGCAAGACGGACAGTACGGACTGATTCGTACTTCCTCGGGAACACCGACAGGGATGTCGGTGCCAGGGGATCGCTGCAGGCATTGCGGGATGGTGACTGGTGCGTGGCCCGGGAGAGCTTCGATTGACTATCCGGTCCTCGTCAGGGCGTGTTCCGCGGGGGGTTGCCGTACAACTGATCGAGGAGAATCTCCACCTCCTCCAGCGTGGTAACGGCCTTGCGACGCTCCACGTTTCTGCGACGGTCCACAGGGACATAGAACCCGCAACTGTCAACCAGCGGGTATTCTACCGGAAACCCCCAGCGCCGGTCTCCCGGCTGTCTTCTTCTGATGGTCATTTTTCATAGGCCTTTTCATTGGAGTATTGTTGATTATTTTGAAAATGCAACCACGGTGGGCTCTGCCGCCGGTTGTCTATATACGGGGATGTTTCCGTTGGAATCGCCGGGGGATCTGTTTGACAGCCTTGCGTATGCAGAAGCAATGCGCTTCTTCAGCATTACAGCTCGCGCAGGCCCTCGGACGGTTCAATCCGCGCCGAACGCAGACCTGCCAGGCCCGCGGCGATGACGGCAGCAGTGCAGGTGAGTCCCAGAGCGATTGCATAGTGATGGGGCAACAGCCGACACACCAGTTGCCCTTGCTCTACTTGCTCGGCCATCATCTCATTGATCAACAAGGCCGTGATGGAATAGATAGACACGGCCAGCGCCCAGCCAAGAATGGCCGTGAACAGGGCCTGCACCATCGGAAACCAGACAATGTCCCTGGTGCGAAATCCCACCAGGCGCAGTACCGAGAGCTGTTTGCGCTTGCGGTCGACATTGGCCCACAGGCTGGCCCCGAGCGAGAGCGAGAAACCGACGATGCCGATCACGGCAATTGCCCAGTAGATGGCCGTCAGGTTTCGGTCCATGCGTTGCACCAGTTCGATCGAGGCCACCTGCGTGTGGACCTCGACGCCGATGTCGGCGAATGCATCGCGTAACCCCGCCACATCCTCGATGGAATGGGCATAAAGCCGGAAACCCGGGTAGGTGCGCTCGCTATCCGCCGGCGCACCGGACCAGTCGAGTTCAGGCACCTCGCGGCCATCGCGGAAATCCTCCAGTGCCTCGAGTAGCTGCACCGAGACAAAGGCCCCGTCTCGCGAGAAGGACCTTTCCGGTGCGATGGCAGCAACGGTCAAGGTCAGGTGAACCCGTTCCTGCAGGCCGCGATAACGCCGTGCCAGGCTGCCGTCCAGCAGGTCACCTGCCTCGACCGACAGCTTGTCAGCCGCACTGTGCGACAACACTACCCGGTCGAAGCCTTCCGGCAGTGGCTCATCCGGCGTCAGCAGTGGATCGCCGCTCCCGGAAGCAATCAGCTCCACCGGCACAATGCGCGAGGAATGTGCGCTCGCCAGTTCAATCGTTGCCGCAATGCTGCGGGTGCGGGGCACCAGGAAGGCAACATCCGGGCGCGCACGCACGTCCTCCAGCCACACCTGATCGTAGCGGCCGCTGCCAACGGGACGGATTTCACGGTTACCGGGATCCTCGATCAATTGTTCCATCATGGAACCAATAATGCCGAACTTGAGCCCGAACAGTACCATCAGGGGGCCCAGTACTGCCGCCAGTCCGAGGATGAAGCATACCGACATCTGCCACTCATGGAGGTAGTCATTGGTCGCGAGGCGAAAGGCCTTTAACAGGTTTCCGATCATGGTTCAGCCGCTCACCACGGTTTCGGTCAGCTTGCTGTCCGCGGAGTGCGTGGTACGGTGGGCAAGCCTTCGCAAGCCGAGCTCCTTGATGTGGCGCCAGGCATGACTGGCCAGGATGACCGTGCTGTTGAACTCTTCTGCCACGCCAAGAAACAGTGACATGACATTCTCTGCCGCATATGGATCCAGTGAGGCAGTGGGTTCATCGGCAATCACAATGGCGGGCCGATGGGCCAGCGCGCGACCGATGGCCACCCGCTGCCGTTCGCCCGTGGAGAGGGCGTCTGGCCGTTTCTTCAGCTGATTGGCGATGCCCAGCCGCTCGGCGAGGTGCTCGACGGTGCCGTCCCGCCGCAGGCCCAGCACGCCGCGGGAGAGGTTGATGTTCTCGCGCACCGACAGGTACGGCAACAGGCCACCGGTCTGCATGACGTAACCGATATGTCGCTTGCGCATATCACCCAGTACGTTGAGGTTGCCAATCTGCCAGCAGGCATCCACGTCCAGGGGCTCCTGCTCATCCTCGGGACGAAAGCGGAAGGCACTGGCGGCGGAAGGCTGCAGTATGAAGGCGAGCATATCCAGCAGGGTGGACTTGCCGCTGCCCGATTCCCCGATCAGGGCGATTTTCTCGCCGCGGTCAATCCGCAGGCTCGGTACTCTGAGCCGGAAAGCCACACCCTTGGCCTCACGGTTCTTGACCACGTCATGCAACAGATAGATGGTGGAGTGCCTGGGTTCAGTGGTCGCGCCTGTCTCGGTACTCACGTCGTGCAGTGGCCGGCCGCTATCAGGGCAGTTGTTCCAGTTCGAGCGGATAGACCGAATCGCCGCTGACGGGTCCACCGTCGAGGCTGACCCAGAGGTCAGTGTGGTCGTGCAGCGCCTGGTAATAGCCGATCTTTTCCTCCAGCCCATTGAGAAAGGCAATCTGTCGCTGGGTGGACCAGCTCTGCCAGTCATTCAGTGACAGACCCATCACCTCACCCGTATAGGGGAGATCTTCGATGTACTCTCGCATGAAGCCCAGATCCGCCAGGCTGTTGCCGGCGCCTGCCGTGGTGGTTGTCGTTGCACCCAGCAGCTCGGGATCACGCGTCGCTGTCGCGGCAAGACTCTGCAGTTCACTGAGGAAATTCTGTGGTGACATCAAACCATCTTCCGCCGCTTCCAGTACCTGCGTGAGCACGTCACTGAGGTCCGAGAGTTGGTCGCGGCTCAGCAATACCCGCACATCCAGGGTGGTGCGGGAGGGATCCGTGAAGTCTCGATCCAGCAGCCAGGCATCGAAGACGCTGGGTATCTGGCCACCTTCGGCCTTCTGCAGGTAACGCATGCGCAGGGCATAGCCGAGTTTTTCCACTTTGGCTTGCAGTTCCGCCAGCTGCGTGTTGTCAGTGGCCGGTGCTGCTGCGGGCACCTGCCTGTTGGTGGAAGCCATCCGCACCTGTTCGGTGATCTGGCCGGCCAGTGCATCCAGTACCTTGCCGAACTCCTGGACATCGCCCGTGGGCACACCGTAGTACAGGCTGCCGATGCCCGGAAAGTCCGCCAGACGACGATACTGCTGGGCATCCGCCGCTTGATCCGGCATGGTAGCCGGGGTGAGCAGGTGCAACACAAAAATGGCGATACCTTTCTGTTGAGCCATTTGCCGCAGTCTTTCGGCGTCCAGGCCAGTGCTGGAGAGAGGGTCGTCGGCGTCACGCGCACCGGCATCGGTCACCAGCACAATATAGCGGGCATCGTGGCCCGACCAGTCAATATTCTCGATGGCCTGTTTTACACCGGCATAGGCGTCTTCGGTAAAGTCGCGGCTGGAGACGCTGGCGTCACGCAGCGATTTCAGGCGGGTGAGAAAGCCGGCAGCATCGCCCCCCTCATCGAGGTCTACATAGGTGCGCACAAGATAGTCCAGCCCGGGAGCGGCGGACAGGTTGTCACGGTAGGCCACCAGGCCGAAGTTTACCTGGCCAAGCAGGTCGGCTTTGCCCAGGGTATCAAAGATCGTGCTCACCGCTTTCCGGGTACGTTCGATGTAGGGTTGCATCGAGAGGGTGGAGTCGATGACAAATACCAGTCCCGCGGTATAGGCATGCTTGCCAGCCCCGGTCTTGCCCGCAGCGCCGGCATCGCTGGCCAATGGTACGCTTGAAACCTGCAGCAGGCGTGCCTTCTCACTGCCCAGGTAGACATCCTCGAAGCGGTGAATCGGCACCAGGTAGAAGTCCTCGCGAATATCGATGTAACCGGGTGGCTGAATGGCGACCACGGGTGAGTCAGCGGACGGTTGCCCCTGTAGTGCTTCGGCGTAAAGTCGTTTATAGGTCTTCAGGTTCGACTCCCCGGCAAGCCGGCGTAACGAGTCGCTGTCCCTGAAGAGCAGCACGCGGTCATGACCGGCCGGATTGCGAAAGGCGACCGTCAGTCCGGAGTTCCATTCAATGCATTCGGCAGCGGGCAACCAGCCCGCACGGGTGCCGTAGCGATCCGTACCCACCTCGATCCATTCCTTGCCGCCTGTCTCCTTGCGCGCATAGACGTAGAAGGCTGTAAACGGAATGACCTCAGAAGCTGCCTTGCCCCCCGCGGTGGGCGCGAGCCGCGCTCCGGGTATGGACAGTACCCGCTGGTAAAGGGTGTGTTTGCCTGCCATCAGCAGTGGCCGGTCGCTGCTACCCGCTGGCCCGACAGCCATACCGGGTAATGGCGTCATGGCGATGACGAACGCAAGTAACACTCTCTTCATGGTCACAATCTCCCGGAACATTATTGCCATTGCAGCAACAGCCGCCGGGCCTGTGCATCTCCGGCCGCGGCCTCTTGCTGGACGCGCTTGTGCAGATTCTGCAGACGCTGAGCGGCCTCCTTGTTGCCGGCCGCTGACGCCACGTTATACCACTTGTAGGCCTGAGCGGGGTCTGGCTCGGGCAGATAACCGCTTGCCGTCGTGTGGAAGGCCGGATCCGCCTGGGTGCCAAGGATCAGGGCTGCCTGTGCCTGGCCATGGCGTGCAGCAAAGCGGTACAGCAAGTAGGCATCTTCCCGGTTGCCTTCGCCCTGCATGCGTTCTGCCTCGGCAAACACCACTTCGGCATCGGGTTGTGCACCGTTGGCGCGCAATTCATAGATGAAGGCCCGTGCCTGGTCGCCGCCGTTGGTGATGGTGGCAATCCCACCCGGTGGTGGCGGGAGTGTCAGCTCCTCGGAGGTTTCCCCGGAGGTATCCTCAGCGGTCTCCATCGAGGTCTCCGTAGAAGTCCCTGTCGCTGGCGGCAACTGCAAGGCCTCGGACGATTCCGGTGAGGAGGGTATCGAAGGCAGGGACGGCCTTGAGGGTTGCTTTTCAACCGGCACCAGCCATATGGCAATCGCGGTAACGACTGCAACCAGCGCCATCAGTGCCTTGGTACGACCGGGGCTCCATTTCCTGTTGCGGTCTGTAAGTTCGTATGCTTTTGCCATGCAACACCTGTATTCAGAATTCGTTTCACCGGGACGGCATTATCGCGAATCTGCGGTCCGGTTAAAACCTCGTCGCGGGACTTCCCTGAAAGCCCTTGCAAAACAATGCGCCCGGGGTGCATCCAGACCCCCAGAAGGCCGCTTTCGGGGTTCAATTCTGCCCTGTAGGTGGCAAATTGCTCCCGCGGGAGTGCCTTTCAAAGCGGTTCTGCGCGCACAGTATAGTTCGCTGCGGGTATGGAACCCTGCATCATCACCAAAAGCACTGTGCTGCTGGGTCAGGATGGTGTCTCCCCGAGTAGTTTTCAAAACGGGTCGTTAGTGGTTTAATCCCACCCATACGGTGAGGCTGGCAGACCAGCCGGTGCCCTACGAATACCCATCGACAACAAAATAGTTAAAAAAAACAGAGAAAAAATCGCTATGCATCGATCCAGCCTCTCCGCTACGTACTGTCCGCGATTCCGATACCTGCTGGGAGCCTGCCTGTTTCTGTTTCTACTGCCCGCCGGCGCCGCGCAGGAGCTACTGCCTTCCTGGAATGACACCAGCAGCAAGCGCCTATTTTCAGCTCTCCCCGGGTGGAAAGGGGGCGGGTAGCCGGTTCACGTATCACTACTTTACCTTCAAGGAGAACGTTGATGGATCCCAGCGAAACAGCAGAAACAGTAGTAACCACCACTCCTGTCGATGTGATGGAAGTCATACCGACCAGTGTCGATGATGTCAGTCAACTGTGGGGGCAGGTACAGGGGATCGCCACGGACTGGGGCATCAAGGCACTTGCCGCGCTGGCCATCTTTATCATCGGTCGCTGGGTGGCGAAGGCTATACGCCGTGGCCTGCAGCGCATGATGGAGAAAGGCGGTGCGGATCCGATCATCATTGGTTTCGTAAGCAGTATTGCCTATGTGGCCTTGCTGGCATTTGTGGTCATTGCGGCGCTTGGACAGCTCGGTATCCAGACGACCTCCTTTATTGCCATCCTGGGTGCTGCCGGTCTCGCGGTTGGTCTGGCCCTGCAAGGTTCGCTGGCAAATTTCGCAGCCGGTTTCCTGATGATCATCTTTCGCCCCTTCAAGGTCGGTGATTTTGTCGAGGCCGCCGGCGTCGCCGGTGTCGTCAAGGAGATCCAGATCTTCACCACCACCCTGAAAACCGGCGATAACAAGACCATCATAGTACCGAATGCGAAAATCTCCGGTGACAACATCATCAATTATTCGGCCGAGGAAAACCGCCGTGTCGATATGACGGTGGGTGTCGCCTATGATGCCGACCTGTCAAAGGTCAAGGAGGTCTTGAATGACATCATCAGTAAAGATGCGCGCATCCTCTCAGATCCGGAACCGCTGGTGGTGGTCGGCGAACTGGCAGACAGCAGTGTCAACTTTATCGTTCGTGTCTGGACCAAGGGCGCAGACTACTGGGGCGTCAAGTTCGATGCCACCGAGGCCATCAAGAATCGCTTTGATGAGGCCGGCATCGGTATTCCGTTCCCGCAGCGCGACATACACATCGTCAGTGGTTCGGCTGCGTAGCGGGTAAGGTCCGGGCAGATCGAGGTTGCTGGACCACCAGGTAAACAACCTGACAGGATCAGCAAGTCAGATGCAAGGGGAACAACTGATGAGAAAACTGATCGTACTTTTTACCAGAGGGCTGCTCGCTACCCTGTTGTGTCTGTCACAGGCAATGGTGCAGGCAGAGGATGCCGTCTTCAGTGAGGCCGAACTCGACCAGATGATGGCGCCGATTGCACTGTACCCGGATGCATTGCTGGCGCAGATTCTGATGGCCACCACCTATCCCGCGGACGTGGCCGAGGCCGTCACCTGGTCCAAGAACAATCCCGATCAGCAGGGCGATGATGCGGTGGCGGCCGTTCAGGAGAAACCCTGGGATCC
>JAJDNX010000055.1 GCA_022340485.1 Gammaproteobacteria bacterium | reverse complement strand
CTCGTCTGCCTGATACTGCAGCGATTCGTAGTGTTCCAGCGCGGCCTCAAAATCATTGCGCCGCAACAGCCGCGCCATTTCATTTGCGGCAACCGGCAACACCGGTGCAGTGACGGCGCTGGTAGCGGGGCTGTCCGGACGCGCCGGTGGGCGGATAAAAGGTCGTACAGCTGGCTCCGGATCGACGTTCCGCTGGTAGACCGAATACCAGCCCAGGCCCAGGCCTGCCAGAAAAATCAGTATCCCGAATATAAGTGCGCGCATGATGGTACGTCCTGAGTGGTGATGTACAAACAGAGACTGCCTTCCCGGATACTGCCTGATAATCGTCCAAGCGGCCACCCGACAGGGGTTGAATGAAACGAACCCGACCGCTGTACATCTTCGTTCACATCCTCCGGAACATTTCATATCCCTGTTGGTCTGAGGATTTTTGCCCCGAGGCATGAAATACCACAATACACCCCCTTCCTGCCTCATCAACCCAAGTACAATCCCGTTATGGAAAACCAACGCACGCCACGATTCGCCATATTTTTGGCTCTGATTATGTTTTCGGCACTGGGCGGCTGCTCGATGAACGGTGGTGCACACACGCCAGCCGCCAAGACCGCACCGGAACCACGGGTAATCGATCTCTTTTACGTCACCGACCGAGCCCCGGATGCTGATGGGGGTCTGTATTTCAGCGGCGTCCGCGGGGATCTCAACTACGGGGTCTCACAGGTCAGCATTCCACCGGGTCACGTCCTGGGAGAACACGAGGAACCGTCACTGCTCAAGCTCGAGTGGTCGAATGAAACAGACAAGCACATCAGTGTGCGCGATGTCCGGAAACTGGATCGGGAAGCGTTCACCACCCGACTCGGCCGTGCCATCGAGGCCTCTCCGGACCGCAAGCTGATGGTGTTCGTGCACGGTTACAACGAGGAGTTTCCCGATGTCAGCCGGATGGTGGCGCAGTTTGCCGACGACCTGAAGTTCTCCGGTCCCGTGGTATTGTTCAGCTGGCCCTCACAGGGCAGCCTGACCGGCTACACCGTCGATGAAACCAATGCAGAATGGGCAGAATCGCACTTCGTGGAGATGCTGTCAGCCTTACTGGAGCAGGTCCCGGTTCAGAGTATCTACCTGGTCGGGCACAGCATGGGCAACCGCATCATTGGCAATGCCATGATCACACTGTCCGGCGATCGGCTGGAAAGCGACCTGATGCTGTTTCGGGAAATCATCATGATTGCGCCCGACATCGACGCGGATGTCTTCCGCAAGGACATGGCACCGCGCCTGGCACGCACCGGGATCCACATAACGTTGTATGCCTCGTCGAAAGACCGGGCCCTGATGGCATCAAAGGCATTCCACGGCTATCCACGCGCCGGCGATTCCGGTGAGGCGCTGGTGGTCGTGGAAGGCATGGAAACCATCGATGCCAGCGATGCATCCGGCGGACTGATCGGCCATTCCTATTTCGCCGAAGACCGTCGCATCATGGAAGACATCTATGGACTGCTGCAGACCGGTCAGCGTGCCGACGACCGCTTCGGCCTCGAGGCCAGGGAAAGCGGCGAGGGGCGCTACTGGACCTTCCGGAAATAATGAATCGTCAAGGGTATAGGCGACCTCTTTTACCCCCCCAGGACCCCGTGTACTGCCAGGTGGCGGTCGCTGATGACATCGACCGACAGCCCGGCAAGACCTGCCGCGGCCAGCTGGGCCTCGACCTCAGCAGGCTCGAAGGCGGCACACAAGGAGTTGTAAAAGTCCCTGCACAGAACCTCTGGCTCACCGGAGGCATACCTATGCACCAGTTTCTCTGCATCGGCCTGCGTCGCTGGGCGAAACAGGTCGACCACATAGATCTTTGTTCCGGGGGAAGCATGGTGCAGGACCGTCTCCCACAGCACCCGTGGCTCATGCAGGTGATGCAGCAAACTGTTGCTGATAATCACCGCGAACGGCCCCGCGGGGATGGCTGTACCGGGCAGCAGACCCTCGATGAAGTGCACGCGATCAGCCGTCAACGGCTCGCGTGCCCTGCGCGCATTGGCCAGCCGGATCATGGCCCTGGAGCCATCCACACCCGTGACGGAACAGCCCGGGTAGCGTGCCGCAAAACGGAAACCGATGTCCCCCGGGCCGCAGCCGAGGTCAAGGACCGGTCCGGTCACCTCCTCCCCCGGAAAACACTGTCCGAAGGTCTCCACGATACGGCTATGGGCCTCGGCAAAATCCGCCGCCGCGTAGGCCTCGGATTGTTCCGGATCCTCCATCAACTCGGGTTCGGTAACGCGTTGCATGGCACAGGAAGATAAAGGAAAAAGGGGTCGGGCGCCATTATGAAAAAGATGCCTGACCCCTTTTTCTGACCCCTTTTTTAGACCTATGCTATGGGGCATGAAGATGCAATATCGACGACAACACATCATTTGGCTGCTCGCTGGCCTGCTGCTGGCGTTGACTGCCACTGCACAGGAACAAAGCGTCCGCCCCGGTATCAACCGTCACTTCGAGAATCCGGACTGGCAACAGTGGGTCAATGCGTTCGAGCGGCCCGGGCGCGAAGTCTTCGACCGGCGCCATGCCATCGTTGCCGCCAGCGAGGTTCACCCCGGCATGGACGTCGCCGATATCGGTGCCGGCACCGGCCTGTTTACCCGCCTGTTTGCACGCGCCGTCGAACCGGAGGGTACGGTCTATGCCATCGATATCTCCCGCAACTTTATCGACAACATCCTGCGCACCTGCCGTGAACAGGGGCTGACCAACGTACAGGGCATCGTCAACTCGCAGGCGGGTGTCGGGCTGCCGGCCAACTCCATCGACCTGGCCTTCATCACCGACACCTACCATCACTTTGAACAACCACAGCAGATGCTGACCTCCATCCACCAGGCGCTACGCAGCGCAGGACGCGTCATCATTATCGATTTTCGACGCGACCCGCGTATCAGCTCGAACTGGGTGATGGGGCATGTACGTGGCAACCAGGCCCAGGTCATTCAGGAAGTACAGGCCGCCGGCTTCCGGTTTACGGGTGACAAGCCCCTGATGACAACCAACTACTTTCTGGAATTCGTCAAGTCCAGTGAACAAGGCATCAGTGTGCAGTAAGTAACGGTTCCTGACCGTAACGCCTGTAAAAGGTGCCTGACCCCTTTTTCCCTTTTTACGGGTACACGATCTCCATGGGCAATCCCTGCCCGTCTCGCGCCGGACTGGCCGGCACCGTCCGGTAGCGGCCATACCCGTACCTGGCCGTCACTGCGCACACCATGGCATCGAGGATGTCGTCGCGTGCCACCCGGCAGCGCTGGTATTCACCACAGGCCTGCTCGAACAGTGCGCGGCAATGTGGAAAATAGCGCTGCAGCACCTGCAACCGCTCCTGCTGCCCCTCCCATTTTTTCTTGTTGTAGTGCATTGCCCGTTGGTTGTTCAGTGCCAGGAAACAGAGTTCCGGGTGTGCTTCGCGCAATACTCCCCGCAGCAACTGGTGGTCACGCAACAGCTCATCGATCTCACGGATCTTCGGTACGATGTTCCAGGCCTGCTTGCTGAGTCCGCGGCCGGTAGCCTGGCGGTTCCGTTCAAGGGCATCCGGGTAACCGGTCGCTGCCAGGGTGCGCCTTGCCGGGGCGGAAAATACGCTTGCGGCACGCCCGCGCCCCAGCAGCCGCCGCGCCTCCCGGTCGCATGACCGCCCCGCAGTCCCCGCGTCGATGAGCCCGATGGGGATATCGATCAGCACGCAGTCGGCCTCGACCGCGAGCTTACCGATGGTGTCTGCATCCGCTGCCACGCAGTATGACCAGCCATCGCCATCAAGGACCACGCAGAACCAGCCTGCACGGCAACCGTCGATACCGATGAATGTCCGGGAAGAGTTCATGACCGTATTGTCGCTAGCATTCGCGCAGCATACCAGTGAGGGGATGGTGAACATCACCCTGTCATCCTGCTCCCGGTCGCGGTATCGTTCATCCGAGCGACCTGTCTGTAACCGCACATGACACACCCACAACCAACACCTCGCTGGATCGCCCACATGGACCTGGACGCGTTCTTCGCGAGCTGCGAACAGCTGGAACATCCTGAATACCGGGGCCTTCCCGTGGTTGTGGGGGGACGCCCGGGCCATCGCGGCGTGGTCGCCGCCGCTTCCTATGAAGCACGACGTTTTGGCATTCACTCTGCCATGCCGACCGCCGAGGCGCTGCGGCGCTGTCCGGATGCCGTGTTTCTGCACCCGGACATGGAGAAATACCAGCGGTACTCGCAGCAAGTGTTCCAGATCCTTGGAACCCTGGCCCCCATCGTCGAGGCGGCTTCAATCGATGAGGCCTACCTGGATGTGAGTGGGCTCGAAAAGTTGTCCGGAACACCGGAGACCATCGGTCGCGAAATCAAGCAACGCATCCTCGCCGGGACAGGACTGACCGCCTCGGTGGGTATCGGACCAAACCGGCTGATTGCGAAACTCGGTTCGGAATATCGCAAGCCGGATGGTTTGACGGTGGTGACCCCGGGGGAGGTCCTCGATTTCCTGGCACCCATGCCGGTATCCAACCTCCGGGGTCTCGGGAAGAAAACCCGGGAAATCTTCGACCGACTCGGGATCAGGACGGTGCTGCAGCTACGCGCGATCCCGCTGCCACAACTGCAGCAATACCTGGGTAAAAAGGCCGCGGCCAGCTTTCACCGCCAGGCCTTTGGCATCGCGTCGGACCAGGTCTTTTCGGAACAGCACCGTAAGAGCATTTCAAAAGAGACCACCTTCGAGACAGATATCCGTGACCGTGTGCTGCTGCACGACGCCTTGCGCAGACTGGCGGCCGAGGTTGCAAGCACCGCACGCCGTGAATGCCTGTCGGGATCTGTGGTAACACTGAAAATCCGATTCCAGGGATTCGAGACCTGCACACGGCAAAACAAGCGTTCGACGCCGACCTGTGATGAACGGGAAATGCTCAAAACCGCCTGGCAGCTGTTCCTCGAAGGCAGGTTGCCGGATAAACCGGTCCGACTCATCGGCATCGGCCTCAGTGGCTGGCAGGAAGCCCAATCTGCCCAGGAGGACCTGTTCACTCATCGTAAACGGCGGCAAGACAACCAGCGGGTACTGCAAACGATCGATGCAGTGACCGAAAAATTCGGCAAGCGCCTGCTGCAGTTGGGTACAGCCCGCAAGCCGTAAGTGAGAACTGAAACCGCGCTCAAGTACCCGGGAAGAACCCCGGCCTGTCACCGTTTCACACTTGGCTGTCAGTGGGATGAAACGAAAATTCTGCACCCTGCCGGTCCTCTGCAGGTAGACTGGGCATTCCGGAGCGGGTATTACCAATTACAGGAGCATGTCAGATGCTGAAATTCATAAGCAAGCACATCCTTACCGGACTGATCACCATCCTGCCTGTGGCACTCACGCTGTACCTCCTCTACTGGTTTGCCGTCTCTGCTGAAGCCGTGCTGGGCCGATTGATCCACCGCTGGCTGCCTGACAGCTGGTACTGGCCTGGCATGGGGCTCGTTATCGGCTTGCTGGCTGCCTTCGTCATTGGCTTGCTGATGCATGCGTACGTGGTGCAGAGGCTGTTCGCCAGCGGAGAGAAACTCCTCTACCACACCCCCGTCATCAAATCGATCTACCCGGCCCTGCGCGACTTCCTGAATTATTTTTCGCCGGCCACCAAAAAGGAATTCGACCAGGTAGTGGCGGTCACGCTGGGGGATACTGGCATGCAGGTGATGGGCTTCGTAACCCAGGCGAATCCGGAACACCTGCCTGAAGATTTTCGTGAGCAGGACAACATCCTGGTGTATCTGCCCCTGAGTTACATGATCGGTGGCTATGCCATACTGATGCCACGCAGCGCCGTCCGGCCGCTCGACATGAGTATGGAGGAAGCAATGCGCTTTACCCTGACAGCCGGCGTCACTGGCGCGACCAGACCCAAGAAGTAAGTACCAAAGGGACTCAGTCCAGTCCCAGCAGGGCAAGCAGTTGTTGCATGTCGCGCACCTCGGCATGGTAGGGGATACCTGGTTCAGCAATGACAGCAAGGCGGTTCATCCAGATCACAGTCACACCCGCGTTCTGCGCACCGGCAAGATCGGTACCCGCTTCATCACCAATGTGTGCCAGCTCCGCAGGAGCGACCCGTGCACGCCGGCAGGCTTCTTCGAACATGCGCGGATGAGGCTTGGCCTTGCCAACGATCTCCGCTGACAGGGAAAAGTCAAACAGGTGCCCGAGGCCCAGGCGTTGTACATCGGCATTGCCGTTGGTAAGCGTACCCAGGCAGTACCCGGCCGTTCGCAAGCGTTGCAAGGCAGGCTCGACATCGCTGTAGAGGGTGATCCGGTGGCGGGCCTCAAGAAAGACGGCAAAGGCTGGCTCCACCAGGCTGTCATCATAATCACAGCGTTGTGCCATGACCTGCAGTGAGTCCTTGCGTAGCGCACTGACGTCATGGCGCAGTTCGGGGTTTTGCTGCAACAGCTCTTGTCGCAGGCTGCACATGTCCTCGAGGCAGTAATGCTCCCTGATGCGTGGATAATGCCGGCCCAGCCAGCCGTACAATGACTGCTCGGCAGCCATGAGCACGTCCCGGTTGTCCCAGAGGGTGTTGTCCAGGTCGAAGGTAAGGGCGCGCAGGTGTTTCATCGTGTTCGTTGCAGTGTTTTTGTCCGCCATGGAAATCCCCGCCCCGTTACCCTTCCGCAAACCGGTGTCCCTGCCTTGGCGAGAACCCTAGCAATTACATCGAATGAAAAAAGGTGCCTGACCCCTTTTTTTCTCCGCCACGTACTTTTGTCCAATTACACCGGGAACACGGAACATGTTGTAATTAGGCTTCCAGCCTTGGGACCAGGCAGCATCCGTCGTCAAGGCCGGTACAGGATAAAACAACATGATCAGACTAGTAACCGGCCTTATGCTATCCGTCGTCCTGCCACTCCCCGTTCAGGCGGCTGACCGGATCACTGACGAGCAGATACAACAGGTGATCGATGCCACCGACGTGGCATCAATGAACCGCGACGCGGCAACGATCGGAGAATACCTGAGCGAATCCTTCGAAAAGATCATCGAGTTTCGCTACAAGAAATGGATGGCAAAGGTGAAAGTCCCCAGGGACAAGTATCTGGAAATCATTGAAGCAGGCTGGTCGACCACCAGCGACTATTACTATCAGCGCGATGACACCGAGATTCACATCTCGACGGACGGCCAGGGCGGACTGTCATACTCCACCATCACCGAGAACATGGTTCAGGATGGCAAGAAAATGACTAGCAAATTCCGCGAATACGCCACCTACGCACTGGAAAACGGCAGGCCAGTCATTACCCATGTCAGCGGCCATACCTTGCTTGGCGATACAACACCTCAATGGCAGGAAGAGTAAAACGGAAGAAAAGCAGGAACCGGGTCAGGAATCATTCTTGATGGTTGTCTGCTCGTTAATGTAAACAGCACTTCTTGTATTTCTTGCCACTGCCGCACGGGCATGGATCATTACGACCCACCCGTGGTGCACTGCGACGAACAGTCTGTTTCATGGGTGCGAATTCGGCTCGCCGCGACAGCCAGTAGGCATGAATTTTTCGCACATTGGGAGAGATTGCCTGCAGGGTCCTTGCCTTCTCATCGTCACCAAGATCATGCCCACACCAGTTCGCCTCGGCAGTAAATGCAAAGATCGGCTCAAACAGATTGGCCATCTCCTCCCCACCCGACTCCCAGACCTCCCGGAACAGTTCAACTCCGCGCCGGTATCCTTCGCACCATTCATCGACAATGGTATAGGTATTGCCCTGAACTTCGCGTTCCAGAAAAAGCGGTTCGAATTCTTCCGGATATTTCATTAGCAGATGCGCAATACGGTTCATGTGACGGATCATTAGCGAAAAGATTTCCTCAAATTCTTCCTGGCTCCTCCACAGCGGCTCGAAATCGCCCCACACGACAGGCAACCACTGTGACGGGACAGCACAGATTGGCCCACTGACAAGTGCGGAAAACAAGCCATCCAGCTCGGAGACATCCAGCACACCTTCATCGCTATCGAGCGTATTCGCCTCCTCATCAATACGCTCGAGCAGAAACTGATCGAGGCGCTCGAATTCTTTATCGGTTAACGGTGTATCCAATTCTTTCATTGGCAAGGCTCATATCACAAAGGGAACAGACCTCGAAGCGACCAATCTCCATGTCGTGGGTACCAGACAAAGGATACACATCTGTCTGCGTAATCTGGGTATTTTATGACTTATTCCTTTCTGACGGTATTCTCCTCAGGCAGTATCTCCCCCGCCCATTTGTCACTGTCATCTTCCGGGACACTGTACTGGCCACCTTTCTGCCTATTCACAAGCTGAAGCCGAACCTGATCAAGATACCAAGTATACTCTCCCCACATCATGTCGCAGACAAGGACAGGGGACCAGCTGGAATGATCATCGCTATTGTCGGTATTGGGATTCTGGTGATTTCGATTATCGGAGGCATGCTGCTGGCCGGTCGCAATGCGACTGGCAGCCAACGACAAACGAAAATACTGCGATTTGCCTTGTATTTCTGGGTATTCGCTTTTGTGCAGTTGATCGTCGTTGCGCTCGGCTATGCGTTGCTGGCCAGCTAAACATGCGCCACGAATACCACTAACCCTTCACAGGGAATCCAGCGCCTTCCTGGAACCCTTGTGGCCATGATCCGCTGCTCGGGTGAACCACTTTCTGGCTTCTTCACGGTCCTGTTTTACCCCCTGTCCCTTCAGGTACATGTTTCCCAGGTTGAACTGGGCCTGGGGAAGTCCACGCTCTGCGGCCTTGCGAAACCACGCCAGCGCCTCCTCGTAATCCTGCTGGACACCGCGTCCATCCCGATACATGAGACCCAGATTGTTTTGCGCATCCACGTGGCCGTGTTTGGCCGCCTTCTGGTACCACCTGGCGGCCTCAGTGTAATTCTGCTTGACGCCGTCACCCTTGGCATAACGCAGGCCCATGCTGTACTCGGCGGGCGGATAGCCCTTTTCCGCCGCCTTGCGATGCCACGTGACCGACTCCGCATAGTCCTTGCTGTTGCCCTTACCGGTGTAATAACTGAGTCCCAGATTGTGCTGGGCAATCGTATTCCCTTTGGCAGCGCCCAGTCGAAACCATTCGGTGGCCATGACATCGTTCTTTTCAACCCCCTTGCCAAACCTGTAGATGATTCCCAGTTGAACCATTGCCTGGGTGTCCCCTTTACCGGCTGCCTGCTCCAGCCATTTCAGAGCCTCTGGCTCGTCCTTGTCAACACCCTCCCCGTTGGCAAACATCGTGGCAATGTTGATCATGGCCCTGGAATCGCCCTGCTCAGCGGCCTTGCGATACCAGCGCATGGCCTCGCCATAATCCTTGTTGACGCCTCTGCCCGAGCGGTAAAGGTTAGCCAGGTTCGTCTGTGCTTTTCTGTGCCCCTGCTGCGCAGCCTTGCGGTACCAATCGGCGGCCTCGTCAAGGTCCCGATTGACACCGCCTTTTCCCGCTTCGTAACGCTGCCCCATACTGAACTGGCTTTCCTTGTCCCCCTGCTCGGCAGATTTCCTGACATCCTCTACCGAGTCAGCACCCAGAGCCGGAACTGTGATAGCAGCAATCAGCATCAGCAGGAGTGTTGCGAGCAGCCTTTTCATTGCGACATCCTCCGATTTCAGTGGAAATGGGGACATTCTACTTAACCTGAAAACAACCCACTCCCGCAGTCATCCCGGCTGATTATTCAGAATGTTCACCTTATGCCTCGATTCACGGAAAAAGAGTATCAAAACCAGTACCAAGAAAACATGGGGACATGTCCTGATTATTCCTGCTGCTATAGGATGTTAGTAGCCAACCCTGATTTTCCTCTGCAGGTTGCGTGCCAGACAACCTGCTGGACGTAGCCGGCAATCCTGATAGTATTCCGAGGCCCTGATTGCACAAACGTACCGAGAACAAGAGGGCTCATTGCATCGTGCTGAAAGTCACCGTCATGAACACCAAGGGGGGTTGTGGTAAAACTACGGTTGCCACCAATCTGGCCAGCTATTGCGCCTCGCGTGGTTACGGTACAGCACTGTTCGACTATGACAGACAAGCCTCCGGCATGCGCTGGCTGAAAGCGCGCCCGTCCAACCTGCCACCGATTCACGGCGTAGCTGCTTTCGAACCGCCACGCCTGGGCATCACACGCACCTGGCAGATGAGGGTCCCACAAGATACCCGTTACAGTATTACCGACACACCAGCCGGCTACGCCTTGATCGATATCGAGGACCGTGTAGCCGAAACCGACGTCATACTCATCCCGGTGTTACCCTCCTCCATCGATATCCATTCGACAGCCGACTTCATCAGGGATTTGTTGTTGATCGGCAAGGCACGAGCCCATAACACCCGTTTGGCCATCGTCACAAACCGGACACGCATCCGTACCCGGGCTGTGGAAAAACTGGAACGGTTTCTCAACAAACTGGATATTCCCGTCATTGCACGCATTCGCGATACCCAGCACTATGTCAGTGCATATGAACAGGGCCTCGGCGTCCATGAACTGAATGAGCGGGACGCGCAAAAAGACTGTGAAACCTGGACCGAACTGCTCAACTGGCTGGACAACGACCATGGTGGTTTCACCGACTTCGAGTACACCCTACTGCAAGACCTGACCGCATGAAGCCGGTTTTATTGCCGCCCCCTGGCCCTATCACCCAACCGCCAAATAGCATCAGATTTCAATCATACATGGGCCGTTTGTCGAACAAGCGCAACCAACCGCGGGCAATACGATAGATCAGCCAGAGCGTCAGGGCAGCCAGCAGCCCCAGACCTAAGGGAGCGCCGACCACGGTCACAACCAGCAGCAGGGAAGCAAGCAGCCATAGCAGTGCAAACCAGAAGGTGCGGATTTGCCAGCGATAGTGAGATGCCGCCCAGCTGTCACGTGCACCACCGCGCTTCCAATAATTGATAATGACGGCAATGATCGACGGCACACTCCCGATAAAGCCACCGATCACCGTTGCGGACCCGGTAATGCCGAGCACAATGGCAACGGTATGCAGGCCATACACGATATGTGCAGCTACCAGGGCGGAGTGCACCGGTTCTTCGCTACGGGTTTCTTCAGTGGGTGACAAGACACTTCTCCGCGGCTGCCGGGGCAGGCCTGGTTCGTCTACCAATGTTTTCGAAAGCAAGAAGGCCAGGTCCGAATGGCGCTTAGTTAAGACCCCTGCCACAACAACACACAGAACCGATTCCGGTAAGTTAATGTATTTTTCCGTGTTTTTCGGTGTATTTCAACGGCCAGTTGTATTTATGTAGTAATAGATTCATGAAACTGCTTCAGTATGCACCATTCGGGGCAGGTCTAGGCTATTCCTGGTATTGGTGGTAACAGGAGCCTGCCCCGTCTACCTGCTTTGACCAGTTATTCCAGCAACTCTACGGGCAGATAGAAAAACACGGAGCGGCCTTGTTCGATATCCACCTTGAGCGTGGCACCGTGGTAGATGCCGTCGTAGTCCACATACCCGGATACCACACTATCCAGATGGCACTCGCTGACATGCTGCGGGGACTCGAAATCCCGGTCGCGGTCATACCAGGACAACAGCATGTTCACCCCAAGCCGCGTTTCTGCCTCGGGGTTCGCGAGACTCATGGCTTCCCTGTAGTCTACCAGCCGTTTCGACGAAGCAAGCTCCACCACTGTCAGTATCGACAGATTCGTCGGATGGGAAGCGGGCAGGAAACCGAATGCATGTCTCTGCTGGACATCGCTCACCCCTGAAAGAAAAAGGTGAAAGGGGGTATTCTGTTTTGCGCATGCCCCCTGCGGTCATCCGGTCCGTTAATTCAGAATGTCCCCTTATTCCTTGAACAACTGCTCCAGCTGCTTGCGCAGCTCGTCTTCGGAGCTGGAGGCTTGCGATGCTTCCTCAGAAGGCCCGTCCGCGAACAGGGCATCCAACTGCCGATGCGAGTCGGCGCTCTGATCCGACGGGCTGGCATAAGCTTGCGGATTGATCTGAAAATAGCCGCAGAAATTGGCGCGCTGTTTGTCAGACACGTTTTCTGCAACCGGTTCCCGGCACTGCTGCGGCGCCGCAGTATCGAAATACACACACATCCGGCAAACGTGCAGCTGCGCCCGGCAGTGTGGGCATTCCTCGTGGCGCGCCAGTGGTAACAGCAGTTCCTGCAACGGGCCTCCACACTTCCAGCAGGTATATGACGCAGACATCGAAAGCTCCAGGCACAATTGAATCTAGAAATGGGGACATTCTGTTTAATTGTAATCTACCAGCTCCTGCAGTCACTCCGGTAATATCATCAGGATGCCTGCCTGAAAATCAGGTCTCAGGAATCATTAAAAGTTTCCTGCCTTTTTTGACTGCAGATGTGAATTCCTCTCAGGTTCCAGGGCCGGTTCGCATACTCACTGTCGAACAGCTCTTGCAACGGACCATCACCCCTCTAAGCTTGCAGGTAAATCTCTTCCCGCTTCAAAAGCATTGTCATAACCCCACGCCGCCAGTATCCTGCCTCGCCATGCTGGCACGTGCCTACAACTGGTTCGACCGCACCATCCTGGAGCTCGGTCGCGAGTTTCGTCTCTCCTATCTGCCGCCCCTGATGGTCTACGTCGCCTATGGCGTTTCGGGCCTGACGGCGATCGTCGGTACCTTTTTCGTCAAGGACTACCTGGGGCTCTCGGCGGAGTTCCTTGCCGCACTGGGGTTCTGGGCGGGCATCCCGTGGGCGCTGAAGATGCCGCTCGGCCACCTGGTCGATCTGATCTGGCGACACAAGGCCGGACTGGTCTATCTGGGGGCCTGCCTGACTGCGGCCAGCCTGCTGATCATGGTCGGCCTGCTTGGCGACCCGGATGCCATGGGCACGATGATGCCAGTCGAGGCATGGTTCGTGCTGAGCACGCTGCTGGCGCCGGTCGGCTTCGTGGTGCAGGACGTGGTCGCCGATGCCATGACCGTGGAGGCGGTGCCGCTGGCGGACCGGCACGGGCAGCCCTTCCCTGCCGAGACCCGGCGCCTGATGCACACGACCATGCAAACGCTGGGCCGCGTTGCGATCATCGGCGGCACCGTGTTTGTTGCCCTGCTGAATGTCTTTATGTTCGCCGGGGTGGAGAGCCTGGACGAAGCACAGAAGCTGCAGATCTATATCCGCATCTACGAGATTGCGCTGGTCATTCCCGTGGTCTCGGTGGCCGGCGTGCTGCTCAGCGGTTTCCTTAAACGGCGCGAACTCAAGCGGCTGCGCAGTCATGGCATCGCCGCGGCAAAAGCCATGGAGATGGTTCACGGTCAGGCGGAACGCACACCGCCCAACTGGTGGATCCTCGGTGGCAGCCTGCTGTTCGTGATCTTCACCATCACCATGGGCCTGACCGAGGTACCGTACAACCAGGAAATCATCTTTGCGGGCTCGCTGCTCATTGTGATGTTTCTTATCAGCCGCCTGTTGCAGGTACTCGAACCTGCGGCCCGCAACGTGTTGCTGGGCACAGCCATCATCATCTTCGTCTACCGCGCCATGCCCACCCCGGGTGCGGGACAGACCTGGTGGATGATTGACGAGCTCGACTTCAATCAGCAGTTCCTTTCCGTGCTGTCCCTGATCAGCAGCGGCCTGGCGCTGTTCGGCATGTTCATCTTCCGCCGTTTCATGGCGGAAAAGTCGATTGCCTACATCGTCGTGTTCCTCACCCTCATCAGCACCCTGCTGACCTTCCCGATCATTGGCATGTACTACGGGCTACACGAATGGACGGCAGCACACACGGGTGGCATTGTCGACGCGCACTTCATCGCGCTGGTGGACACGGCGATCGAGTCGCCGCTCGGCCAGGTGGCCATGATTCCCATGCTCGCCTGGATCGCCAACTCGGCGCCTGCCGAACTCAAGGCGACCTTCTTCGCGGTCATGGCCTCGTTCACCAACCTGGCGCTCTCGGCGAGCACGCTCGGCACCAAGTACGTCAACCAGCTGTATACCATCACCCGCGAGGTCAGCGATCCGGATACCGCAATGGTTACAGTACCGGCGGATTACTCGGAACTTGGCCAGCTGATGATCACGGTGGCCGTACTCACCTTCCTCCTGCCATTGACAGCGATCCTGCTGGTAAAGCTGACGCGCCTGCGCAGTGCATGAGCCAAAGACGGCTTGATCCGCCACTACCCCCCGTCATCCCCCTCGTCGTACTCGTAGTATTTCCCTGCCTTGCCACGCACCTTGATCGCCGGGTATTTTTTTTCGTTGTGTTTGATCTTGTCGTTGACAGCCTTTTCCATATCGACGCCAAGTTTGTCGGCGAGGCGAATGAGGTAGATCTGGATATCGGCAATCTCCTGTTCTACCTCGGCGAGTTTGTCGGCTGGCAATTTCTGGCTCTGTTCCTCTGTGAGCCACTGAAAGTGCTCGACCAGTTCGGCAGCCTCGACGATGAGGGCCATGGCGAGATTCTTCGGGGAATGGAACTGATCCCAGTCGCGCTCCTTGGCAAAGTGACGCAACCGCAGTTTAATTTTATCCAGTTTGCTCATAAGTCAATCTCTTTACGGGTACAGCATCGGGATTTCCCTGGATGTGGTCCGGTTCGCGGTGCGATCGTATCATATCTGTCGCAGGTACCCTGCGACGCTACAAGTAGTTTTCCTCCCGATGACAAACCCATACCTGAGAAGGCTGCGTGACCGATGAAAGCCGGCCAGGAGTACCGCTGCACGAGGTACCATCTGCTAGCAGTCAGGACAAGTCGAGTGGAATGTTTGTCGCCACACGTCGCTCCTGCATAATTGCCTGTCCCTGACCCTTTCGCCAAGGCAATCGGAGAAATACGAGACCATGAGACAATGAAACGATCTGTACCACATCCGGAGTGCCAATGAAGGTGGAAAAGAAAGGAAATTCGAGAACGCTGTTTCGGCAGCGTCTTTTCACCGTCGTGGCCCTGAGCATTCCGCTACTGTTCTTTCTCCTGCTTGAGGCCGGCTTGCGTCTGGCCGGCTATGGTCATAGCTATCCGCTGTTCCTACCCGTTGCCGAGGCACCGGGTTTTCTGCAGGCCAACCCGAATATTGTCAAGCGCTTCGTGATTGACGAGTTCGCAACCCCCAATATCAAGATTCACGCGACGCGATTTCCCGAACAAAAGGCACCCGGCACCTTCCGCGTGGTTGTCCAGGGGGGCTCCACCGCTGCGGGGTTTCCCTATGGCTATGGCGCTTCCCTTGCGGGGATGCTGCAACAACGACTCCAGGCGACCTATCCCGACGTCAATTTCGAGATCATCACGACTGCCATGCCGGCGGTAAATTCCTACACCTTGCTGGATTTTACCGATGAGATCATCCGCCAGCAGCCAGATGCGGTGCTGATCTATGCCGGTCACAATGAGTACCTCGGCATCCTCG
Organism: Gammaproteobacteria bacterium; assembly: GCA_022340485.1. Classification (GTDB taxonomy): domain Bacteria; phylum Pseudomonadota; class Gammaproteobacteria; order UBA9214; family UBA9214; genus UBA9214. The sequence goes on along the minus strand of JAJDNX010000055.1, from coordinate 2,616 downwards.
GCGTGGGCTCGGCGCTATCCGCAGGTCGCAGCCGCCCGGTCATCCTGACCCTGCTGGCACTTCGTGAGTCACGCATCCTGCAACTGCTCATGCATACCTATCAGGTAACGACCAGCGGTGGGCCCGTGGATGTGGAAGCCATCACGAACAGTAGCGGAACCTTGATGCGCCGCATTGTCGGGAAACGTCATATACCCATTGACTCGGTGTTGTACCGCGAGGGTGAGCAGCAGTTCCACAGCAATCTGGCCAGCCTGCTGGCGCGCTACCGGGATGCCGGCATCCCGGTGTTTATTGGCACCCTTGCCAGTAACGAAAAGGGCATGGCGCCTTTTATCAGTGAACTTGCCGCGGATACGGATGCAGCCGTCTGGCAGGCAAAATATGCGGCGGGTTCGGAGGCACTACAACAGGGTGAGCTGGAGACCGCTCACGATGCACTGACGGAGGTAGTGGCACTGGATGATATCGCTGCCTCCGGTTATTTCGCCCTCGGCCAGCTGCTGGAGAATCTGGGCGACTATCCCTCGGCGCGTGAAGCCTACCTTGCCGCCAAGGATCGGGACCAGTTGCGCTTTCGTGCCCCGGAAGCATTCAACAGCGTGATCCGGCAACTTGCGGCCGGCTATGACGCCCATGTAGTTGAGGTGCAGGCCAGTCTGCTGGAAGCTGCCGGGCATGGCATTATCGGCAACGACCTCATGCTGGAACATCTACACCCGAATCTCCTGGGTTACTTTCTGCTCGCCGATGCCTATTTTGATGCCCTGCGCGAGCAGGGTGTGGTTACTGCACGGGAACAGACCGTGGACAGGGAACAGGCCTGGAAGGAGATCCCGATCACCAACGTGGATCGCTTGAATGGCAAGTACCAGATCCTGCACCTGAAAGGTGAGTGGCCCTTCCCCGAGGGCGCAGTGACCGAACCCAGGCCCCGCATTCCAGGCCGGCCAAGTGTTGAAGAACAGATTGCCCATGACCTCTACCGGGAAAAGATTACCTGGACCACGGCGATGCACAGGCTGCTGGCCCATTACGAGAACGAGCGGGACCGTTCCAGTGCGGCACAGGTCGCCGTGTTGCTTGCAGACACCCACCAGTATGAAGAAGCCCCGCAGCTCAAGGCGGGCATTCTCGCACTGCAGGTGCATCGTTACCGGGATGCCGCGCGCCTGTTCCGGCGTGCGTTGCAGCACTCCCCCGACCAGGTCGACTATCTCGCAAGCCTGGCACGCGCCTGTCATGCAAGTGCCGACGAGGTTTGCGTAGCGCAGACACTGGATCAGTTGCGCACGCTCGATACCGGTTCCCCGCAGGTGCGAACACTGTTCACAGAACTCGACCACCCGATGAATCCCTGAGCGTTCACGGATGCGAACCTTCTGCAGCTTTTACAGGGTGTACAGTCGTGAGTTGATCTACAATGTCGGCCATGAAGTATCTGAACGACAGGGTATTGCTGGTACTGGTTGGGCTGCTTGGTGTTACGCTGACCGCCTTCTTTCTTGGGGTCCTGCCCTACCCCTTTGGTATCCTGATCCTGCTGGTGTTCATTGTGTCGCGCGTGCTCTACAGGCGATGATCGGGAGGTGCTCGATTGTTGATTCGTTGCTGGTTGTTGCTGTTTATTCTAGGTGGCAGCGCTGTTATGGCTGACAAGCTGTTGATCATCGATGAGCGGCGCAGCGGAAGCCTAGAATCCACGCTGGGCACTTCCTGGCGCCTGATCACGGATGGCGTGATGGGTGGTGTATCCAGTGGCACGCTGACGCTGGAGACGATCAATCAGCGTGACTGTCTGCGCATGCAGGGGGAGGTACGGCTGGAGAACAACGGCGGATTTGTGCAGGTGGCACTGGATATCGGCGGGACCGCCGCGGCGGATGCGTCGCCTTATCACGGTATAGTGATGGACGTCTACGGCAATGATGAGGCATATAATCTGCATCTGCGTAGCGACGATTTATGGTTGCCGTGGCAATCCTATCGGGCGACGTTTCAGGCATCGCCCCGCTGGCAGACAGTGCAGCTGCCATTTGCGGAATTTTCTCCCTACAAGACCCGCAGGGCACTGGATACGACCGGGCTTGAACGCATCGGGCTGGTAGCGATTGGCCGGGCGTTTACCGCAGACCTGTGCATCGGGCGGCTTGGCTTGTATTAGCCGCGGATGCAGTCCATTCCTGCGTGCCAACAGGATGGTCGCAAGGACCTGTGCAGTCCGCTGGAATGACGCGGGATCATTGCAGGGTGCGAGTACCCGCCGCTGAGTGACCGTCGCCATTTTGCAGCAAAGCTAACCGGCATGTCATAAGACTGTCATGCACGCCTGTTACAACTATCTGCATGCTAATCGCCCGTCAAGGTTGGCATGCATAATCCAGACGCTATCGGTCAATCTGGCTGTCCGACATGCACCTCGGCACACGCGGCTGCAAGGCCGGGTTTCTTCTTGATTTCCTCAACTCCTGCGAATCCGACCATCTTTACCTGGTCGGCGACATCATTGACGGCTGGCAGCTGCGCAGAAACGGATACTGGGATCAGAACCACAACGATGCACTCCAGAGACAGCTGAAAAAGACGCACCAGGAAACCACTGGAAATACGGGCACG
>JAJDNX010000049.1 GCA_022340485.1 Gammaproteobacteria bacterium | reverse complement strand
CTGCCGGCGGAGGTAAAAAACGCCCTCAGCCATCGTGGACAGGCCTTGCACAAACTACTCGCCTCACTGCAGCAGTACCGATGAAAACGCCAGTTAGCGGCCTGCGGATGATATGTTCAATTTTACTGCCACACCGCCACTAGCGCTTTACATTCATATCCCCTGGTGCGTTCGCAAATGCCCCTATTGTGACTTCAATTCACATGAGGTGCGCGACAACCTCCCAGAAGACCACTACCTTGAGGCATTACTTGCCGACCTGGACCAGGAGTTGCCGTCTGTGTGGGGGCGCACGCTCGACTCCCTGTTCATCGGCGGCGGCACACCCAGCCTGTTTTCCGCCAGCGGCATAAACCAACTGCTCAGCGAGGTCCGCGCACGCATCCCGCTGCGGCCGGGGGCCGAGATTACCCTTGAGGCAAACCCGGGCACCGTTGACCAGGCGCGTTTCAGTGGCTACCGGGAAGCCGGCATCAACCGGCTTTCACTGGGTGTACAAAGTTTCCAGGATGGCCTGCTGACGGCTATCGGTCGCATCCATGATGGTAGCGAGGCGCTGGCAGCAATCCGGGCAGCGCGTCGTGCCGGCTTTGAAAATATCAACCTTGACCTGATGTTCGGCCTGCCGGCACAAACCACTGCAGAGGCGCTGCTGGACCTGCGCACGGCCATGGACCTGCAACCGACACACCTGTCCTGGTACGAACTCAGCATCGAACCCAACACCTGGTTCTACCGCCACCCGCCACCGCGGCCGGCTGACGACGCCCTCTGGGAGATGCAAGTGGCCGGACGTTCGCTGCTGGAAGCCGCGGGCTATAGTCGCTACGAGATATCGGCCTATGCTCAACAGGGCCGGCAATGCCGGCATAACCTGAACTACTGGCAGTTTGGTGATTACCTGGGTATCGGTGCAGGTGCCCACGCCAAGATCAGCAATGCCGCTACCCAGACCATCATCCGCACGACAAAAGTGAAACACCCGCGAAGTTACCTTGAACAGGCCCACAGCATGGAGCGCATCAGCAGCAGCACAGTACTGTCAGTTGATGATGTCACGCTGGAATTTGCCATCAACAGTCTGCGTCTTGACAGCGGTTTCACGAAGGCCGCGTTTACGGCAGCGACCAGCCTGCCGTTTGCCACCATCGAATCACGGGTAGAGAGCGCCATTGCAAATGAATGGCTGATCAAGGACAAGGGCTTCATAAAGACCACTGAAAAAGGGCAGCGCTACCTGAATGAGCTGCTGCAGCAGTGGCTGCCGGAATCATCACCTCATGCTGAAACACGTTGACTGTCCCTATTGCGGCGAACCTTTTGAAACCGCGGTGGATACATCCTGCGGCAGCCAGCAGTATATTGAAGATTGCCCGGTGTGTTGCCGACCCATTGAGTTCCACCTCAAGGTCGACACGAATGAAGAACTGGCCTCGCTGACAACACGCCGTGACGATGATTGACTGCCACTGGCAGGTAACTTGTTGGGTAAATGATGGACGATTCACATGATCTCGAACTGTTGCTGCGCTCCCGCGTGCCGCTGATTATTATCGAGACGCGGGAGGAACAGCGGGTCACCAGGCTGTTTGCCGGGCTTGCCATCCCGCTCGCGATGCCGGTAATGGCCTGGTCAGCCACCACTGGGCTACAGCGCATCGACTACGATGCCGCGCCACAACGGCATGCCAGCGAACCTCATCAGGCACTGGGACAGATCAAGGCAACCGCAACCCCGGGTATCTACCTGTTGATGGATTTTCATCCCTATCTTGATGATGCCTTCAACGTGCGGCTTTTGAAGGAAATCGCATTGGCATATGACACGCTGGGGCACACGCTGGTACTGGTCAGCCATAAAGTGGACTTGCCGCAGGAACTGGCCGGGTTCAGTGCACGCTTTCGCCTGTCATTGCCTGACAGCAAGCAGCTGCAAACCATCATTCAGGAAGAGGCCGGTCACTGGTCTGGCCTGCATAACGGCAACAAGGTAAAGACCAGCCAACGCAGTCTGGAACTCACCATCAGCCAGCTGCGTGGCCTGACAGCGATAGATGCCAGGCGCATTATTCGTCGTATCATTCATGATGACGGCGCCATCAACAGTGACGACCTGGAACGTATTACCCAGGCGCGCTACCAGTTGCTGGACAGCAACGGGGCGCTATCCTGTGAATTCGATACCGCCAGCTTCGCAGAGGTTGGCGGCCTGCAAAACCTGAAGCGCTGGATCAGGATACGGCGCAACGCGTTCCTGGAACCGGACAACACACCAGACCCTCCGCGAGGCATCTTGCTGGTTGGCGTGCAGGGTGGCGGGAAAAGCCTGGCAGCCAAGGCCGTTGCTGGTATGTGGTCCGTACCCTTGCTGCGCTTTGACTTCGGTACGCTGTACAACAAGTTCCATGGCGAAAGTGAACGCAACCTGCGGGAGGCACTGCAGGTGGCCGAGGCCATGGCACCCTGCGTGCTGTGGATCGATGAAATTGAGAAGGCCATTGCCTCGGGGGATAATGATGGCGGCACCTCACGGCGCATGCTGGGGACACTGCTGACCTGGATGGCAGAACGTGCCGCACCGGTATTTATCGTGGCAACGGCAAACGCCATCGAACACCTGCCACCGGAGTTGATCCGCAAAGGACGCCTGGATGAAATCTTTTTTGTTGATCTGCCGGATGCCGCCACCCGCGCCGAGATTTTTGCGATCCACCTGCGCAAGCGCAAGCACCCACCGGTGGACTTCGATATCCCGACACTGGCGGGGATCACGGACGGCTTTTCCGGGGCTGAGATTGAACAGTCCATCGTCGCTGCCACCTACCTGGCCCGAGAGCAGGGTGGTGTCCTAAATAATGGGCACCTGCATACCGAGATCGAGCAGACACGGCCATTGTCCCGGGTCATGGCCGAAAAAATGGCTCGCTTGCGCCACTGGGCCAGGGACCGCACGGTACCCGCCAACTGAACATCCGTAACAGTTATACACAGCATCTGCACGTCATACTGCAACGCCCGCAAAGGCAAAATGCCTGCCTGCACCCCCCCAATAGATCCTTATATGTATCTGTTTTTTAATTATTAATCCGCACTACCCGTTCAGATAGAGGGCTGCCGAGCTAGCCCTGTAGCCGCAGGCCAGCCTGAAACCACAAGCTATTCACATAGTTATCCACATGCTTTTCCACAGCCAAAGTCAAAGTGATCCCTCTAGAGGTTCGGGCGTTGAAAAATCTTGGCCGGAGGTCCAATAGGCGCTACTACAGTGCCATGCTAGGCTTGTAGTACCTCAGATAAATAACAATCGACCGTGTATTGCGCGGTACACATCGATGAGCGCCCCATGGACACGACCGAGAACCGCCCGACATTTGATTTTGATGCGTGGGCAAGACTTGCCCGAAAAAACCCTCAAGCATTTGAACTGGAGAGGAAATTACTCATAGAACGGGCGATCATGAGGGCACCTGCGGAGAAACAGCAGCGACTACGCTGCCTGCAATGGAAACTGGACCAGATCCGTAACCTGGCCAGTACACCGATGGCCGCTTGTCTGCAAATCAACAGGCTGTTGTGGGAAAATATTACTAGTGAACATGGTCTCCTGCATTGCCTGCAGCGTCTGCAATCGGTAAAGCAGCCGGATAACAGCAACCAGACCATGGCAAAAATCCTGCCTTTTCAGTGCCGTGCACCAGTCCGCTTGCCCACTGCAGACGAATAAAGTATTATCCCCGGCCTTTTCGCGGTGGCGGCCTTTGCTGTTACCGAAGGCAAGAACCGACCCAACAGAGGCTGTTATGAAACCTGATACACATCCGTCATACGACACCATCAACGTGACCTGCAGTTGCGGCTCAAGTTTCGAAACGCGCTCGACTGTTGGCAAGGATCTTGTGATTGAGGTGTGCTCACAGTGCCACCCCTTCTATACCGGCAAGCAGAAGATAGTTGATACCGGTGGTCGTGTAGACAAATTTCGCAAGCGCTACGGCAACTGATCGCGCAAGCAATGCTTGCAACCGCATTCGGCAAAGGGGCGTCCTACAAGGTCGCCCCTTTTTCGTTCCGGGTGCTGTTCACAACGACCTTTCTATTCGCCGGCGCCCCCCAATACGCATTGGGATCAGCTTGCGAAGCCACCAAAACCGGTGAGCGCGCACAAGTCGTCTATGTCTATGACGGGGATACCGTCAAACTGGATGATGGCCGCCGCCTGCGCCTGATTGGCATCAATACACCGGAGCTGGGCTACAGGGACCAGCCGACACAACCACTGGCTGACACTGCGCGCCAGGCACTGCTACGCTTGCTCGAGGCTAACAACCACACGCTGAGGCTCCAGTACGAAAAGCAGCATCATGACCACTATGGCCGGCTACTGGCACATGCCTTTCTTGAGGACGGTGAAAATGTTGCCGTGCAAATGCTGCAACAGGGGCTGGCTACCACACTGGTGGTTCCACCCAACATCTGGGGTGCTGACTGTTATCAGCAGTTCGAAAATGCTGCGCGCCACGACCGCAAGGGCCTGTGGGCGCTGCCCGAGTACCAACCACAATCGGCACTCTCGTTGCCACCAGAAACACGCGGATTCCACATTGTACAGGGACGGGTCAGCGAGATTCGCAATACCAGGTATACCACATGGGTCGAGATCGAAGGCCCACTGGTGGTGCAAATCTCAAGGAAGGACCTGACCAATTTTGATCCGCTCGAGGAACTGATCGGAAAGCAGGTTGAAATCCGTGGCTGGCTCACGCAGCAAGGCGATGAGTTACGCGTAAAAATACAACATCCGGCCGCACTGATTATCATTCCCGGGTGAGCCCGGCGACTCCGTGAATCATGGTCTCCTTGCTGGGTAGCCACGAATTATCCCGGAGAACAAATACGGTTGCTGAATGACCAGTATCCGATTGGGGAAGCCGCGTGAATCAGAGACACTCAAGATTGTTCGCTAGAGAGCCATATTTTGAATGCACGCCTTATCTGTGGGATTATGCGCGGCAAACTTCCGCATAAAAAGAGAGCAGCATGAATAAAATCAGCATCATTGGCGCAGGCCGCGTCGGCGAAACAGCCGCCCAGACACTTGCCCAGCAGGAAATGTGCCGTGATATCACACTGCTGGATATCAGGGAGGGGGCAGCAACGGGTGCGGCACTGGACATCATGCAATCCGCTTCCTATTTTGGTTTCGACGCCCGGGTGGCCGGCGGCACAGACCCCGCCATGCTAAGAGGCTCAGATTTGGTCATCGTCACAGCCGGATCGCCGCGAAAACCAGGCATGTCGCGCAGTGATGTACTCGATACTAACCTTAACGTAATCAATACCATATGCGAGAATGTACTTGAGTATGCACCTGATGCGCTGCTGCTCATGGTCACCAATCCCGTTGATGTCCTGACCTGGCATGCCTGGAAGCGGACCGGCTGGGAGCGTGGGCGTGTATTCGGTCAAGCCGGTGTGCTGGATGCCTCACGCATGGCGAGCTTCATTGCTGAAGAGACCACGCTGTCCATCAAGGATATCCATGCCATGGTGATTGGCGGTCACGGTGATTACATGGTACCGCTGACTCGGTTCAGTACCGTCAATGGTGTGCCGGCCAGCACGTTTCTTGATAAAAAAAGTATTGCACGGATAAACAAACGCACCCGCAATGGTGGCTCGGAAATACTGGCATTGCGCCAGCAAAGCAGTGCCTATAATGCACCGGCAGCTGCCATCGCCACCATGGTGGACGCCATCAGCCATAACCGCCGCCGCGTCCTGCCATGCGTCTGCAACCTGGATGGCGAATACGGCCAATACAACATTACTGCCGGCGTTCCAGCCATCATAGGCCGCAACGGCATCGAGCAGGTTGTTGAGCTACCCCTGGATGAGGCTGAGCTGGCCGGATTCATCGGCTCAATTGACGCCATTCGCGCCGATTTAAAGAATCTGTAATCACATCACCAATCCAGCTCACAGCTACCCGCTTGTTAAAATAACTGCTCCGTAGCGCCATCAGAGGTACCCTGCGCACTACCTCTCCCCAGTGCGTCACTGCTTTGCTTGGGCACATCTTCTTCACGAAAGGTTTCAAACACGGCATCACTTTGTCCACTACCCGCAAGCAGCCCGGTAGCCGGATCAATACGCACTGTCACCAGTCCGGGGGGAAGTTGGCGTTTTTGCTCCTTAACACCCTCCAGGGCCACGGCCATGTAATCTATCCACATGGGCAGTGCTGAACGGCCCCCGGTTTCACCGCGCCCCAGTGGTTCAAGCTTGTCAAAGCCCACCCACGCAGTTGCCACCAGCGACTGATTGAATCCTGAAAACCAGCCATCCTTCTGGTCATTGGTGGTACCCGTCTTTCCGGCCAGGTCCGTTCTGCCAAGTACGCGTGCCTTGCGCCCTGTTCCTCTCTGGATCACATCCTGCATCATCGACGTCATCAGCCAGACATTCTGCGGCGTCAGCACCTGGGGTGCACGCTTGATCACTTCGGTAGCGGAACCGCTAGCATCCTCATTGGGCTCCGGACATTCCGAGCAGGCAATTGCCGGGTTGGCAGCAAAGATCTCCTCACCCGATGCGTCGTATATGTTTTGGATAAAGTAGGGATCGATCAGGTAGCCGCCATTCGCAAGCACCGCGTAGGCCCTTGCCATCTGTAGTGGCGTGACTGATGCACTACCCAAGGCAAGCGTCAGGTCGTTTGGCAGTTGCTCAGGGGTAAAACCAAACCGCTGCGCATACTCGACAACATAGCTGGCCCCGATGGCACGCAGGATACGAATGGAAACCAGATTGCGAGACCGGTACAGGGCCTCGCGCAAGCGCGTAGGGCCATAGAACTGGCCGCTGTAGTTTTCCGGTCGCCAGGTCGATTCCAGATTGGGATCATCAAACACAACCGGCGCATCGTTGATCATGCTGGCCGGTGTAAAACCTTTCTCAAGCGCAGCGGAATAGACGATCGGCTTGAAACTGGAACCCGGCTGGCGTTTGGCCTGCGTTGCACGATTAAACTTGCTTTGTCTGTAGTCAAAGCCGCCCACCAGAGCGACTATCGCTCCGTCATCCGGCAGCAATGACACCAGAGCACCCTCTATTTTCGGGATTTGAGTTAACTTCCAGAGACCATCATCCTGATAGACACGGATCACATCACCTACCTTCAGGATATCACTCGCCTGTTTCGGCGGCTTACCCATGCTATAGGCACTTAGGTAGGGGCGCGCCCAGGATAATCCCTCCCAGCTGATCGTGATGGATTCCTGTTCTTGCAACAGCACATCAATGCTCTTTTCATCCACCCTGGTGACCAGCCCGGCATCCAGACCTCCAATCACCGAAAACTCACTTAACAGGCCTGGCCATTCTTCAGAAGGTAATTCATCAAGCGAAAAGTGCGCCTCTGCACCACGGTATCCATGACGCTGGGAATAGGCAATCAGATCTTTGCGCAGCGCCTCATTGGCCGCCTGCTGACGTTTCACATCCAGCGTGGTAATGACCTCGTATCCGGAGTTATATACTGCATTACCATAGCGCCTGACCATCTCCAGACGCACCATTTCAGCAACGTAAGGGGCACTGGCTTCGACCTGTACCATGTGCAGCGCAGCATCATCCTGTTCAGCAACTGCAAGTTCATGGGTTTGCTGGTCAATATAACCGAGTTTCTTCATCCGGCCGAGGATGTAATTACGACGTTCAAGCGTCTCAGCCGGGCTGTTAATTGGGTTGACCCGGGAGGGCGCCTTGGGCAGTGCGGCAATCGTTGCCATTTGCGCAACGGAAAGTTCGCTGATGCTCTTGCCGTAATACACCTGAGCCGCTGCTTCCACACCGTATGCATGGTGGCCTAGGTAAATCTTGTTGAGATACAGCTCCAGGATCTCATTCTTGCTGAGCGAATCTTCTATCTTGAACGCCAGCAGAATCTCCGTGAGTTTGCGCCAATAGGTTTTTTCTGTGGGAAGGAAGAAGTTGCGTGCCACCTGCATGGTGATGGTACTGGCCCCGCGGCGCTTTTCACCAGTTATAACCAGTTCAACAGCTGCACTCATCAAGCCCGGAATATCAACCCCAGAGTGAGTAAAGAAGTGATCGTCCTCTGCGGCCAGAAAGGCATACACCAGCATTGGTGGAACCTCATCAATATTCACGGGTGTGCGCCGTTTGTCACCGAACTCAGCCAGGATGCTCCGGTCACGCGCATAGATACGCAAGGGCTCTTGCAACTGCACCTCGCGCAGCACCTCGATAGAAGGCAGTTGCGGCTCAATTCGCAGGTAAATGACAGCAGCAAGAGCAGCAACGGCAACACTGCTCAGAAGAAACAGGTAAAGCAAAATGCGTGCAGTGCGTCGTAATATCATGTCAGCGTCAAAAACCTGTGATCAGTTTCAAAGAATTGCTTTGGCTCAAGTCATATAAATGAAAACAGCTCGACAAACAACATTGTGAATAGCAGTTTTCTCTCAACAAATTTGTTCACTGTCCGATAACCAGTAACACAACATTTGTTTAGTATTCGCATTTGTTGACAAACAGTTGGCTTTGCACTCTAATGCGGCGAACTACCTTTGTTCTACAACACTGGGTAACTAAAAGGAAATATTGTGCCAATCGCGCATCTCTTCAAACGGACAAAACCACCGTTAATTGGTCTGGACATCAGTTCCACCGCAGTCAAATTGCTGGAACTCAGTCGCAGCGGCTCACGCTACCGGGTGGAAAGCTATGCTGTCGAACCGCTGCCCCCGAATTCAGTTGTCGAAAAGAATATCACTGATGTTGATGCTGTAGGAGAAGCAATCCGACGCGCAGTGAAACGGTCAGGCACCCGCACCCGTCATGCCGCAGTTGCCGTTGCCGGCTCTTCGACCATTACCAAGATCATATCCATGCCCGGCGGGCTTAGCGAAGACGACCTGGAAGCCCAGATCAATCTGGAAGCCGACCAGTATGTTCCATATCCACTCGAAGAAGTAAACATCGATTTCGAAGTACTTGGGCCTTCGGAGAAGAACCCTGACACGGTTGATGTTTTACTGGCCGCATGCCGCAGCGAGAACGTAGAGCTGCGCAGCGCAGCCGTCGAGACCGCCGGTGTCGGCACCCAGGTTATGGATGTAGAGTCATTTGCCAGTGAAAATGCCTTTGCACTGCTGGCAGACCAGCTGCCCAATCAGGGCGCTGGCAAGACCATCGCGGTCGTCGATGTTGGCGCCACCATGACGACCCTGAATGTTTTGCACAATCTCAAGAGTATCTACACACGAGACACTGTTTTCGGGGGCAAGCAGCTCACGGAAGAAATCATGCGTCGCTATGGCCTGTCTTATGAAGAAGCGGGCATGGCAAAACGACAGGGGGGGCTGCCTGAAAATTACCTGACGGATGTACTGGAACCCTTCAAGGAAGCATTGGTTCAGCAGGCAAGCCGCTCATTGCAATTCTTCTACTCGTCCAGCCCGCACAGCAAGGTCGACCACATAGTACTGGCTGGAGGCAGCGCCTCCATACCTGGAATGGATGAGATGATCCAGGAAAAACTCGGCGTGGAAACCACTATCGCCAACCCGTTTGCGTCCATGTCATTGTCTGCTCGTGTGAAACCACAAACGCTAAGCAATGATGCACCCGCACTACTAGTTGCCTGCGGACTGGCCCTGAGGAGCTTCGACTGATATGGCACGTATTAACCTGCTACCCTGGCGCGAAGAGCTGCGCAAACAGAAGCAACAGGAATTTGGCATCATTGCCATCAGCTCCGTTGTTATCGCCGGCCTGATCGTATTGCTGGCTCATCTTCATGTCGATGGCCTGATCAATGACCAGAACCAGCGTAACGCCTATCTGGAGAGTGAAATCAGCATCCTGAACAAGCGCATCGGTCGTATTCGTGAGCTTGAGGCGATGAAAGACAACCTGCTGGCACGTATGAATGTTATCCAGGAACTTCAGGGTAGCCGTCCGGAAAGCGTTCATCTTATGGACGAACTGGTCAGAACCTTGCCTGAAGGTGTGCACCTGAATACCTTCCAGCAAAAGAACAGGGCGCTCACAATGACGGGTATCGCCGAGTCAAATGCGCGTGTTTCAGATTACATGCGCCAGATCGACACCTCTGAATGGTTTACCGGCCCACGACTCGATGTAATCAAAACCTCTGAAGCCAATCGCCGACGTATAGCCAATTTCACCTTGCGAGGCAGCCAGAAAACTCAGCAGCCAGCCGAAGACACAGCGAAGGCAACGCCATGAATATGAACTTAAATGAACTGGACCTGGCAGATGTTGCCCGATGGCCCACCGCAGCACGCATGGTAGTCATACTGTTCCTGATGGGGGGTGTAGTATTCCTTGGCTACTGGTTTCATACCAAGGACCAACTGGTTGAACTGGACTCCGCCGTGGAAAAGGAGGAAGGACTCAAGGTCATTTTCGAGACCAAAGCAAAACAGGCTGCAAATCTTGAAGCCTATGAGAAACAGCTGGAAGAAATGCGAGAATCTTTCGGTGCCATGTTGCGCCAGCTTCCCAATCAGACTGAGGTTGCCGATCTCTTGGTGGACGTTTCCCAGACAGGACTGGCCAGCGGGCTTGAGTTTGAATTATTTCAACCGGGCTCAGAGGTTCCGAAGGAATTTTATGCAGAGCTGCCAATTAGTATTCGTGTAATCGGTGGGTATCACGAATTTGGTGACTTCATCAGTGGCGTAGCAGCTTTACCACGGATTGTGACTATCCATGATGTCAGCATTGGCCGCGTTGGCAGTACTGGCCTGCTGGGTATGAATCTGACTGCCAAGACATATCGATATATCGAGGATGACGAGGCAGTTGGTGGAGGGGGAGACAGCTGATGACTAGAAATTATCGTTATATGGCACACTGGCTGGCGATCGTCTCGCTATCCAGCAGCCTGCTGGCCTGTTCAGACAACCCGAATGCTGACCTGGAAGAGTATGTAAGAACAGTCAAGAGTCAGCAGAAATCGAGCATTGAACCGCTACCAGAGTTTCAGCCGTATGAATCTTTCACCTACCAGGCGGTTGACCTGCGTGACCCGTTTACCGAGCCCACTTTTTCACATACAAGGGCTGTAAGCAACACCCCCAGCAACAACGGAATAAAACCTGATTTTGACCGACCGACCGAGCCGCTTGAGGAATTTCCCCTGGATAGCCTGCGCATGGTCGGCACGCTGGAGCAACACAATGACCAGTGGGCACTGATTAACGATACAGATGGAACGATTCATCGTGTGCAACCTGGAAACTATGCAGGTCAGAATCACGGCAAGATTACACGCATTACAGATTTTGAGATTGAACTTACAGAAATCGTACCTGATGGTATCGGGGGCTGGATAGAGCGTCAGTCTTCAATAGCAATCAGTGAATAATTCCACAGGGTGAAATCAATGATCGTATATATGTCAGACCGCTTGCCTACAGGTGCACCAACAATGATTCAAATCATCAAACACCATTCTTACAAGCTGTTGCGTTGTATACTTGCCACTGGCTGCCTGATTTGCTCTGGCACCTTACCGGCCAGTGCTGCCGACTCCGCCTCCGGAAATACATTGCAATCCGTTGACTTTGCCGAACTACCCGGCAACAAGGCACAAATCACACTAACACTTAACAAACCTGCGCCAGCGCCATTGAGTTTCACCATTGATAACCCTGCACGTATTGCACTGGATTTCCCGAACACCAGCAATGGCCTGGATCAACGTTCGCAAAATATCGGCATCGGCATGGCAGAGAGCATAACCGCGGTGGAAGCACAGAACCGCACACGTGTTGTGGTCAACCTGGTAGACATGGTTCCTTATGAGGCACATTCAGAAGGGAACAAGGTCATCCTGGTCGTGCAAAATGCCGGCAGACAGCAATCTGAAGCAACAGTAGCTGCATCACGCGCTGCGGGTGGCAGCACGGACGCCATCACCAATATCGACTTTCGCCGAGGCGAAGATGGACAGGGTCGTGTTATTGTCAACCTTTCAAACCCCGCTATTCCGGTTGATATGCAGCAACAGGGCGGCAAGGTGATTGTCGACTTCTACCGCGCACAGCTACCGGAGGAACTTGAACGTCGCCTTGATGTGCTGGACTTCGCAACACCGGTGAAGACCATCGACACTTACACCAGGGGCAATAATGTTCACATGGTAATCACACCCATGGGGGATTATGATTACCTGGCCTACCAGTCCAATAACCAGTTCACCATAGAAGTGAAGCCATTGACCAAGAAAGAGGTCGAGGCCAGCAAGAAGGATGAATTCGGCTACTCCGGCGAACGACTGTCACTGAACTTTCAGGACATCGAAGTCCGCTCTGTATTGCAGCTGATTGCAGACTTTACCGGTATCAACGTAGTCGTCAGTGATACTGTTAATGGCAGCCTGACACTGCGCCTGAAAAATGTCCCATGGGATCAGGCCCTCGACATCATCCTCAAGACCAAGGGATTGGCGATGCGTCAGAGCGGTAATGTAATGCTGGTTGCACCCAGTGAGGAAATCGCAGCGCGCGAAAAGCTGGAGCTGGAGTCCCAGAAACAGATAGAAGAACTGGAGCCATTATATTCTGAGTTTATCCAGGTGAACTATGCCAAAGCATCAGAACTGGCCTCACTGCTCAAAAGTTCGGAGACCACATTAATGTCCGATCGTGGCATGGTGGCCACCGACGAGCGTACCAATACACTACTGGTGCAGGACACGGCCGCAAAGCTGGTAGAAATAAGACAGATGGTCGCCACGCTTGATATCCCTGTGAGGCAGGTACTGATCGAGTCCCGTATTGTAATTGCCAATAACGATTTCTCACGGGACCTGGGCGTCAAGTTTGGTCTTAGCAAGCAAACTACCTACAACGACGACCACATCCTGGCCACTGGTGGTACGCTGAACAGCATTACAGGCAACAACATCATTGACCCCGGCTTTTCGCCAGATGGTCTGCTGGTAGACCTGCCGGTGATCGGGGCAACCAGCTCTATCGGTCTGGCTGTTGGCAAGATAGGCAGCCACATGCTCAACCTGGAGCTAACCGCCATGGAAGCCGAGGGTCAGGGTGAAGTCATCTCAAGCCCACGCGTGCTGACTTCCAACCAGAAAACTGCATTCATTCAATCAGGTGTTGAGATTCCCTACCAGGAAGCCACCTCGAGTGGTGCAACCTCGGTATCATTTAAGGATGCCGTGCTGGAACTGAGAGTCACCCCGCAGATCACACCGGATGACCGCATCATCATGGACCTGGATGTCAAAAAGGACAGTGTTGGTGAAGTCTACCTTGGCGTGCCCAGCGTCGACACCAATGAGGTTTCTACCCAGGTGCTTGTCGATAACGGTGAAACGCTGGTGCTAGGCGGCATCTATGAACAGGAAAAAATCAAAGAAGTTGACCGGGTTCCGTTCTTTGGCGAACTACCACTCGTCGACTGGATGTTCAAGAACACATCCATCACCGATGACAAGGCAGAGCTGCTGATCTTCGTGACCCCCAAGATCGTCAAGGAAAACATCAATATCTAGACACTCGCTGCTGGTAGCGCTTGCCAGCAAGCACATAATCTGTCATATCTGCCCGGCATGAATACGCCGGGCAGCTTGTTTCTGACGGGTCCAATGGGCGCCGGAAAATCCACCATCGGGCGACAGTTGGCAAAACAGCTTGGCATGCCCTTCCATGACAGTGACCACGAAGTTGAATTGCGTACCGGGGTGGATATCCCGCTAATTTTCGAACTGGAAGGCGAGGCCGGTTTCCGCAAACGTGAAGCGGTTGTCATTGATGAGCTGACCCGCTTGCCGAATATTATCCTTGCCACCGGAGGCGGCGCTGTGCTGGACCCGGCCAACCGGGAACACCTGAAGACACGAGGTCGTGTGATTTACCTGCATGCAACCGTTACTCAGCAGCTCAAGCGCACTAAGAAGGACCGCAACCGGCCATTGCTGCAGACCGAAAACCCTCGCGCAAAACTAGAAGAACTGATGTCCATTCGTGATCCACTCTATCGCGAGATCGCCAGCCTTGTTATAGAAACGGATGGCATGCGTGTGCGCGATGTAGTCAGGAAAATCATGCTGCAACTGGGGAAATAAGCAGCGTTTTTTGCTCTCGGCTATCTTTTTTCGATATGCTCGAATAACCAGCACACAAGGTAATACATGACGCATGAAGAAACTGACAGTTAACCTCGGCACTCGCAGCTACCCCATACACATAGGACAACAACTGCTCGACAACGGGGAGCTCTTGACGAGACATATCAGAGGCAGGCAGGTAATGCTGGTAAGCAATGACACCGTTGCACCCCTCTACCTGCAAAGGGTCAGGCAACAACTGGAAGAATTTAATACCGCAGCTGTGATCCTCCCCGACGGCGAGCAATACAAGAATCTTGACACCCTTAATACTATATTCACAGCCTTGCTGGAGCACCGTTTTAACCGTGATTGCACACTGATTGCACTGGGCGGTGGAGTCGTTGGCGACATAACCGGTTTTGCTGCTGCCTGCTACCAGCGCGGCGTGGCGTTCCTGCAAATCCCGACGACACTACTTGCTCAGGTGGACTCGTCAGTCGGAGGTAAAACCGGGGTCAATCACCCGCTCGGCAAAAACATGATAGGCGCTTTTCACCAGCCCGGATGCGTAGTCATCGACACCGATACACTGGATACACTTGATGACCGGCAACTCTCGGCTGGCCTTGCAGAGGTAGTCAAGTACGGACTCATTCGTGATGCCGAATTCTTTAACTGGCTGGAAATCAACATCGCGGCACTGATGGCTCGTGACAAACAGGCACTGGAATACGCAATCGAACGTTCCTGTTCCATCAAGGCAGAAATTGTCGCCGCCGATGAACGGGAGAGCGGGCAGCGTGCCCTGCTTAATCTTGGACACACTTTCGGTCACGCCATAGAAACCGGCACTGGCTATGGCAACTGGCTGCACGGTGAGGCAGTCGCAACCGGCATGCTGATGGCCGCTGACTTGTCCGCACGCCATGGCTGGATTTCAACTGAAATGGTACAGCGAACGGAACAGCTGCTGCGCCAGGCAAGACTACCGATAAAAGCACCGCAGGAAATAGATGAAACACGGTTTATGGCACTAATGGCAGTTGATAAAAAGGCTGTTGATAGCGGCTTGCGCCTGGTACTGCTGAAGGCGATTGGTGATGCATTCGTTAGCGGAGACTTCAGCGCAGATTTACTCGGCGAGACACTGAGATCGGCGGCCTGAAACCATGAACACGCATGCAGCGACCAGTCACAACAGTACACTTGCACCTTATGCTGCCAATCCCGCCTACACCATGGGGCGCCACTATGCGGAGCCCGCACCCGTCTATCGCAGCGAGTACCAGCGTGATCGCGACCGCATCATTCACTCGGCTGCCTTTCGCCGCCTCGAGTACAAAACCCAGGTATTCGTAAACCACGAAGGCGACCTGTTCCGCACCCGGCTGACACATTCCATAGAGGTTGCCCAGGTAGCGCGTTCGATTGCGCGCGCCTTGTGTCTGAATGAAGACCTGACTGAAGGTATCGCTCTGGCACACGATCTTGGCCATACACCGTTCGGGCATGCTGGCCAGGACGCCCTCAATGCCTGTATGAAAAACCACGGTGGCTTTGAACACAACCTGCAGTCTCTGCGAGTGATTGATGAACTGGAAGAACGCTACGCAGAATTCCCCGGCCTGAACCTGACGTTCGAAACCCGTGAAGGCATACTCAAACACTGCTCGCTGAAAAACGCGGAGACACTCGGTGAACTTGGACGGCGTTTTATCGAAAAGCTGCAACCCTCACTGGAAGCACAGCTAACCAACCTTGCTGACGAGATTGCGTACAATAGTCATGATGTCGATGATGGCCTGCGTTCCGGCTTGATAGACGTCGATGCCCTCGCCGAAGTCACGCTGTTTCGGGAACAGTATGATACGGTACGTTCGCTGTACCCGGGCCTCGCACCACGACGCACGATCCACGAAGTGGTCCGCCGGCTGATTGGCTGCCAGGTCATTGATCTTGTTGAAACCAGTCAGGCGAACCTTAGAGGGGCTGATCCCAAGAACATTGATGACGTGCGTCACCACAGTGAATCACTCATCTCCTTCAGCCACAGCATGCGCGAGAAGAACCTGGAGCTGAAGCGTTTTCTGCGTACCAATCTCTACCGTCACTACCGCGTCCACCGCATGACTGCGAAAGCGGCACGCACCATCACTGCATTATTCGAAGCCTATCTTGATGACCCGCGGCTCATGCCTAGTGAATCCCAGCAGCACGTCAGCCGGCTGGAGGCGATTAATGGCCGCAAGGGGCGTGCCCGCGCCGTTGCTGACTATATCGCCGGAATGACAGACCGTTATGCCATCGCTGAATATGAACGAACTTTCAATCCGGCCCTGTAGGCACTGGTCCGCAACGATCCGATGCAGGTGTAATCAGCAGCATTACTGACTTGAGTTGTTATTTTCTTACCACCGGCAGCATATAACCGACTGTTCCTCAATCCTCTATCATGCGCATCTATATGCAAATCCCGCCCGAGGGTAACAAGGCACCACGCTACTACCATTTGCATCTTCAGGAAGATCTGCTGGAAGGCTGGACGCTGATTCGTGAATGGGGCTATCAGGGTACGGCCGGCAGGGTAAAACGCGAGCACTTTGCGGATCACGAAGCGGCCGAGTCCGCTCTGCTGAAGATTAGAGACGAGCAAATCCGGCGCGGCTTTCGTGTCGTCTTCATGCAGGCGCAATCACGATAGCGGCTCGCCCTCCTGCGACCAGCATATCCCTGAAACTAAAAGGGAAAAACACACCTTAGCAAATTGAACCGGTGGCCATCCGGCGCTATACTGTTCGACCTTTTCGGCTAGGAGTCTTTCACGCTGGTCTCCTGACGGCTCAACGACAACAGAGTTAACACAACCTATTGTAAGTAAAGGTATTACCAATGACGACTGGCACATTGCCCCCAATACAGGGCCTGTATGACCCTGCCAATGAACACGACGCCTGCGGTGTCGGATTTGTCGCCAACGTCAAGGGCCGCAAAAGCCACGAGATTATCCAGCAGGGTCTGCGCATTCTCGAAAACCTGACTCATCGCGGTGCAGTTGGCGCAGATCCTAGTGCCGGTGACGGCGCCGGCTTGCTGATACAGATCCCGGATGAATTCCTGCGCCAGGACTGCCAGCAGCTTGGGATCGAACTGCCAGAACCAGGCAGTTATGGGGTTGGCATGCTGTTCCTGCCACGGCATCAGGCCACACGCAACCATTGTGAACAACTGATTGAGCAGACTGTCGCCGAGGAAGGCCAGATCCTCCTTGGCTGGCGCGATGTGCCGACCAACAACAGCGGCCTTGGCGAAAGCGTCAAGCTGGTTGAGCCGGTGATCCGCCAGGTATTCATCGCTCGAGGTACGAACTGCACTACAACCGACGACTTTGAACGCAAGCTGTTCGTCATCCGCAAGCGTGTTGGTAACACAATACGAAAATCAGGGCTGGATGGCAGCGAGTGTTTTTATGTCCCGTCCATGTCCGCCCGCACGCTATGCTACAAGGGGATGCTGCTTGCAAACCAGGTCAACAGCTATTACTCGGATCTGAATGACGAGCGCCTGACTTCAGCACTGGCCCTGGTTCACCAGCGCTTCTCTACCAACACCTTTCCCTCGTGGGATCTTGCACACCCGTTTCGCATGATTGCGCATAACGGCGAGATCAACACCATGCGCGGCAACATCAACTGGATGAATGCCCGCCGCCATTCCATGTCCTCCAAGCTGTTCGGGGATGACCTGCAAAAGCTCTGGCCGTTGATTTCCGAGGGCCAGTCGGACTCTGCATGTTTTGATAATGCGCTGGAGCTGCTGGTGACCGGCGGATATTCCATGGCGCACGCCATGATGTTGCTGATTCCGGAAGCCTGGTCCGGCAACCCGCTAATGGATGAGACACGCCGTGCGTTTTACGAATACCATGCCGCTGTTATGGAGCCCTGGGATGGCCCCGCGGCCGTGGCTTTTACTGATGGCCGCCAGATTGGTGCCACCCTGGACCGCAACGGTCTGCGTCCTGCACGCTACCTTATTACCAACGATGATCTGGTCGTGATGGCATCGGAAATGGGCGTGCTGGACATCCCGGAAGAGCGCATTGTCAAGAAGTGGCGCCTGCAGCCTGGCAAGATGTTCCTGATTGATCTGGAACAGGGTCGCATCATCGATGATGCAGAGCTCAAGGACAGTCTTGCCAACAGGCATCCCTACCGTGAATGGCTGCAGAAAACACAGATCCGCCTGAGCAGTCTGCCGGGTGAAGTCAGTCCGATGGCACCGGATACAGACACGCTGCTCGACCGGCAGCAGGCTTTTGGCTATACACAGGAAGATATCAAGTTCCTGATGACTCCCATGGCAGTGACCGGACAGGAAGCCATCGGCTCCATGGGGGCAGACAACCCGGTTGCGGTTCTCTCGAACAAGTCCAAGCCTCTGTCGAACTATTTCAAACAGAATTTCGCTCAGGTCACCAACCCCCCAATTGATCCGATCCGTGAGGAGCTGGTGATGTCGCTGGTATCCCTGATCGGCCCTCGCCCCAACCTGCTGGGCCACGAAACCTCGGGCGAGCATATGCGCCTTGAAGTCAGTCAGCCGATTCTCACCAATACTGATATTGAACGCGTCCGCCATATCGAAGACCACACTGCTGGCGCCTTCCGCACCAGTACCATTGATATCTGCTATCCTGCCTCCCAGGGCGCTGACGGTATGAAAGCGGCGCTCGATGCAGTCTGCCGGCAGGCCGAAGAGGCAGTGGGCGAAGGCTTCAATATCCTGATCCTTTCAGACCGTGGCGCCGACACCGACCACATTGCCATCCCCGCGCTGCTGGCAACTTCCGCCGTGCATCATCATCTGGTACGCAGCGGACTGCGTACCGCATCCGGTCTGGTCGTTGAAACCGGTGCCGCCCGCGAGGTACACCAGTTTGCAACACTCGCCGGTTACGGGGCAGAAGCCATTAATCCCTACCTGGCCTTTGAAACGCTGGTCTCTGTTCGCGATCAATTGCCGGAAAAACTGGCTGAAGACGAAATCCAGAAGCGTTATATCAAGGCTGTTGGCAAGGGACTGCTCAAGGTTATGTCGAAAATGGGCATCTCCACCTACCAGTCCTATTGCGGTGCGCAGATCTTTGATGCCGTTGGACTCAATACTGCATTCATTGACAAGTATTTCACCGGTACCGCAACAACCATCGAAGGCATTGGCCTGCAACAGGTCGCTGAGGAAACCGTGCGCTGGCATCGGGATGCCTACAGTGACGCCCCGATCTACAGAAACAGCCTGGATGTTGGCGGGGACTATGCCTTCCGCATGCGTGGCGAAGAACATATGTGGACACCTGACACCATCTCCAAGCTGCAGCATGCTACCCGTGCCAACGATGCCAGTACCTTCAGGGAATATGCGCAACTGGTGAATGATCAGAACAGACGTCTGTTGAACCTGCGCGGCCTATTCGAGTTTAACTTCAGCAACGCGCCGGTACCACTGGACGAAGTCGAGCCCGCAAGGGAAATCGTCAAACGTTTCTCCACGGGCGCCATGTCGTTTGGCTCCATCTCCTACGAGGCGCATTCGACTCTGGCCGTCGCCATGAACCGCATCGGTGGCAAGTCCAATACTGGCGAGGGTGGCGAACAGCCGGAGCGTTTCAAAACACTGGAAAGCGGCGACTCAAAACGCTCCGCCATCAAGCAGGTAGCTTCCGGGCGATTTGGCGTCACCACGGAATATCTGGTGAATGCCGACGTCATCCAGATCAAGATTGCCCAGGGTGCCAAGCCGGGTGAAGGTGGACAGCTGCCCGGCCACAAGGTTGATGCCACCATTGCGGAAGTGCGGCACTCGACACCGGGTGTTGGGTTGATATCGCCACCACCGCATCACGATATCTACTCAATCGAGGACCTGGCACAACTGATTCATGACCTGAAAAATGCCAACCCACGTGCAGACATCAGTGTCAAGCTGGTGGCCGAGGTCGGCGTAGGAACCGTTGCCGCCGGTGTCTCCAAGGCGCATGCCGATCACGTCACGATTGCAGGGTTCGACGGTGGCACCGGTGCAAGCCCGCTGACATCCATCAAGCACGCTGGCTCTCCCTGGGAAATCGGCCTTGCCGAAACCCACCAGACGCTGGTGCTAAACAACCTGCGCAGTCGTATCGCCGTACAGGTTGATGGTGGCATGCGCACCGGTCGCGATGTTGTCGTTGGCGCATTACTTGGTGCCGACGAATTCGGCTTTGCCACTGCACCCTTGATCGTCGAAGGCTGCATCATGATGCGCAAGTGTCACCTCAATACCTGCCCGGTTGGTGTTGCCACACAGGATCCGGAATTGCGCAAACGCTTCACCGGCAAACCGGAACATGTGGTTAATTATTTCTTTTTTGTTGCCGAGGAAATCCGCGAGTTGATGGCGCAGCTGGGGTTCCGCAAATTCGACGACATGATCGGCCAGTCCCAGCACCTGAACATGCGCAAGGCGATCGATCACTGGAAGGCGCAGGGTCTGGACTTCTCCCGCATCCTGCACAAGCCGGAGGCGGGACCGGATGTGGGTATCTACCACACCACAAAACAGGACCACGGTCTCGACAAGGCGCTCGACAATGAATTGATCAAGCGCTCACAGGCTGCGCTGGATAAAGGCACTGCGGTGAAAATCGATCTGCCCGTACGCAACACCAACCGGACCGTTGGCGCCATGCTGTCCGGTGAAGTTGCCAGGCGTTACGGACACGCGGGCCTGCCGGAGGATACCATCAGTATCACCTTGCGCGGCATCGCAGGCCAGAGTTTTGGCGCCTTTGTAGCCCACGGCGTCAGCCTGGAACTGATCGGTGAAGGCAACGACTATGTTGGCAAGGGTCTCAGTGGCGGTCGACTGGTCGTCTACCCGCCCGCAGAGACACCCATCGTCGCCGAGGAAAACATCATCGTGGGCAACACCGTGCTGTACGGCGCCATCAGCGGTGAATGTTATTTTCGCGGCGTCGCCGGTGAACGCTTCGCAGTTCGCAACTCCGGTGCAACCGCAGTCGTGGAAGGCGTCGGTGACCATGGCTGCGAATACATGACTGGCGGTGTTGTCGTGGTACTCGGTGAATCCGGACGCAACTTCGCAGCCGGCATGAGTGGTGGTATTGCCTACGTACTGGATGAACGCGGCGATTTTCAGCAGCGCTGCAACCTAGCCATGGTCGAGCTGGAACCAATCCCTGCCGAAGACGATGCCTTGGAACTACTGGAACACCAGGGAGGCGACCTGGAGACCCACGGGCGCGTCGACCTCAGTCACGACATGACACGCTACGATGCCATGCGACTGCACCAACTGATCACCAAGCACGTCCACTACACCGATAGTGCGCGTGGCCGCGAGATACTGGATAACTGGAATGAATATTTACCGAAATTCGTCAAGGTCATGCCGGTTGATTACCGGCGTGCAATGCAGGACATGCAGGCTGCTCAGTCTGACACCTCGCTGGCTGCAAAGGGAGGGCACTAGGCATGGGTAAGCCAACCGGTTTCCTGGAATATGAGCGGCTTGACCGCAGTTATACTCCGGCTGCCGACCGGGTCCAGCATTACCGGGAATTTGTCATTCCGCTGGAAGATAGCGAGCTGAGCCAGCAAGGTGCGCGCTGCATGGACTGCGGCATACCCTTTTGCCACCAGGGCTGCCCGGTCAACAACATCATCCCGGACTGGAACGATATGGTCTACCGTGGCAACTGGCAGGAAGCCTTGCAGATACTGCATTCAACGAACAACTTCCCGGAATTTACCGGCCGCATCTGCCCTGCACCCTGCGAGGCCGCCTGCACCCTGAATATCGACGATAACCCGGTCACCATCAAGACGATTGAATGTGCAATTATCGACAAGGGCTGGGAACAGGGCTGGATCAAGCCACAGATCGCCGAGCACAAGACCGGTAAACGCGTTGCCATTGTCGGTTCCGGACCTGCAGGCATGGCCTGTGCACAACAACTTGCACGCGCCGGGCATGACGTGGAACTGTTCGAGAAGAATGACCGTATTGGTGGACTGTTACGCTACGGCATACCCGATTTCAAGATGGAGAAACACATCATTGACCGTCGCATGGCGCAGATGCAGGCAGAAGGCGTCAAGTTCCATACCGGGACAGCAATCGGCGTCAACATGGCTGCAAAGGATTTACTCGACCGCTTTGATGCCATGGTCCTGACTGGCGGCTCAGAGCAGAGCCGTGACCTCGAGGTACCTGGAAGGGAACTGGATGGTGTGCATTTTGCCATGACCTTTTTGCCGCAACAGAACAAACGCAATGCCGGCGACACGATAGATAATGCCAACTCGATCACTGCAAAAGGCAAGCATGTGATCGTCATCGGTGGCGGCGATACCGGTTCGGACTGTATCGGCACATCGTTCCGGCAGGGCGCCCTGTCGGTTACCCAGCTGGAAATCCTGCCGCGACCGCCGGAGCAGGAAAACAAGTCCCTGACCTGGCCGGACTGGCCAAACAAACTGCGCACCTCGAGCTCCCAGGATGAAGGCGCCATCCGTGACTGGTCTGTCGCCACCAAGTCGATCGAGGGTGAAAATGGCAAGGTCACCGCGATCAACTGTGTACGCCTAAACTGGACAAGGGGCGACAATGGCCAGTGGCAAATGGAAGAGATTCCCGGCAGTGAGTTTCAACTGAAGGCCGATCTGGTCTTGCTGGCAATGGGTTTTGTCCACCCGGTTCACGAGGGCATGCTGCAGGAGCTCGGCGTGGAACTCGATCCACGTGGCAATGTGCAGGCCGATACCGAGCAGTACCAGTCCTCC
>JAJDNX010000045.1 GCA_022340485.1 Gammaproteobacteria bacterium | reverse complement strand
CGGACAGCATGTAGAGCCGCGACATCTAGACCTGCGTCCGTTCATCCTGCAGTCCGACCATACTTACGTGACGGCTGGAGGATTGACGAGAGTAGCCCTGCGCAAGGGTTCACTGGTAGTCAATTCATCCCAGGGCGGCGGTAGCAAGGACACCTGGATCGTAGACACAGGAGGCAAGTAAATGTTATCGCGTGTAGCGGAACGACTGTACTGGACAGCACGTTATCTGGAGCGCGCCGAGAACACCGCCCGCCTGGTGAAGGTATACTCCTACATGATGCTG
The DNA here is from genome assembly GCA_022340485.1 of Gammaproteobacteria bacterium. Lineage (GTDB taxonomy): Bacteria > Pseudomonadota > Gammaproteobacteria > UBA9214 > UBA9214 > UBA9214. The sequence continues at coordinate 5,928 of JAJDNX010000045.1, read as the reverse complement.
GATCTGCCCAGCGGTGTCGGCGTCAACTGGCGCCAACTGGTCGATGTTAGCGGTGCACACGAATACTTCGATAGAAATTACCGTACTTCCGGCGAGCGCAATGTCATCAAGTTCATGCTTTGCGACACGGACACCCATAGCTCGCTGATTTCCAGCCTCGCCATGGCGCGGGAAAACATACGCACTACTCGCGACCTGGTGCCCAGCGAGGGCTGGGAGCACGTCAACGAACTGTACCTGTTCGCCAGGAAAAAGCTCGCTGCAAAGACGCTTCCCAAGGGCCGCTACGAGTTCCTGTCGGAAGTCGTCATGCGCTGCCAGCAGATCACCGGGTTGCTGGCCGGCACCATGAGCCACGGCCCGGCCTACCAGTTCGTGCGCGTGGGACGCAACCTGGAACGCGCCGATATGACCACGCGCATGATCGATGTCGGCTCAACCACGCTGATTGCACCGGGTGTAGAACTGGAACGTCTGGAGAACCGCCTGTGGACCTACGTGTTGCGTTCACTGAGCGCACACCAGATGTACCGGCAGTACGTGCGCCGCCGGATCCTGCCAGATCAGGTACTGGGCTTCCTGTTACGGGACATGCTTTTTCCACGGGCCGTCGCGCACACACTCGGCGAGATCGCCTCCTGCTTCGAAAAATACCTGCCACATAGCGAAGAGCCGCTGCGTGCGGTTTTGCGCCTGCAACGCCTGGTGGCGGAAGCCGATGCGGCCACACTACGCGCCGCCGGGCTACATGATTTCATTGACCGGATGCAGCGGGAATTCGGCAACCTGCACCAGCTGATTTCCAGTACCTGGTTCTCACTGGAGCTGGAGGAAGCGGTATAAGTACACAGTAACGCTGGCCGTTGTGCGAAGACAGATCGATTACCATGCTTGTGCGCTGCCGGTACCCCGGTACCAGGCAACTACGTCACAGCCAATACCGGCATTACTCTTCAGCGGCGACCGAGACCGAGGTTGGCTCGCTCCATTTGACCCGCCTGAGTTCGGCAAAGGCTTCCTTGAGTTTCTCGTCCCAGGCTGCCTTGATCTCCAGCAGGTAGGGGTCATCGGCCTGCAGGATGAAATGACGGTTCAGGTTGAAACTGTCTTTCTCGTAGATCAGCACATCGATTGGTGGCCCTACGGTGGCATTCGAGCGCATGGTCGAATCCATCGACACCAGGGAAGCGAGCGCCGCTTCCTCGAGACTGGTCTCGCGGGTAATGATACGATCCAGGACCGGTTTGCCGTACTTGATTTCACCGATCTGCTGGTAGGGATTCTCGGCGGTTGCCGTGATGAAATTGCCTTCCGGGTAGATCATGAAGACGCGATGGGAACCACCGCTGATCTGACCTCCCAGGATAAAACTGGCACTGGCATCAAAGCCGCCCCCGGCAACCGCGGTACCATGCTTCTGCTGCTGCGAGGCACTAAGGTGCCCGATGTACTCGGCAGCTTCGGTCATGTTCTCGACCGTCATCAGATTGTTGGGAGTGTTTTGCTTGATATCGCGCTTGATTTGCGAAATAACCGATTGTGTAGTCGCAAGATTACCGGCCGTGAGCACCACAAACGACCGTTCGCCTTCCCTACCGAAGGTGAACATCTTGCTATAGGTGCTTATACGGTCGACGCCGGCATTGGTGCGTGAATCCGAGACAAACACCAGCCCCTTGTCAACCTTAATTGCAACGCAATACGTCATATTCTGAAACCTTCGCGCGGCCAGTGCCGTGTGCTGCCTGTATGGTAGAAACTGCAGGCAGCCCCCGTCAACACATGTTTTTAACAATGCGCTATGGCATTGATAATACTGATAATATTATGCCTTTCAGACACTCTCATGATCCATATGGGGTTCTCCTCTGATGACATACATTACATCAACCATAAGAGCTTCTCTGACATGGTGATCACTTCCAAGGGTATGCTTGGAACCGGGTTCGCTGATGCCCCGTAGGTGTTGTACCGGGGCATCCTGTCTGAAGGCTGCAGTGGCTGACTGGAACCACTCACCGGCTCTGTACCTATGCGTTTTCCCCCGATGAGGGAGGAATCAGTTTGTCCTTGTACAGATCAGCCAAAGGAATCCATACCTCCAGAAACAGCAATTTTTCCTTGTCGTCATCGGTATCCGCGGACTCGATAATATCGATCGCACGCCGGTACAAGTATTCTTCAAGTTCAAGTTTCGTCGCCATCTGCTTTACCCTCGGCCGGTCGCAACTCTCAGCCGGCGCAATCCTCATTGCGTAATCGTTGTCTCAGGATGCTACACCAATCACGGTAAGAAAGGAGCGGGACAGTTGGCCGCGCCCCGCCTGGTCAAGTAGCTGTTCTGCGACACTGGCAATTTCCGCCAGTGGCCCATAGAAAACCACCATCCCGAGTTGCAGGGTGGTGGCCAGGTCAGCAACCGGGTTTTGCACGTTCGGATGCTCGGGCGGTAAAAAGACCATCCTGATCTCGTCGACTTCATCCGGAATCCTTTCACAACCACCGCCCGGGGAAACGAAGGCGAGCAACTCTTCAGGGCTATGCAGGGTGACGCTCTCCTCTTCAAATTCTATGTCCTGGTCTTTTGCATGGAATTCAACGCTAAGAATTGGTCTCATACGTGCGGTCACCCTTTAGCATGGATTGGTGGATACTTTGAAAAACATTGTACTAGTTGCAAACGACGAGGATCAGGGTTCGCGATCCGTCCTGCCGTACGCCGCTTGCATTTGCCCACGGGGTCATTCCCATGATTAGTGCTAGTGTAACCGATTTTGGCCAGCTGACGACTGCTCGTGGAAACTGCGGGACCATCGGTGATACAGTCACAAACTGCGGGATGGTCCCTGATAGCGTGCAGCTGCGCCAGCCAGTAAACTTCTTGGTAGTTCAGACATCCCCGGAAACCTCTATGTCGCCCGAATTTCAACAACGTGCCGCTGAACTCATCGACGCCGGGCGCCTGCTCTACAGCATGGGTATGGTACCCGCCACGAGCGGCAATTTTTCAGCCCGATTGAAAGATAACACCCTCGCAATTACGGTTTCAGGACGGCACAAGGGGCACCTGACACCGGCAGACATCATGCTGGCAGACGCTACCGGCAGGAGTCTCGACGGCAACCGACCGTCCGCCGAAACACTGTTGCATGTCCAGATTTACCATCGTTTCCCTGAGGCCTGTTGTATACTGCATCCGCATTCTGTAAACGCCACCTTGCTGTCGCTGCTGGCTGATGCAGATATTGAGCTGCGTGACTATGAAATACTCAAGGCATTCCCCGGCATCGATACCCACGAGTGCAAGATCACCGTTCCGGTGTTTGCCAACGACCAGGATATCAGCCGCCTGGCAACCGTCGTGGCAACACGTATGGCGGATACCAACGAAGTGTTCCATGGTTACCTGATTCGCGGCCATGGCTTTTACACCTGGGGCAACAGCGTGAAGGATGCCTTGCGTCATGTAGAGGCCTTTGAATTCCTGTTTGACTGTGAAATGAGGCGCAAAGGAGTTTCGCACGAATGACAATACTCGCCATCTTCCCGGAAGCCGGTGGTGATGCCCTTGAGGTCACCCGGGATTACCAGTCCATTACAGACACCCTGCATACGCTCGGTGTCCGGCTGGAACGCTGGCCTACCCGGGTTGTTACCGACCAAGCGGACCCCGAGGAGGTAAAGGCCGCCTATGCCGATGAGATTGCCCGACTCAACCGTGAGTACGGGTTTCAGTCCATCGATGTGGTTGCCCTGAAACCGGATCACCCGCAGGCTGCCGAATTCCGGGGTAAATTCCTGGCAGAACATACCCACAGCGATTTCGAGGTGCGCTTTTTCATCGACGGCGATGGCCTGTTTTATCTGCACGTGGCAGACAAGGTGTATGCCATCCTGTGTGAAAAGGGTGATTTGATCAGCGTACCTGAAAACACCACCCACTGGTTCGACATGGGGGCGAAACCCGATTTCAAATGCATTCGTTTCTTTGTCATCCCGGATGGCTGGGTCGGTGAATTCACCGGTAACGATATCGCCACCCGGCACGTCAACTACGAAACCTTTCGTTCCCGATACGCATGACCATCAAGGCCATTGTGACCGACATCGAGGGGACCACCACCTCGATCTCTTTTGTCTTCGATGTCTTGTTCCCCTATGCCCGCAAACACATCGCCGGGTTTGTCCGCAGCAACCCCGATCACCCCGACGTTCAGCGGGAACTGGATGCAATCAACCGGGAAGTCGGAAAGCCATTGTCAACAGAGCAGGCGATAGAACAGTTAATTGACTGGATTGACCAGGACCGCAAGGTAACACCACTGAAGTCGCTGCAAGGCATGATCTGGAAGCAGGGATATACCGACAGGCAATTTACCGGTCACGTCTATCCCGATGCCGCCGAATACCTGCACAAGTGGCACGATGAAGGTATCAAGCTGTATGTCTATTCCTCCGGATCGATCGCCGCGCAAAAGCTGCTTTTTGGCCATTCAGACCTTGGTGACCTGACCCCGCTGTTCAGCGGTTACTTTGATACCACCATTGGTATGAAACAGGAAAGCAGCAGTTATCAGCGAATTGCCAAGGAGCTTGCTATGGATGCCGGGCAAATCCTGTTTTTATCTGACAGTGTGGAAGAGCTCGATGCGGCCGTTGACGCAGGCATGCGGACTGCCTGGCTGGTACGCAATCAACAGCAGATCACCGGGTCCAGGCATCCGCGCTGTCATGATTTTACGGAGGTTCCTGTCTGAGGATGCCTGTGTCGTTTGGCTGCAGGGCAGCTGCCAAGACGTAGCGTTCCTGCAGGCAACAGGTCCTCAGGGTTCCTCTGCGAGCGGGGATTCTTCCTGCAAGGGAACGAAAGCAACCCCGAGAATATTACGGGTGTGCAGTTCGCCCTGGGCATCTTTTTCCACCAGCATCAGTTCCTGTGGCATGTCCGGGAAACCTAGCGGTATCACCAGCCTGCCCCCGGGCTTGAGTTGCTTCGTGAGTGCCGGCGGGATATGTGAAGCGGCGGCTGTAACGATAATGCCATCGTACGGAGCATGCGCCGGCCAGCCCTCGTAGCCGTTGCCAATATGGCATTCGACATTGTGATATCCCAGTTTCTTCAAGCGTGCGGCCGAATCCTTGCCAAGCGCCTCGATGCGTTCTATGGTGTAGACCTTTTTTACCAGCTGCGATAAAACGGCCGCCTGGTAGCCCGAGCCGGTACCAACTTCCAGCACGACGTGCTCCGGTTCCAGCTGCAACAGGTCCGTCATCAGGGCAACGATGTACGGCTGCGAGATGGTCTGACCGTAACCGATGGGCAACGGCCCGTTGTCATAGGCGTAATATTTCAGGTCGGCTGGCACAAATTCTTCGCGTGACACCTTGCCAATCGCTGTCATCACCCGTGGGTCAAGCTCACGCTTGCCAATCAGACTGCTGGTGTAGACAACCTCCCGCTCGATCTCGGCGAGCATGCGCTTGTTCGATGCCTTCACGGGATCTGCAAACCTGTCATCAGGTACCTTCCTTCCAGGAAGCAAGATAGTGCGCCTGGGCAGCGGTCAGTGTGTCGATACGGAGGTTCATGGCAGCCAGCTTCAGACGCGCGACTTCCTGATCGATCTCCGGTGGAACGTTGTGCACATGGTTGTCCAGCTTGTCATGCCGGGTAGCTAGGTAGACGGCACACAGTACCTGGTTGGCAAAACTCATGTCCATCACCGCCGAGGGATGTCCTTCTGCCGCCGCGAGGTTAACCAGCCGCCCTTCCGCCAGCAGGCAGATCCGCCGGCCATCACCGAGGGTGTATTGGTCGACGAAAGGCCGCGGCCGCTGTTTACGGATGGCCAGGCCCTCAAGCGCAGGGATGTTGATCTCGACATTGAAATGCCCTGAATTCGCGAGTACGCAACCATCCTTCATGAC
>JAJDNX010000041.1 GCA_022340485.1 Gammaproteobacteria bacterium | reverse complement strand
AAGCTGGAAGCGGCCTTTTCAGCCGCTCAGAACCGCTGACAGGAAGACCACGAGTCAAGCAGAGAATCGCAATGTACTGGAACGATGAAAAAGACAAGAAGGCGGAATTCGTTATCCCGGATGAGGTCATCGACCTCGCCTTCAGGATCGGCTGCCCGACGCTGCCGCTGGATCATGCGCATGCACTTTCCTCTGCGTTGTTGCAGGCACTGCCCTGGCTTGAAGACGAGGAGTATGCCGGTATCCACCTGATCCACGGCGCGGCATCCGGTAACGGCTGGTATCGGCCGGAAGACACGGAAAGCGGACTGCTGCATCTTTCAAAACGCACCCGAATGCGCCTGCGTATCCCCAGGGAGCGCCTGCAGGATGCACAAGGACTAAGCGGTCAATCACTCGATATCGAAGGTCATCCGCTGCAGGTCGGCGAGGCAGAGGTATCGCTGTTGTCCAGTCTGCCCACCCTGTTTTCGCGTTATGTGCAAACCCGCGAGGAGCTGGATGAAACAGAATTCCTGGAAGAGGTGGCTGCACAACTGAAGGCACTCGACATCCCCTGCAGAAAGTTGCTCGGTGGTATTTCTCATTCCATGAAGTTTCCGGAGGGCAGGGTGTTTACCCGTAGCCTGATGGTGGCAGACCTGGAACCGGAGCAGTCGGTACGCCTGCAGCAGACTGGCTTGGGTGAAGGACGTACCATTGGCTGCGGCCTATTTCTGCCGCACAAGGGCATCAGGCCGGTCAAGGAACCCGAGAGCGATTAATCTACGCTGCCGGGTCTAGCGGTCTTGCAGGGGTGGCCTGCATGCGCCAACGCAAGGCAGAGCTGCTGCCTGTAGAAAAAACAACCCATATGGGATATTTTCGAGGCCAGGCACTCTCGCTATAGTTGCCGCAAATAAAGGTTTTTCAAGAATTTAACCTGGTTCTGGAGACAAAGTGATGAGCGAAAAGCAGGAACTGATAGCAAAGATGCTTGAAATGCAGAAGAAATTCATCGATTACGAGCATGCCAATGGTGTTGAAATGGAAGACTACTTTGTCGGCGCAGAGGGTCACCCGTTACACCACTTCCGCCAGGAATACATGGACATGGCGAACAAGCTGGTTGACATGGCCCATGCCGAGAAGGGCTCGCACCGCTAGCACCGACTCAAGCTCCTGACGCTGTTTCAGGACTCAAACAAAAAGCCGCACCCGGAAGGGTGCGGCTTTTTTTATTGTGGCGGATACCCGGTTTGGAGGAAGCAGGTCTCGTACCCGCACTGGCGCGCGTGACCAGGTAATCCAATCCGCGGCGTTTTTTTCAGGGATTGATGGTTTGCGGTAACTCTCAGGCCCGGTTAGCCAGACTTAATAACCGCCTTTACGCAGTACAAACGGCAATCCGGCAATCTTGTTACCCTGCTTGCTGGGCGCCAGCGGGAACAGGGCATAGAGATCCTTGCTGGTTACCTTCTTTCCCCAGATGTCGGACATGCCTTTATTGATGGCACGTTCCATGGGCTGAGAACCGTTGTTATCCAGGTACTCTGAACGCAGGTAATTGAGCACGTCCCAGTGTTCCTGGGTCAGCTCAATGCCTTCCTGGGCAGCAAGTGCCCTGGCGACATCTTCATTCCAGGCGTGTGGGTCTGTGAGGTTGCCGTTTTCATCGGTCTCGATGCTCTTGCCGTTTACTTCCAGTGCCATTTCTGTACTCCTGTGTGCAAAAAAATTAGGTAAATACGCTGCGGAATTGTATTGGAATATGGTGGCTACCGGAAGGGTTTCAAGAGGCTTGCGGTGTGCCTCAACGCTCTCTCAAAGGGAATATTCACTCGGTAATAGAGGCAGGATACGCCTCTTAAGGGCGGATCTGTTTGCAGGTAAAATGACACGTTTGCAGCGGTGCCTAACAGGTCAACACATGCTCTTTCATGAAGTGATGTTCACGCAACCCGACAAGCTCAACGCCTGCTTGTATGGTCGCTTTAGGGAATTGTGCGCCGCAGGGCAGGTAAGACAAACGCATCATTTTGCAGGTCGCTTCGAGAATATCTATATCGAAGCGACAGCGATTCCGCAGATTGCCAGGGTGCTGACCGTGGCGAAGCAACAGGCAGGGGCGTTGCTGGATATCCCGGCAGACAGGCTCAAGGCCGGGTTCTGGTTTAATGCCATGGAAGCCGGGCATCGAACCTCACTACATCATCATGAGGAAAACGATGAGCTGCTCTCGGGGGTGTACTATATACGCGTACCCGAAAATTCCGGGGACCTGATCCTGCACGACGCGGGCAACCAGATCAGGATTCAGCCACAGGAAGGCAAGCTGGTGATGTTTGCTCCCGGGGTATTGCATGAGGTGACGGCCAATACGGGCACGGAATTGCGGCTCTCTGTCGGTATCAACGTGGGACCGGCTGACGATGGATCCCGCGGGGTGTAGTTACAACACGGACCACCTGCGCACCAGGTTGATGTAGGAATGATTCACCCGCGCCGTGACCTCGGCATCCGGTTGCTCTTCCAGCAAGGTCTCGCGTGCAAGGTTCATCTCGTGCAGCAGGGCACGCTTCTCGGGTTCCTTGACCAGGCTCTGGATCCAGCTGACCGCAACCAGGCGTTCACCGCGACGGACTGCGGCGACACGATGCAGACTGGATGAAGGGTAGATGACGGCATCACCGGCAGGCAGTTTGACCTGCTGTTCCCCAAACGACGTCTGGATGACCAGCTCCCCGCCATCGTATTCATCCGGGCTGTTCAGAAAAATGGTGACAGAAACGTCCGAGCGGTAGAGTTCGGTGCCCTGGCCCATGACCGGATCGTCGACATGGGCACCGTAGGACATGCCGCTGGTGTAGCGTGCATAGTAGGGAGCGGCAATCTTCAGCGGCATGGCCGCACTGCGGTAAACCGGGTGCTTTACCAGGCTGCCCATGACCAGATTGTTAAGGCTGCCAAGTTGCGAAGCATCCAGTGCAAGTTCTTCATTGTGCTTGACACGTCGGGCAGCCTTGCCTGCAGAGGTGCTGCCATCCTGGTACTGACCTGCGGCAATGAAGCTGCGTGCAACCGCCAGTTGCGCCTGGTCGAGAACTCCCCTGATGTGTGTGAGCATGTCTGATCCTGCAACTGCAACCGCGATGGGTTAGAATGGCACGGCATTCTTCCTTCCAGCAAGCATAAGACTACCCGTATGATTTTAAAAGTTGTGATTGACGAGCAGGTCTATCCCATTACCGTCCCCGAGCAGATGATTGCGGAGGGCGGCGAGTTCTTCGACAAGATCGACCGTGATATGGACAGAGGCTGGCAGATGAGCCGCGACTGGGTTGATATGCCCAACCAGGAACAGCGTTGCCAGATCGTCGGCGACAAGATGCTGACCGCCCTGCATAACGATAATGAAAAATTGATGGTGTTGTTGTCCGCCTATGTACTGGCGCGTGTGCCCGGGGTAAACGCGATTCGTATCGACACCAATGGCGAGATGCTGGAAACGGAACTGGTGATGGAGTAACCGCCGTCCTCTCGCGGTTCGCGGTGTAACTTCCTCGCAGGCCATGGCCGATCTGTTCGTACTGACTACACCCCTGCTGATTCGTTACCCGGATCAATCCCGGCATGTGATGGTGGCCTGCTTTCGTCACCCGCTCGGCGTTTTGTATTTCCGGCCATTCTGGGAGCAGTTGCCTGAAGGAGAAGGCATTCAGATTGCACAGGGCGAACTCCAGGGCGAGGGGCCGTGGAAGGTGGGTGAGGCCGTGATCACCGTACTGGGATGTCAGGGTGCCCACCCGCAGCAGGCCGCCGAATTTGCCGACTGGAAATTTCATCTTGAACAATGCGGCAGGCAC
>JAJDNX010000037.1 GCA_022340485.1 Gammaproteobacteria bacterium | reverse complement strand
TGAATGCGTCAAATGCACTTAATCATTTCCCTTGTTTGTCAGGCTAACGAGGCACAAAGAAGCTATCTACTTTTGCTGACTTCGCCTTTATATATGCAGATGACATTCATGCCGTCATAGACAATGTTTTCACTAAAGTTACACGCAGCCGCTATCAGTGTGAGTGTGATGCTCTGGGAGCCAGCAAACACTATAGAGTCACCCTCGGAGCATTTTTCAGCGACTTGAGCAGCTATCGTTTCCACGGTATCCATCTTCAAATCATAATCTATTTCACACACAAGGGCGGATGCATTACATGCCATACCCATGAGTAATAAGCATAGCCCTGCGCTAAAGGTATTTTTCATTTTCTCCTCCAAGTTCCTGTATGTAATTCTCATAATCATGTTGCTTTCTTTCTAGCCATCCCTACAAGACCCAGCGGGCCTGGAGTGTGCAGCTAGCGGTTTAGGGTTGTTTCAGGCATGCTTGCAGGGGCATGGATTATCTGTACATCCTCTGCTCCTGAAGACCATTCAATCGCATTAAAAATGCCGGGTTCGTAATTAAGCTAGAAAAGTGAAAATCAATTAGGATGTCGATACCAGTGTAAGAGATCGATGTATCTGTTAGGTTTTCGATGCTATGACTCTCCGTTCTGTTCCAAGTCAACCTATGCACTTCTTGAGATCAGTGTGGCATAAGCTGATTTGCAAATCACCCATATCTATTTGTTTTATCTGTTCATTAAACCCATCCCCCGCGTCTAAAATTACTGCGGTTTTGGGAAAATAAGCCGTTGTTTCTGCTGCTTTCTGAACCGGTACTGAAGCAGCTGGAGCGCATCCTTGCTGATAAACTAGGCCAGTCAGCATCGATCACCACGGGTTTTATAAACCTGCTTCGCACAGAAGGATATACAGTCACCGATGACCACCCTGCCCCTTCTCTGCGTGATCCTGACGATGAGACCGTCGTTGCATCTGCACTCGCGGCTGGCGCAAAGGTATTCGTAACTGGTGACAAGGCGCTTCTGAACTTAAAAACAATTGAACAGTTACCGATTATTTCACCGCGGGGGCTGTGGGAGAGGTTGTCTGCTGGCGAATGAAGCTTTGCATGTAAAATCGACACGTGCTTCGCTGCCGGCCGGCACGTTAAGGATAACGACTCACTACTCTGCAGTTGAACTACACAACATATTAGAAGCCGCAAACAAGGCCTATGGGAAAAACACCCGAAAAACTCCCGCACTGACGATTTAGAACAGCAAGACCGGTTAGAGAATAGATCTCTAACCAGCCGAGTTGTAATGGGAAAAATTGGTCGGGGCGAGAGGATTTGAACCTCCGACCACCTGCACCCCATGCAGGTGCGCTACCAGGCTGCGCTACGCCCCGAGTACAAAGAAGAAGTATACAGGACAACCGGAAAGCCAGTCGCTTATCGTTTCAGCAGCTGCAGAACATCTTCCAATTCCAGGCGAACCTGGTGCACGATCTGCTGGCTTTGGGTTATGTCTTCCTTTGCATCTTCACCGGACATTTTCTGACGAGCTCCGCCAATCGTAAATCCCTGCTCATAGAGCAGACTTCTGATTTGACGGATCATCAGTACATCCTGCCGCTGGTAGTAGCGTCGGTTACCTCGCCGCTTTACCGGTTTGAGCTGCGGGAATTCCTGCTCCCAGTAACGCAGGACATGCGGCTTGACTCCGCACAGGTCGCTGACCTCACCTATGGTGAAATATCGCTTGCCCGGGATCGCTGGAAGTTCGTTGTTATTGCTCGCTTCCAGCATATGCCTCTACCCTCGCCTTGAGTTTTTGTCCTGACCGGAAAGTGACTACACGACGCGCTGAAATCGGGATTTCTTCACCAGTTTTTGGATTGCGCCCCGGTCGTTCATTCTTCTCCCTGAGATCAAAGTTTCCGAATCCCGAGAGCTTTACCTGGCGACCGTTTTCCAGAGCGACCCGGATTTCCTCGAAGAAGAGCTCGACCAGTTCCTTGGCCTCGCGCTTGTTTAATCCAAGTTCCTCAAACAGCCTTTCTGCCATATCGGCTTTTGTAAGTGCCATAGTTCTAATCTCTTAATGTTGCCCCGAATTCTTTTCCTAGCTGGTCCGTCACTTGCGCAACAACACCCTCTATATCTTGTTCCGTAAGTGTGCGCGAATAATCCTGTAGAATCAAGCCAAAGGCGATGCTTTTTCGCCCTGTTTCTATACCTTTTCCACGATATACATCGAAAATCAGCAGCTCCTGTAGCAAATCACCGGCAGCCTGCTTCACCGCAACCTGCAAATCTGCTACCGGTAGTCCGGCGTCCACCACAACGGCCAGGTCACGCCGTATCGAGGGAAAACGGGAAATGGGCTGAAATCTGGCCAGTCGACCGGATTCGAGTGCGTCATACTCAAGCTCAAAGACATAAGTGTCCGGGTTCAGGTCAAGATGGCTGGCCAACAACGGATGTATACAACCTGCCCAGCCAACCGATCGTTTGCCGCGTCTAAGCTCTGCGGACTGACCGGGGTGTAAAGCCGGATGTTCGGCGCTGACAAAGCTGAACTCGCCGGCATTCCCCGTTAAGGCAAGCAGTGCTTCGAGATCGCCTTTCATATCAAAAAAATCAACGGGCGCGCTATGGGTGTCCCAATGTTCTGGTAACCGTGAACCGGTTACCACCCCAGCAAGCATCATATCCTGATGTATTTCATTATCTTGGGAATAAAATCGAAGACCGTACTCGAAGAAACGCAAGCGTGATTTTTGCCGATTCAGATTATACTGAACCACAGCCAGCAACCCTGGCCACAAGCTGGTGCGCATTTCTGCCATCTCGGATGAGATAGGATTGGCCAGTGGCACCGGTGTCTTGCCAGGGTTGACCCTTGCCTGCAGATCCGGATCGATAAAACTGTAGGTCACCGCCTCCTGGTAACCGCGGTACACCAGGGTATTGCACAGGTCTTCTATGCTGTTGTTGCCCTCCACGAGGGGTTGCACATCAAGCGCTCCCTGCAGAATCACGCTAGGCAAGCGGTTGTAGCCATAGACACGGCCGATTTCCTCTATCAGATCTGCCTCAATCGAGATATCAAAACGGTAGGTTGGAGACTGCACCTGCCAGCCGGTGTCCTGTTCCGTTACCGTCATACCGAGACGTGTGAGGATATCGGTAACCTCATCGGCACCCGGCAGCATGCCCAGAAGTTTCTCGATACGTTCTTTCCGCAAGCGAACCGGAACGCTATTCGGCAGATATTTCGCAGCAGTCACGGTTGTTACAGGGCCTGCTTCACCACCTGCAATTTCTAGTAACAGCGCCGTGGCACGCTCAATCGCACGATGCTGCAGCCCCGGATCAACGCCGCGCTCAAACCGGAATGCCGAGTCCGTTTGCATGCCGTAGGTGCGTGCACGGCCGGCAATAACCTCCGGCGGAAAAAAGGCACACTCCAGGAAGACGTCTATCGTGTCTTCCTGTACACCGGAGTGAATACCACCCATCACACCGGCAATCGCGAGCGGCTTCTCATGGTCAGCGATCACCAGGGTTTGGCCATCAAGGCTAATCACGCGCTCATCAAGCAGGGTCAACTGTTCACCCTCGCTGGCATAGCGCACCACCACACCCCCTGATAACCGGGCCAGATCAAATGCGTGCATGGGCTGACCCAGTTCAAGCAACAGGTAGTTTGTCACATCAACGATGATGCCCAAACTGCGCAGTCCGCTGCGTCGCAAGCGTTCCTTCATCCACAGGGGTGTCTGTGTGTTTACGTCGACGCCACGGATCACACGTCCAAGATACTGCGGACAGGCTTGCGGATTCTGCACCGTTATAGCAAAGGTATCATCAATGCCGGCAACTACCGGCTGGATCGCAACCGGCGTTACCGGACAGCGCAGCAAGGTACCGACTTCACGTGCAATACCTTCTATCCCCAGACAGTCACCGCGGTTAGGCGTCAGGTCAATTTCTATTATCGTGTCATCGAGTCCCAACAGGGTCTGCAATGACTGCCCGGCGGGTGCATCCTCCGGCAGGGTCATCAGGCCGGTATGATCATCACCGAGAGCCAGCTCAATCGCCGAGCACAACATCCCGTGTGATTCAATACCACGCAACTTGCTTTTCCTGATTGTGAGATTGCCAGGCAAACTGGCGCCCACCGGTGCCAGCGGGTACTTGCCACCGACAGTTACATTGGGTGCGCCGCAAACAACCTGCAGAAACTGTCCCTCGCCAACCGCAACCCGGCACACCCGAAGCTTGTCGGCATCCGGGTGTGCCTCAATCGACACGACCTCCCCGACCAGTACATCCCCCAGCCCGGCAGCAGCTGGTTCTACCGAGTCGACCTCCAGCCCGGCCATGGTCAACTGCTCAACCAATTCGACTGTTGAGACCGGCGGGTCAACCCATTCACGCAACCATTGTTCGCTGAATTTCATAACACACCTAATTCGATAGACTTCCTGCCCTTCAGGAGGAGGGTTGGGCAGAGGGGATCAATCCTCCTGTCCCCGCCCCCTGTCCCCGGACCTTTCCCTACGGGAGAGGGAATGCAGCTATTCGTGAACCTATTACCCGGCATATACCGGCTCAATTGAACTGTGTCAGAAAGTTCATATCATTTTCGAAAAACAGGCGCAGGTCATTCACGCCATAACGCAGCATGGCCAGCCGTTCAACGCCCATACCAAATGCAAACCCCGTGTATCGCTCATTATCAATACCTACCTGCTCGAACACCTTCGGGTGCACCATGCCGCAACCCAGCACTTCCAGCCAACCGCTCTGGCCGCAGACCCGGCAACCATCCCCGGCGCACATGACGCATTGTATGTCTACCTCGGCAGAGGGTTCGGTGAAGGGAAAATAGGACGGACGAAATCGCACAGCCAGATCTTCACGCTCAAAAAAGGCGCGCAGAAATTCATCAATCAGTCCCTTGAGGTTGGCAAAACTGACCTGTTCATCGACCAGCAAACCCTCTACCTGATGGAACATGGGTGTGTGTGTCAGGTCCGAGTCGCAGCGGTAGACGCGGCCCGGTGCAATCACCCGCAGCGGCGGCTGGCGCTGCTCCATTACCCGCACCTGCACCGGCGAGGTGTGGGTGCGCAACAGGGTATGCGCATCGAAATAGAAGGTATCGTGCATTGCCCGTGCCGGGTGATGATCAGGTATATTGAGGGCACCGAAGTTGTGATGATCGTCTTCAATCTCGGGGCCTTCCTCGACAGTGAACCCAAGCGGTCTGAACAACTGCTCGATGCGACGCAGGGTTTGCGTGACCGGATGAAATCCGCCCTGGGTATGCCCGCGTCCCGGCAGGGTGACATCAATCGTCTCTCTCGAGAGCTGCTCGTGTAGTGCTGCCGCCTGCAAGACCCCGGCACGCATCTCGATGTCCCGCTGAAGCAACTGCTTAATGCGATTGATTTCCTGCCCTGCAGCCGGTCGTTCACCCGCTGGCAAGGCACCCAGCTGCTTCAGCCGCTGGGTGAGCAGTCCTTTCTTGCCAAGATAGCGTACCCGTACGTCCTCCAGCATGGAGGAGTTTCGCGCTTCCGCTACTGCCTGCAGTGCCTGTTGTTCAAGTTCGTCCAGGCTGCTCACCTGTTGTTACTCCTTACTGTCTTCTGCTCGCACTCTCAGTGGGAGGGAATAATGAATTCTACTTTGGGGGAATAAAAAAAGGGAAAGGTATAACCCTTTCCCCTTTTTTCTTGCCTGCTTGCAGGAAAGGGGGTTAAACCGACAACCCGGCCTTGGCCTTTTCTGCCAACGCACTAAAACCGCTCGCATCGAAGACAGCAAGATCTGCAAGCACCTTCCTGTCGATCTCGATGTTTGCCTTGTTCAGTCCATCCATCATGCGACTGTATGACATTCCGTTTTCACGGGCAGCCGCATTGATACGTGCGATCCACAGCGTGCGGAACTGGCGCTTGCGTTGACGACGGTCACGATAGGCATACTGTCCTGCCTTGGTAACTGCCTGCTTGGCGACACGGTACACCTTGCTGCGCGCACCATAATAACCCTTTGCCTTGTCCAGAACCTTCTTGTGTCTGGCGTGCGCGACGACTCCACGTTTTACTCTTGGCATTGCTGACTACCTCTGAAAAATGTCTTCAAACAAACGGCAACATGCGACGCACGGCTGCCACATCGGCTTCGTGCACGCCGGCAGGACAACCCAGCTGGCGTTTACGCTTGCTGCTCTTTTTTGTCAGGATGTGACGCAGGTGCGACTGGCCACGCTTGAATCCGCCAGACCCGGTCTTCTTGAAGCGCTTTGCAGCGCCCCTGTTCGTCTTTAACTTTGGCATTTCCTGTTACTCCAGCATACTTGAATCTTTGAAATAATCTGTCCGGCTCACTTCCTCTTCGGCGCCAGCACCATCACCATCAGGCGGCCTTCCATCTTTGGCTCCTGCTCTACCGTGCCGTATTGTTCCAGGTCGGCCTTCACCCGCTGCAACAACTCCATGCCGAGCTCCTGGTGCGCCATTTCCCTGCCGCGAAAACGCAGGGTCACCTTGGTGCGGTCACCGTCCTCGAGGAAACTGACCAGTTTTCGCAGTTTGATTTTGTAATCACCAATATCCGTACCGGGCCGGAACTTGATTTCCTTGACCTGCGTCTGTTTCTGTTTCTTCTTGGCAATCTGAAGTTTCTTGCTCTCTTCGAAGCGGAACTTGCCGTAGTCCATAACCCGGCAAACAGGCGGATCTGCGTTCGGCGAGATCTCTACCAGATCCAGATTGGCCTCGTTAGCAATCGAGAGCGCCTCTTCAATAGAGACTACGCCAACCTGTTCACCTTGCTGGTTGATGACCCGTACTTCAGGCGCAATAATTTTTTCATTTACCCGGTGCTGCGGCTTTTTCGCGGCGATACTCTAATCCTCCAAAACAGTACGGCCGCGGCTCGCAGACTCGGTTTTCAGACCCTCGGCAAGCTGCTCAACCGGCATGCTGCCCAGGTCTTTACCGCTTCGCGTGCGCACGGCCACGGACCCAGCTTCAACTTCCCGATCGCCGATAACCAGCAGATAGGGAATGCGTTTAATCGTGTGCTCGCGGATTTTAAAGCCGATCTTCTCATTTCTCAAGTCTGATTTAACCCTCAAGCCCTGATTTTTCAAGGATTCTTCCACTTTACGGACATAGTCCGTCTGATCGTCCGTAATATTAAGGATTACCGCCTGCACCGGGGACAGCCACAGTGGCAGCGAACCGGCATAATGTTCGACCAAAATACCGATAAATCGCTCCAGTGATCCCAGGATTGCCCGGTGTAGCATCACCGGTACCTGCTTGCTGCCGTCCTCGGCAATATAGTGGGCACCGAGCCTGCCAGGCATGGAAAAATCCAGCTGTATGGTCCCCAGCTGCCAGACCCGCTCGAGGCAGTCCTTGAGGTTGAACTCGATCTTGGGTCCGTAAAAGGCACCCTCGCCCGGCTGTAACTCCCAGTCCAGCTGCTTGTGCTCCAGCACCGCCTGCAACGCAGACTCGGCCTTGTCCCAAAGTGCGTCCTCGCCGACCCGCTGCTCGGGCCGGGTAGAGAATTTCACACTCACGGTTTCAAAACCAAAATCGGCATAGACACGGTACAGCAGATCGATAAAGTCAGATACCTCACTCTGGATCTGTCCCTCGGTACAAAAAATATGGGCATCGTCCTGCACAAAATTACGTACCCGCATCAGGCCATGCAGGGTACCGGACGGTTCATTGCGGGTACAGGATCCGAATTCGGCCAGACGCAGAGGCAGCTCGCGGTAGCTTTTCAGTCCATGATTGAAAACCTGGATGTGTGCCGGGCAGTTCATCGGCTTAATGGCGTAGGTGCGGTTTTCCGACTCGGTCACGAACATGTCGTCAGAAAATTTCTCCCAGTGCCCGGATTTCTCCCACAATGAGCGATCGATGATTTGCGGGGTGTGAATTTCCTGGTAACCGTGTTCGCGCAACCGTGTACGGATGTAGTCCTGGATCACCAGGTATATCTGCCAGCCGTTGTCATGCCAGAACACCATACCTGGCGCCTCTTCCTGCGTATGGTAGAGATCCATGACCTTGCCAAGCTTGCGGTGGTCACGCTTCTCCGCCTCTTCCAGTCGTTGCAGGTAGGCATCCAGCTCTTTCTTGTCACGCCAGGCTGTGCCATAGATGCGCTGTAACATGGGGTTGTTCGAATCGCCACGCCAGTAGGCACCGGCAAGTTTCATCAACTTGAAACCCTTGCCAAGCTTGCCGGTACTGGGAAGATGCGGTCCTCGGCAGACATCGAACCAGTCCCCCTGGCGGTACACCGAGACTTCCTCACCCTCGGGGATAATATCCTTGATGATTTCCACCTTGTAGGCTTCACCGATCTCACCGAACACCCTCACCGCCTCGTCCCGGTTCCACACCTCCCGCTCAATCGCCAGATCCCGCTTCACGATTTCATGCATGCGCTGTTCGATCTTCTCCAGGTCTTCCGGCGTGAACGCTTCGTCGCGAGCGAAGTCATAGTAGAAACCATCGACGATGGCGGGCCCGATCGTGACCTGGGTGCCCGGGTAGAGTTCCTGCACTGCCTGCGCCATGACATGCGCCGCATCGTGACGCAGCAGTTCCAGCGCGTCTTCATCCTTAGTGGTGATAATCGCAAGCTCGGCGTCTGTATCAATGACATAACTGGTATCCACCAGCTGGCCACCCACCTTGCCGGCCAGTGCCGCCCTGGCGAGACCCGGGCCGATATCGGCGGCAACGTCATAGACACTAACGGCGTGGTCAAATGATCGCGTACTACCGTCGGGGAGAGTAACTACAGGCATGTTGTGCTCCAGTGGTGACCGATACGAGAGGCCACTTGCGTTTACAAAAAAGATTTGTTGTCGTCATCCACGGGAGAGCGAAAGACCGGAAATTCCTGACCGTCGTTGTCTGGATTCCGGGTCTGTGGCTGTGCTTTGCCCGAAACAATGAAAAATGGCAGGCGCTACCGGACTCGTACCCGCAACCCTGGCCCGTCACATGAGTGCGGCAGCATTCTAGGCCATAACACCCGGCAACACAATCACCAGCATTTCCAGATAGATACAGCTTCCTATACACTAGCAGCATGGCGTGGCCAGCCTCATCGAGCACATTAATAACAGGATCAGGAAGGAAAACATCCAGTGTCTTGCGAACTGAGCATTGTAATTCCAGCCTTTAATGAAAGCAGCGTTTTACCTCGTACCCTGGATACCATCACGGCAATCGTCGAGAACATGGCTGTCAGCTACGAGATCATCATTGTGGATGATGGCTCTACCGACAACACATCGGCCCTGATCGAAGCCGCCCATGCGAAAAACCATCAGATAAAAGGAATTGTGCTGTCCCGCCAGTTCGGAAAGGAGGCGGGACTCTATGCCGGTTTGAAACATGCCACTGGCGAGGCCGTCATCACCCTGGATGCAGATCTTCAGCACCCGCCGGCCCTGATACCCGAGATGCTTGCGCATTGGCGCAAGGGAGCCGAGATCGTTCATGGCGTGAAACGGGATCGTGCTGCAGACTCGCGCATGCAGCGATTCACCGCGGCCATCTACAGCGCCCTGTTCTCACGTCTCTCCGGCTTCGACTTGCGCGGCAGCTCCGACTTCAAACTGCTGGACCGGCGCGTGGTTGAGGTACTGACCAAAAGGCTGCCGGAGTACGGACGATTCTATCGTGGCCTGAGTGCCTGGGTCGGTTTCCGGCAGGTCTCCGTACCCTTTGCGGTTGCCCCCAGAAACTCCGGCGAGAGCCGCTGGGGAGGACTCGGTCTGCTACGTTATGCAGTCCATACCATGACCGCATTCAGTTCCCTGCCACTGATGATCTTGCCGGCTCTTGGAGTGGTAATGCTCATTATTGCGCTGATACTTGGCGTCGAGGCAATCATCTCAAGGCTGGCAGGTGAAGCAATCAGCGGTTTTGCCACACTGGAAATTACCATACTGTTTTCGGGAAGTCTGATCATGATCGGCCTGGGTATCATCGGCCAGTACATGGCACGGATGTTCGACGAGATCAAGGGACGTCCTGTCTGTCTCATAAGCCGCCTGATCGGCCTGGATAACAGCCCCGACACCAGCCTGTAAAGCCAGGCGCTGCCGCCCCCTAGGACAGCCATCACTGTTTCGTGTCTGATGCCTCGATCACTTTTTGCGTCCAGCTGTTTTCCGGAAAATCCTGCAGCAACTGTTTATAGGCGTCCTCTGCACCCTGCTGGTTGTGCGCGCTTCTTTCCAACATCACGATCCGGTACAGCGATTCGGCGGCCCAGTAGTTGTCAGGGTACTGTCTTGCCAGCTCGTGATAGCGCTGCAGCGCCCCGGCCCGGTCGTCGAGGTACTCAAGGCTGCGGCCCGCCCAGAAGAGCGCCTCGGCTTTTTGACCGGGTACATGCCGTCCGCTGTAGGCATGATCAAAGGCACGGGATGCCGATAGATAGTGCTCGGCTTTCAGCAGTACATGCCCCTGCTTGTAGATTCGTTCCGGGTTATTCCACCAGCTCCAGAGTGACACGCACAGCACTAGCGCAAGCCCGAGAACCACGGGTACCAACGCCGGGCCTCGTGCGCTGACAGGGGGCAGCGGCCTCCGCGGAAAAACCAGCAGCCACACAAGTGCAACGATGCCAATGAGCGTGAGCACGAAACCCACGCGGTCTGCCGTGTTCGTCGCATAGCGCAGTTCCACGAGCGGCTGTGCTGGTACGATCATCATGAATGCCGGCTCGGTGAGAAAAACCGGTTCGCCTGTCATGCTCTTCCATTTTGGATGGTAGCTCATGCGAATCAGATGTGGCTGTCCTACTGCAGTGGTCTCGAAAACCAGCCGCTCCCTGTCCATATCGAGTATGTGGACATCGCCACCACCTGACGCTGCGGGTACCTGCCACTCCTGGTCGGGACGCAGATAGATCTCGCGCGTGACATAGGGGTGCGAGAGCCGGAAGCGGCGAAAGGCCTTGTTCATCCATTCGTCTCGCGATCTGGTTTCAAGCGGGCCATTAACGATGTCAACCAGGTGGGATTCAAGATTTCTCAGCCGCAGCACCAGGAATGGATCCTCCCGGGACAGCACCTCGAAACGTTCGTCATTCCCGAAGCGCTGTTTCATCTGCTCCGATCGGAGAACCAGTGTATCGGTATAGAATTCGTTCATATGCGCAATCGCCGCATCGATGGTTCCCTTGCTGGACGGGAAGCGGGATAACGGGGAAGACGGCCGGTTCGATATCTCGGCCTGAAGCTGATAGATAAATGCGGAGCTGATAGCAGACTCCATATAGAGCCCCTCCAGCACCGGGCGCGAGCCGAACAACGGCATCGCCTCCACGGTCCGGGTGGAGCCGGTGTCATGGTTATCCGGGTCATGCTCGAAGATCACCCTGGCATCCATCAAGCTACCCGCCAGGGTATCCGCAACCGCCCGATAGGCTGGCCATGTTGATTTTGCCTCATAGCCTTCGAGATTCCAGCGCGACCAGTTTTCTATGCTGCCGGTATCGGGCTCCCACCAGAATAGCAACGAGATCACGATAGCGGCTGCCCACAACAGGGAGCCAGGCATCCATCGAGCGATCAACCATCCGCTAGCGGCAGCCAGGGCAACTGCCGCTCCCCATTGGGCATAGGGAAAGAAGCGTATATCCGCCAACCCCAACTGGTGTGCAACGTGGAATGCCGCGAGGCCCAGTGCACAGATCCCCAGGGGCAGCCCCAGGCCTGTTCTGGCTGATCGGGAGACGATCAATATAGCGAACAGATACGGCAGCCCCAGTGTCAAGGGCCAAAGCGGCTTTGGCCATAAGGTCTGCCAGTGAGTAACCCACATGGAGGTATCGTTGGGTATAGACCAGGGAAGATTGCTTACCAGGGGTATCAACCAGAATCCCAATAACAAAAAAGCCAGCGCATGCACTTGCAGGATCACCGGCAGCGTCTGCCTCCAGTTACGAACCAGCAGTGGAAAAAGGAAGGCACCGAATCCGGCCACCAGCAAGGCATAGCCATGACTGAATGCGACCAGCACCTCAAGCAGGGAGGCCAGTATCCAGACTCGCCCTCCTCTTCTCAGTGCCCAACCCAGTACACCCCAGAAAAGAACCGTCCAGAGAAAACCCCAGCTGTAGGCAAACTCACCCGCCATTTGCGCCATGAGATTGCCACCCCAGATGGTGGTACCGGTGGTCAGGACAAAGCCGGCGGCACCCGCGGAAGCCAGCAGACGCGCCGCGACAGGCCAGGCCAGCAATGCACCCATGGTATACGTACCAAGGGGCAGCAATACTGCCGGTAGCATGGCGATGAATTTGAATGCGACGGGCAACCCGACTAGCTGGGAAAGAGCGACACCCAGCACGAAGGGCATGGGAAAATAATAACTAAATGCAGGGAACCCCATGAAGACTTCCGGCATCCAACCCGATACCTTGCCTTGTGCCAGCCAGTCCCTGAATACGTTCGCGTAAAGAATATGGGATGCGGTATCGCCACCCGTTGCCCAGGTAGGCAGGATCCAGAGGTCCAGCCGGGTGTGATCCGCAACCCAGAGAGTGATCCCGACCACCAGCAGCCAACCCGTGGCACGGACAAGTGAGGATTCCACAGCTGCAGTACGGGCAATACCTTGCTGCCTGCATACATACAGTGTCCACAGCAACGCAAGTGCGGTAGTCGTGATCGAAAGAATTTGCAGCCAGTGCGGAGACCTCCACCAGCCATGCTTCGGAATCTCGGTGGCATCATACTTGAGCCACTGTCCGCGCTGATCCGTGCGGATGGACCACGGTACTAGCTTGCTGTAATGGAAGCCTTGATCAACCCAGTCCAGGCGCGCCAACTGGGGATATACGCCTCCCGGTGTGGCCTTCCGCTCTGGTCGTGAGAGCAGTTGCAGGGCAGTATCATCCGGGCTCAGTATGCCAACGTCTTTCCAGTTCGGCGCTGCTGTCAGCCTTAAGGACAGATTGTCCCGAGGGACACCTGCCTGCTGCCAGCGCAATTGCCCCCCCTTGAACAGGACTTGGGGCGTTCGCAGCGGCATGTTGCGCGCCGACCCAAGAATATATTCGATGGCAAGTGGGTAGCTGTGCCAGGATTTGCCCTCGTCCTGATAGTCAATTGCAAGCAGCAGCTGATACCTGCCTGGCAACGGCTGAGTGGACGGCATGTGCAATTGAAAAACCTGCCGCTCCTGCGACTGCCATATTTTTGGACCGGTAATCCTCATACTTTGATCCGTGGACCACAGTAGGAGTTCGGTGTTGTATATCGGGCCACCCGCAGACAGCGACAGCTCGAGCGTACCGCCAAGATCACGGGCAGTTGCCGTAAGCGTCGCCTTGTAGTCGAACCGGACCGGCGCGGATTCCACCGGCTGTGACAGGCACAGAATCAACCAGGCAAAACCAGTGATGATCAAGCAACGTAGCAATTGCAGCGAATGGTGATTCATTTCACGCTGAACCGGTCAGGTCCTGTGCTGCTTTCTCGAGGTACATCACCATCGGGATTCGGTATTTCATTTCGATGAACGCCCCGGGTAGAGTGCGTGTTCATGTACTCGCAGCCACACGAGAACGCCCGGTATGATCCCGCCCAGGACAACCCATATCCAGAATGGTCTGACTGCAGATTCAACATCCCCTACAATCCTGACAACTGTCGACCCGGCGAAGCCGAAATGGCTACCGGCTTCCTGGTACTGCCCGACCAGCGAGACCTGGTAGCTGCTGTTTGCCAATGCCGAATAGTTCTCCAGGTTGTATACCAGTGTTGCTTCCCGCTGTGGACCTATCTCGATGTCGGCGTAATCATTCGAGACCGACAATTCATTTGGGATATAAAGTGAAAGATCGATCTTCTTCGAGCCCGGTCCGTCATTGTGCAGCACAAACCTCACCTGCCCCTTGCCATTGACGGTCATCTCGGTTGCCTCACTGCGGATGGAAACAGCAGGCATAACGGCAGACCGGTAGTCGTAGAACCCGACTGTCACTGCCGTGAAGGGATAGACATTCGCATCCTTGTAGTACGTTCTGATGACGACCGGGTAGCGGCCAGGGCTCTCGAACCCATCCGTCAGTGTATAGCCCACAGATGTTTTCTGCGCTACGCCGAGTATCTTCACCTGCGGACTGACATATACCTTGTCATCCACAGTAATTTCAAACTGGACATCATGGGCAGGTACATCCCCACGGTTCTCGGCAGAAACCTCAAGCAGCAGACCCTCAGGCTTCATGGTCGTCGAGAAACCCGTCACCATGGTGATATGGCCGCTGTATGCACTGTTGCAATGGAATGAAACCACCATGGCTATCACAGCTAGCAAGGATTTCACGAGGATCATTGCAGCGGCTGAGGTAGGTACGAAGGACTGGATGATTTTGCGACCTATCACAAGCAGGGTTCCCTTATCAGTCACAAGCATGAGAGATACACAGAGGTACACTTCTTTCACATGAATGAAGGTCTGTCTGGCATCTACAGAGTGCTTGCATTCGTCGCATGCGGTTCCTGTAGCAGCAGCATAAACGCGCCCGGCAGGGTGCAGCACCACAATACCAGCAAATACGCCGCGGACAGCGCCAGCACGGCAGCAGCATCAACGCCGAGCGGCAGCAACAGGCTCATCATGGCGCCTTCCCGCGCCCCCAGTCCACCCAAGGAGATTGGCAGGCTGGAAACCAGGAATACCAGCATCAGTACGACCATGAACTGGAATACCGGCAGATGCACGCCGAGCCCGGGCGCCAGCATGAGCAGAACCACTACTACCAGCAGTTGATTCAGTACGGACAAGGCAAATGCCGTCAGTATCAGTCCTGGGTCACCACGGTAGCGTGGAAAACAGGACAATATCGCATGCAAGCGCGGCCATCGTCTGCCGAAGCTGTCATCCAGCAGCTTCGTCCACAGCGGCCGCACGGCGAGTAACGTTACCGGCACTAACGCCAGCAGACCGAGCCCAAAGACACTGAATGCAAGGTGATTTTCATAATCAGGCGGAGCAAACAACAGCGCTATAGCACCCATGCTGACAACAGCCACCAAACCAAGCACACGATCAACAAATGCAGAGCTGACCAGTGCGCTGCCACCGAATCCTGCAGCGTAAAGCCGCGCAGTACGGGCCAGATCACCACCATAGAGCGACGGCAGCAGGTTATTGTAGAACACACCCAGGTAATAACTTGGCCATAACTGCCGAAACGCGATGGCCCCGTTCAGGTGCCGGAACAACAACCACCAGCGTACACCGCCCGCCACAAATGACAGAAAATGCAACACAACCGCAGCGATCAACAGGAGGGGATTGATACCGGCAAGTGCATCCCGAACCTGCTCGAAATCGAAATAACGGGCCAACCACCACAGACAGGCCGCCGTAACCAGCGCCTTCAGCAGGAATATCGTGATGCTCTTGCTTGGGCCGCTCACGCGGCATCCCGTGTTTTGCGGGAACAGGGAAATGCCATTTTGTGCTCGAAACACTTGCAGATAAGGGGAACGAGACTGTAACAGCGCAAGGCAAGCATCATCAATGTCATCAGCTAAATCAATCGACCTGCTCGGCCGGCGCTACTGCTCAGAGTGATTCTCCGGCAGCATCACGATTTTTGTGTAGGTGTTCACAGCGGAGTGGAGGAAGGCTGAGTAAGGGGGACCTACCGGTGTGCAGAATCGACCTCGTCATAGGTAGTCTGAGAACCGGTCGACGTTGTCATCCATGCAGCTCATCCCATCGTAGGAAGCGAAGGACAATCCTGCAGGGTACCAGGGGGATTTGGCGTAGCCGAAATTTCACCGAGACGGCAAGTTACCTAGCAGTGCCGCTCAACGCCTAAAAAAGGCCGCCGGGTTGCGGCCTATCTCATTGATTTAATTGGTAGGCGCGATTGGAGTTGAACCAACGACCCCCACCATGTCAAGGTGGTGCTCTAACCAACTGAGCTACGCGCCTGCGAAGGGAGTGAACGATACAAGAAATACGGCATCACTTGCAAGTAAAGCGTGGTTGCAACCGCAGGCACTGGTACTGCATGAGGCAGTGCCCGCCCCCGGTCATCATTCCTGAAGGCCCAGATTACCTGCTTGCAGGTGACGGATCTGGTCACGCAAATGTGCCGCCTCCTCGAACTCCAGATCTCGGGCATGCTTATACATCTGCTGTTCCAGCTGTTTGACCTGCT
>JAJDNX010000021.1 GCA_022340485.1 Gammaproteobacteria bacterium | reverse complement strand
GAAAAAACCACTGTCCTCGTGCCACAGGTGAGCCAGTTCGAAACCAGGATAGCGATTTCTGAAGTCGTTGATGACTGCCTCGGCATTATCCGAGGAACCGTCATCGGCAATGACGATGTCGAAATCAGTAACACTCTGGGTGGCGACGGTTTCCAGTACCCGGCGCAGCTGGGGTGCCTGATTGTATATGCAGATAATTAGCGTACAGGAGGTTGGTTTTGACATGTGTTACCGGTTCCGGAAATGGCCGGTCTCCTGCTAATCAACAAGCCGCCTATGCCTGACTGGGACGTTGGTCAGCAGCGTGGTAGCCGGGTATTGCGAGGCTGCAATATAGATAATTCTGTTCATCCAGGGGTTTGTACGCCAGTTTGGAATAAGCGGCTCATTGTAACAGAGCCCGTACGGCGGTTCGCCTGCGATGGCTGAACGCGAGCACAGGAAATTGAAGAACCCGTATGCGTGAAATTCAGCGTCTGCTGGCGAAAGCAATGGTTATCGATCGGCCCCAAATGCTATCTGTGCCTTGTTGCGCAGTTCCCGACTGATTGCCCAGATGACGGGTAGCCAGAAATAGACCCAGTTCGGGAAGGGGTTGGATACTAGCCGGTAGCCATCGGTCATCATGTAGGTAAGGCCAAATACAGTCAGCAGCAAAGGCTTGATGTCATGCTCCGCAATCCAGCACTGCCAGCCCTGTCTCACAGTCAGGCCGATTAGCAGTAGTAACATGCTGCCGGACAGCATGCCGCCATACAGTAGCGTAGAAAGCAGGATATTGTGTGCATGATGTTGCGGTTCTCCGGGTGAAATATCGAAGGTGTAATCACCCAGAATGCCATGCCCCAGAATCGGTGCCTGCAGGATGAGGTCAATGGCCGGTCCCCATATTTCCAGTCGATACGAGTCCCACCCGCCACGAGTGACCACACTCAACAGTTGTTCTGACCATAAAAATGTCATCACCAGCAGGGACAGCACAACCAGCAGCAGCGAGATCATGAACCGTTTTTGCCGGCTGAGGAGGGCGCCAAGCAGCAACACGAATAGCAGTGCTAGCAGCCCCCCCCGGCTCTGCGCCAGCAAGAGTACTGTCAGTCCCATACCGGCAGCCAGTATTCCCGGCAGCCAGCGTTGCCAGGCACTGGTGTGCATTGACCGTGGTGTGGCCATGAAATGATACAGACCGATAAAACCATATGACATGGCGGCAAATCCGGAGTGCTGCAGCTGGCCGATTGCCTTGAGGCGGTCCATGGGAAAACCATGCTCCTGGTAGAAGCGCCAGATCGACAGGACACCGGTAAGGATAATGAGCCAGCCAAGCCAGTAGAAGAAACGATCTGCATAGGCCGGGTTCCTCAGCAGGATATCCGTCCCGATGAGTACAAAACCGGTGACATATAAGCCATGGTAGAGGGTCTTCTGGATCATTTCGGGGTCGGTGGCTGGTGACCAGGCTAATGAAAGCAGCAAACAGAAGATCAACAGACCTGTTACCTGCAGGATGGAGGACTGGTACAGTCGTGGCTTGAAGTTCTGCCATGGGAATACCAGTAAAAACGGCAGCAGCAGCCCGACCCGGAACAGGTTGTTTTGCCACTTGTCTTCCGGGATGAAATAAAACTCGGCAATAAGCAGCAGGAACATGACCGGAAAATACGCGGACCGGTAAAACTGTGCGCGCAGGCGCAGGATCGGATTAGCTGTCATGGGGGTATCAAATTTCCATGCATGCGCTGTTGAACCCGCTTCCTTTCCGCCATCCCGGGCGTGCACCTGTGTGAATGATCATGGACTTCACGGGTCAGAGATACTTGTCCTTGAGTTGCTCGATCAGCGACTGCCTGGGGAAACGTGCATTCTTGTCAAATCCCGGTGCCCGCCGGATGTTTTCATTCCACAGGTGAATTGCACGCGTATCCGTGAACAGCCGGCTGTCATCTTTCAGTGTCTCGTCGAAGACACAGTCCCAGTTGCCGGGCGCAATCGGGTAAAAGGCGGTGAACGGCAAGCCCCTGTCAATCAGGCCGAAGTGGATCAATGCCTGTTTGAAGCCGCGCGGCCCACCGGCCTCACCCCAACCGATATTGTTGCGCCGGTTGCCGAGCAGCCTGCGCTTCAGCTTCTTGCGGCGCACCTTTTTGCTGTCATACGGCAGTATCCTGTTGGGATGCTTGCAGCAGTTGGCCATGAATTCAGCAAGTGGGTGGCTTTTTGGAAATTTGAGTATGCTGATGTTTGGTGAATCGGAATAAAAATTCCCGAAGATGACCTCCTCTGCATAATCTAACGGCCGCAGACAGACCATGTCCATGTCGGCCCAGTAGTTGCCGTTGCGATACAGGAGTTCCCAGCGAAACCAGTCCGAGTAACATGCGAGGCTGGTGCCTCGGGTCGTGAAGATGTATTTCTCCGCAACGATGTCATTGGCGTCGCGAACGACCGTGCCCTCGGGAATGCCCGCCACCTCATCGTAAACATACAGTTCATAGGGATGACCGTTCTTCAGGAACGATGCAATCGAAAGCTGCTCCAGCAGGGAGAGTTCCGGCCCTATCCAGAGCGATTGAATCAGTGCATGCATGGGTATCCCGGTGATGAGCTGCCCGTACGGAAATCGGGTTTGACCGGGTATTATATACGGGTATGGTACCCGGGTTTAAGCGGCTTGCTGTGCCAGCAGGCCGCTTATTTTCGCCGCCATCGCCTGCAGGTGTGCCTCATCCTTGCTGAATTTCTTTCCCGGTACCAGGTATTGTGTTTCCAGGTAGTGCAGAAAGTTGCGACGCAGTAACGGGTCCGTGGTGAAGGTCCTGACCTCGTGGAGCGCCTGCAACAGCGCTGGCTCGGAGTCTGCCGTCAGGACCAGGCCCGGTATCCTGTAGAAGGCCCGGCCCGTGACAATGACGGGACGGTCGAACAGCAGCGACTCGATGCCTACCCCGGAATTGATGGTAACGATACACTCGGCATGCTCGATCAGGTCCTGGGTGAGCTGGTTGTTGACGATATGGATCCGCTCCTCGCGGGCGGCTATGCGGTGCAAATCCGGATACTCCGAGGCAGAGCTTGGATGCTCCTTGAAGATGAGATGGAGTTGCGGATCATCCAGCTGTTTGAAAGCGCGTACCAGCAGCGTGAAAAACCGGCGCATGTCTCTTATCCAGGGAGACTGCATCAGTATCTGTGTGTCCGAATCGACCTGGAAAGGGGCGAAGATATAGCGTTCCGGCAGTGTGCCCAGTCCCGCCCCCTGCCCGTGTTTGCCGGGTACGGCCGCACGTACTTCAAGTGACCTGGTGGTTTCCTTTGCAGGCATGGCTGCCAGCGCACGGTAAAAACCGGCATCCCGGGGGAGTGAGTTGTCGGCATTTATGCCCTGCGGGTCAACCGCGGTTGTATAGGGCAGCACACCGTTCTCCAGGTAGATGACAGCAAGCTGTTGCCTGTGCGCAGCCAAGGCAAGCAATGAGGTTCGGTGTTTCATGCCCCAGATACAGACCGCATCCGGTGCCTTTTCCCTCAGGACTTCCTGGTAGGCAGCAAACAGATGCAGCGCCCTTCGAAAGGCACTCAAGGGCAACCACTGCCAGTAGCGGCGCAGGTACCAGGCACTGCGCCTTACGCAACGACCGCGTTCGATCATATGGGAAATTTTCCACAGCTCGTGCCACGGCACATCGCGGCTTACCTTCAGCTGGCGGTAGCTTCTTTCCACCTCATGGAGATCAACAACCTCGGTTTCATGATCAACAATCTGCCGACTGATATCGCTGAAATAGTCATTCATTTTTGCGTAATGGCAACAGAAGAGGATCTTCATCTATTTTTCTCTTGATGCCTGTTCTGCCCGCAGTCGAGCCAGGTGCTTTTTCAGCCTGCGCTCCCGTCTTTTGACGCGCCGGGGTTTTGATGGGTAAAACTTTTCTTCACCTTCCGGACGTTCCTTGAAGCGCCGGTGGATCCACAGGTACTGCTCGGGGTGCTTGCGCACCTGTGCCTCGATGAGCGCGTTAAAGCGTATGGCATCCGCGGTTTCACTGTCGCCCGGGAAGTTCTCCAGTGGCGGCCGGATTGTCAGTGCATAGCCGTCACTGGCGTCCGGAAGTCGCTCGATCTCGAAGGGCAGTACCGCGGCGCCGCTAATCCTGGCCAGTTTCGTAGTGGCCGTCAGCGTGTTGGCCTGGATGCCAAAAAACGGCGCAAAGACACTGTTTTTGCGATCCTGGCTCTGGTCCGGCGCATACCACACCACTTCCCCGGCCTTCAGGGCCTTGATGAAGCCACGAATGTCATGGCGGTGGATGAGTCGGTTTACATATTTTTCACGGATCGCGGTCAGGATATGGTTGGACACGGGGTTGCGCAGTTCCTGGTAGGTAAAGCACACGGGGTAATGCTTGATTAGCAGCCTGCCGGCAAAATCCACCGAGCAGAAGTGCCCGCTGAGTAACAGTACCCCCTTGCCCTGCGCCTGTGCCGTCTCGAGGTGTTCCAACCCCTGTACGGTTCCCATACGGTCGAAGAATTTGTCGGATGCCCAGATGCTGGCGGCCTCTTCAATCATGCTGAGTCCCAGCGACTCGACAAAACGCTGGTACAGCTGCTGTTGCTGGCTGTCATCCTGTTGTGGAAAACACAGCTCCAGGTTGGTCTTTACGACCTGTCGTCGGTACGGGTTCAGCCACATGAAAAGTCTGCCCAGTGCGGGGCCTGCTGCAAGCTGCAGGCGATAGGGCAGTCGTTGCAGCAGCCGGACCAGTGCCAGACCCAGCCAGGTTGGCCAGAATCGCGGTGCCAGCAGGTTTGGACTTGAAGCGGTTTCAGGCTTTGCTTTCAACGGGTTCGCTGTGCTGTATCGACTGGGTGGTATAGAGCCTTGCATAGATGCCGTTCAGCTGCAGCAGCTCATCATGGGTACCGGCCTCCACGATGCGGCCGTCTTCCATGGCCAGGATGCGGTCGGCGTTTTTAATGGTGGACAGGCGGTGCGCAATGATGAGCGATGTTCTGCCGCTGCGCAGCTCATCCAGTGCCAGCTGCACGATTTTTTCCGATTCGGTATCCAGTGCCGAGGTGGCTTCGTCGAGAATCAGGATCGGCGCATTCTTGATGAGTGCCCGGGCAATGGCGATGCGCTGGCGCTGTCCGGCCGACAGGCGCACGCCGTTCTCACCAATCAGGGTATCGAATTGCAGTGGCAGTTTTTCGATGAACTCAAGGGCATGGGCCTTCTCTGCGGCTGCCCGGATCTCGGCGGTGGTAACTTCCCTTCGTTGCGCGCCGTAGGCAATGTTGCTGGCAACCGTGTCGTTGAACAGGATGATGTGCTGGCCCACATAGGCAATCTGCTTGCGCAGGCTCGTCAGCTGGATCTCCTGGGTGTCTACACCATCCAGCAGGATCTGCCCGGCAGTCGGGTTGTAAAAGCGCGGCAGCAGGCTGGCGAGAGTGGTCTTGCCACCGCCGGAAGGACCGACCAGGGCGATGGTTTCGCCGGCCCTGATGTCGATATTGATGTCATGCAGCACCGGGCCCTTGCTGCCATGGTGGGTATAGGAGGCGTGTGAAATGCGGATATTGCCCCGTGCACGATCGATGGTTTTCTGGCCGTTGTCGCGCTCCGGGGCCTCATCGATCAGTGCAAAGATGCTTTCTGCAGCCGCCAGGCCGTTTTGCAGCGACATGTTGACCCGGGTGAGTCGCTTGATTGGCGAGGACAGCAGTGCCAGTGCCGTGATCAGGGCCACGAATGTGCCCACCGTGATGTCGCCGGCCCTGGCCTGCATGGCCGCGAAGTAGACGACGATGGAGAGAGAGGAGACGGTAAACAGCTGCACTACCGGGACGTTCAGCTCGGCGGCAACGGCAACCTTCATACGGTAGCGCCGGATCCAGTTACTGACCTTGTTGAAACGCTGATTCTCGTATTCTTCACCGCCGAAGATCTTGATCTCGCGATTACCGCTGATACCCTCCTGCACCACGTGGGTCAGTTCACCCACGGTATCCTGCAGCGAGCGGCTGAGGCGACGCATGCGCTGGCTGAAGTAGCGCATTGCCATTGCCGTAGGCGGCACAATGATCATGATAATCAGGGTAAGTTGCCAGTTCAGGTACATGGCGTAGGCCAGCAGTCCGATGATGATGAGGGTGTCCTTTACCAGCGTAACCACGACGTCGGTGGCAGCACTGGTGACGCGTGATACATTGAAGGTGAACTTGGCGATGATGTTCCCGGATGACTGGTTGTCGAAATAATGCATCGGTAGCCGTTGCAGCTTGTCAAACATCTCCTTGCGCAAGTCCATGATGATGTTGTTTGCCACCAGCGTCATGCCATAACCGCTGATGAAGCTGGCGACGCCGCGTATAAAAAACAGCAAGATCAGCAACAGTGGCAGGCGTATGATGTTGGTGGTGCTTGAAGAGACAAAACTCTCGTCCAGAAGTGGTTTCATCAGGGCCGGCATGGCCGGTTCGGTCATTGCAAAGGCCGCCGTTGCCAGTATCGAGAACAAGAAGACCTTGCGGTAGGGCAGCACGTACTTCAGCAGGCGTATATATAAGTCTTTAGTATTCATTTGCTTGGCTATTTCCGGGATTACCTGGCCGACCCCGGGGCAGCCATGAGCGTACCCGTTTGCCTGTCGAGATACTACACCCTGAGCTTGAAACACGGGTCGTGTCACCTCCGTGGGCACAGCGGGTGTCCGGGCAGGGCTGGCCGGGGCGTATTTCATGTGCGGGCTTATGTATATAATAATTCCCGCACAGGCTGAGACAGCAGCCTGCAGGCGTTTCAGTCATCCTGATCAATAACACCATTCGAGGTTGCAAACGTGCCAAATCCCGATACCGCATCTGCTGCCGGTGCCAGTAGCCAGATTCCAGCCAATGCGCAAAACCGCTACGAGGTCACCCGGGCAGATTTACCGTTGCATTGTCCCATGGACGGTATGAGTCTGTGGAATTCACATCCAAGGGTTTATCTCGCCATTGAGGCCACCGGTAAGGCCAAATGCCCGTACTGCGGCGCCGACTACATACTCAGGGACTGACTCCCTGCCGCGCCCGCTCGGGCCAGGCTGCATGCCAGGGCGAGCCCAGGGTGGTATGGCGTTTCAGTGATGCCAAGGCCGGTCACGACAGTCAGAGCCTGGGGCTGGTTGATGCCCTGAATCGCAGGCTGGTGCTGGACAGCTACGACGTCCCGGTCTCCTCCGGAGCCGCTCTTGACTGGTTTCGCGGCCGCTTTCCGGCTGCTTCCCTGCTGCCGGACCCCTGGTTGCTGATCGGTGCCGGCCATGCCACCCATCTGCCCTTGCTGGCCGCGCGTCGTGCCCGTGGCGGGCGTGCCGTGGTGTTAATGACCCCGGACCTGCCGAAACGCTACTTTGACCTGTGTGTAGTCCCCGACCACGACCGCCCGCGACCGGCGCCCAATGTGCTGACGACGCGTGGTAGTCTCAATCGTATGCAGGCCGTTGCCAGTACCGCTGGCAGCAGCCAGCACCGACGTGGCTTGCTGATGATTGGCGGGCCCTCGCGTCATTATCGATGGGACCACCAGCAAGTCGTCGAGCAGCTGGCCGGTGTCGTCCGTTACTCGCCGGTACGGCACTGGGTACTGACCACCTCCCGTCGGACCCCGCCAGGCTTTGCAGAGTGTGTACGTGATCGGCTGTTCCATCGCAATCTCCGGCTGACGATCCATTCCTGGCGGGAAACACAAGATCCGTGGCTGGCCATGCAGTTGCAGCGCGCCTGTTGCACCTGGATAACGGAGGACAGCGTCTCCATGATTTACGAGGCCCTCACGGCAGGCATCCCCGTGGGGCTGCTGTCGGTACCACCGCGTCGACAGGATCGTATTGTCAGGGGGGTGGAGGCGCTGGTTGCTTCGGGTAACGTGATGCGTTTCAGTCGCTGGTCCAGGGGCATTCCGTTGCCGCGTTCCCTGGAGGTCTTTGACGAGGCAAATCGTGTTGCAGAACAGATTTGCAAGAGCTGGGGTCGCGCATAGAGAAATCCCTTACGGTGTTACAGCTACTGCCTGCTCTGCAGGGTGGCGGCGTTGAACGTGGCACCCTGGACGTGGCAGCAGGACTGGTAGGCCATGGGCACCGTTCCCTGGTCGTATCCGCCGGCGGCCGCCTGTTGCCGGAACTGCTTGCCGGCGGCAGTGAGCATATCCGCTATCCACTGGGTCGCAAGTCGCCATTCAGCCTGCGCTATGTGTTACCGCTCAGGCGTCTCCTCAAATCAGCCGCTGTCGATATCGTCCATGCCCGCTCGCGCTTGCCTGCCTGGATTACCTGGCTGGCCTGGTCCGGTATGGATCCGGCGACACGGCCACGCTTCATTACCACGATACACGGCCTGTACTCGGTAAATGCCTACAGTGCCGTGATGGTAAAAGGCGAGCAGTTGATTGCAGTATCCGATGCAGCGCGTGACTACGTGCTCAGCCACTACCCGGCCCTCGATCCGGCGCGTATTCATGTCATTTATCGTGGCGTGGATCCGCTAGTTTATGCAGCGGGGTTTACACCGGCGCAGGCGTGGCTGGCGGATTGGTATCGCCGCTACCCGCAATTACAGGGTCGTTACGTGGTTTGCCTGCCGGGAAGGGTAGGGCTGCGCAAGGGTGCCCTCGATTTCATCGCGCTGATTGCAGAGCTGAAGCAGGCAGGCCATCCCGTTCATGGACTGATCGTGGGTGAACTTGCGCCGCGCCAGCGTAAACTGGCCGGTCAGCTGGGCGCTGCCGCAAGCGCTGCGGGGGTTGCCGATGCGATAACCTGCACCGGTTTTCGTGAGGACCTTCGCGAGATCATGTCGGTCTGCAGTGCCGTGGTGTCACTGTCACGTTACCCGGAGGCCTTTGGGCGTACTGTGAACGAGGCCCTGAGTCTGGGAATACCGGTTGCCGGTTATGATCATGGTGGTGTCGGTGAGCAACTGGCACGGCATTTCCCTGCCGGGCTGGTGCCGTTCGGCGACCGCACCGAGATGGCCAAACGCCTCGCGACCTGGAGGGTGGTGCCGCCCTCCCTGGCAGATGTACAGCCATATACACTGGATAACATGCTGAGCAACACCTTTGATCTGTATCAGCAGCTGGCGGCAGCACGCCAGTAGTAACGCGACCTTTGCAAGGCAGGGACGTACGGTTCCTCCACAATGACTGGAAGGTTGCGGGAAAATCTATGCTAGTATTTGCGCGCATTTTCCGGTGGAGATCATCGCCTGAAAGCTACCGCCACCCAGTACCTACTTCAGGATCAAGCGCTATGAGCAAATTGCAAAGCACCGGTCTCACCGGATTACTGGTCAGCACCCTGTCACTGCTGTTTCCCATCCATGCCGTCGCAGGCGGACACAAGGCCATGGCCGAGCCGCTGTTTACCCGATATGCCAGGATGTACGATGCACCGACCCTGGACTTCCGCACAGAGTTCTTCAAGGACAAGCCGATGGAGGAAATGACCGACTTTGACGGCTATACCCTGACACTGGATTTTACCTGGCCTTTTAACGACCGCTCGCAACTTCAATTACTGCTGCCGGCCTATACCAACGGCGACGGCAAATACGACAAGCCGGGTCATTCTGCTGACGGCTTGTCGCTCGATGTCGAGGGCTATAACGGGGTACGCGATTTCTTCTCGATCATCTATGAACGTCGCTTTTCGTGGCTGGAACAGCAGACGGGTGTTCATGTTGCCTGGTTAGCGGGTGTCGGTCGCAGCATGGATCCGCTGGACGCGACCTACCACGGAGATGTGGTCGACCGTTTTAACCATCGCGGCAACAATGCCCAGGTCGGCCTGAAATTCGATAATGACATCAACGACGCGGACATGACCCTGCTGGGTAATCTGCGCCTGATTGCCTACTGGGATACGGATGACATTAACACCTCGCCGGGTGAAAGCACCACCTTCCAGATCCTGGCGGCAAGCGGTGCCATCATGTTCAATCAATATGGAGGTTTTACGCCGGTGCTGGAAGCCATTCTCGAGACTGACTTTACAGACTACACCGCATTCAGTCTGGCACCCGAGATCATCTATACCTTGACGGATAGCTTTGATGTAAAGATCGCTGTCCCGTTCCGCCTCACCAGTGATGGCCAGAAAGTTGCTGCAGACCTGGAACTGACCTACCGGTTCTAGTCTATCGTCCAAATCCGACATGCAGGATCACAGCAGCAGCGACTGGCCGGCAATGGCCGCTGCCAACGGGCTTGACAGTTTCGAGTCAATCTGGGCCCTTGATATCGGCTGGTTTGAACCACCCAACGTGCGCCGGGGAGGCTGGAGCGGTGTGTCCCGGCTGGAACTCATATCCACCGACGGTCACCACGAGGCACTCTTTATCAAACGCCAGGAGAATCATGAAACCTTTTCCTGGCGACACCCCTTCAAGGGTATTAGCACTTTCCGACGTGAGTTTCGAAACCTGGAGAGGTTGCATTCGGTCGGTGTAGCGACGCTGGATCTCCTGTATTTTGCGGAACGGAACATAGCGGCAGACCGGCGGGCCATTCTGATAACACGTGAACTGACGGGCTACAAGCCACTGGATGTGTGCCTGGCGGAGTGGCGACAGCAGGGCCTTCCCAGAGGAACCGTCTGGCGCGAAACACTGCAGCGCATTGCCGCGGTAGCCAGGGTGATGCACCGGCAACGCATCCAGCATAACTGTTTTCATCCCAAGCATATCTTCCTCGGTGAATTGCACGGACAGGTGGATGTGCGTCTCATTGACCTGGAGAAAGCCAAGCGATGCTGGAGCACGGAGCAGGCCATGCTGCGCGACCTCGATGCTCTCAACCGGAGGGTGAAAGCGGTCCGCAACACCGACCGGTTGCGTTTTCTACTGGCCTACCATGAGGTTGAGCGCGTCAACCACACGGTCAGGAAGACGTGGAA
>JAJDNX010000012.1 GCA_022340485.1 Gammaproteobacteria bacterium | reverse complement strand
AACGGTTATCACGTGCCGCCTTATTACGATTCCATGATCGGCAAACTGATTGCCCACGGTGAAACACGAGCGTCCGCGCTGTCACGCATGCGCGTGGCGCTGAACGAGATTGTGATTGAGGGTATCAAGTCAAACGTGTCCCTGCAGAAGTCGATTGTGACAGACTGTGCCTTTATGGAAGGCGGGACAGATATCCATTACCTGGAGAAGAAGCTGGGGTTGTCGTGAATCATTGTGGAGGTAACCCGCTCCAATACCAACCGACATGTTTGTAGGTATGGTGTCTCAACGCGATTGTTTTGTTGGCATACTCATAATCGCTCGGGACGGCACTTCTACATGACGATCGCTTCTATTTATCATGGCCTGGCTGCAGATCTCGGTTGAAGTTCCTGGTGAGCAGGCGGATAGCATTTCCCAAGGTTTTCATTCTGTAGGGGCCTTGTCCGTCACGGTGCTGGACGCCGGTGATGAACCCTTGCTTGAACCGGCGCCGGGTGAAACCCCCTTGTGGTCCAATACCCGTGTCATTGCCCTGTTCGATGCAGATCAGGATATTGCAGATCTCACACAGCAATTGCAGGCCTTCCTGGATACCCCGCTACCTGATCTTCTCGTTGAGCCCCTGGCAGACCGTGACTGGTCGAACACCTGGCGCGATACCTTTGGCGCGATGTGTTTTGGCAAGCACCTGTGGGTGTGCCCGGTGGGTGAGTCGTCACCCGATCCCGGGGCCATTGTGGTGCACCTGGACCCGGGGATGGCGTTTGGCACCGGCACCCATGCGACGACGGCGTTCTGTATGGAGTGGCTGGATGTACACCCGCCTGTAAGCAAGTCGGTGATTGATTACGGTTGTGGCTCCGGTATCCTCGCCATTGCGGCGCACAAGCTGGGAGCGGCAAGCGTGGTGGCGGTGGATATTGACCCACAGGCGTTGGCGGCCACGCGTGAGAATGCGCGCCGCAATCGTTGCGACCTTGAGGTTCTGTATCCAGAAGAACTGGCTGATCGTTCTGCTGACCTGGTGCTTGCCAATATTCTCGCCACCCCCCTGATCGAACGGGCAGGGGATCTGTCACGCCGTGTGCATGCAGGCGGACAACTTATCATGACCGGCATTCTCGCAGAACAGGCGGAGGCCGTGATGGCAGCCTACAGGGGCTGGTTTGTGTTTGCAGAACCGGTGTTTCGTGATGACTGGGTGTTGCTGGAAGGGGTGAAGCGGGATGCACAACTTATTACATAGCCGCCACGGAAGCACACGGAAAACACGGAAAGATAAATGCCTTATTAGTTGTTCCATGTGCTTCCGTGGCTGATAGGAGGTTTGTGTTCTCTCACAACCCATAAGCGCTTGCACTGCTTGGCCCACGCCAACTTGGGTAGACATCGCTTGTGCGGGAGGGTAGGGCATTTTGAATTATCTGGAGGTCATCATTTCCTGCAGGAACGCGCGCAGCCTTTTGTCTGCATGCATTCGACCTTCCGGCGTAAGCTCGACAAAAGTAGTCAGGCGAGTGACTCTCATGGGTTCAGCTCTGCGGAACGGTGACTGGTCCAGTGCCAGCCATGCGTATAACACCTCCTTGGCAATACTCTCTACACCTTCATACCAGCTGTAAGATAGCAACCGCTGGGTACCCTTGTCAGTGACGATTGCAACGGCATTGCCGACATCGGGTCCGAGATCGACAACAGAGCGTTCCTGCACCAGTCCGATTTCACCCGGGTAGGCATTCTTGTCCGACAGCAGGCTACGATGACGCCGCAAGCGATCATCCGTTCCAATGAATACAGAGACCGGCTCATTATTTTTGCTGTAGCTGCGATAAAGCGTGGATGAGTAGCGCACAGACCCGAGAAATCGATAGCTAACAGGCTGGTTTTCAACGAGCTTCCATTCTCCAAGTTCATCCGGGAGGCGAATGGCTGGCGTGGCGCGGGTGGAGGGAGCGGGCCATTTCGGTAGCGTGAGTGAAGCGATAATTAGTGCCGTAAACAGGAGCACCAGCACAGTTAATTTTCCTTGCTTGTCCCCGAAAGACTCATCTACCCGTGATGCAGGGGTGGGTACTACATGCTCCTTGCGGTCATTCGCCAGAGAATGCATCAGCAGATTATCCACTGCGTACAACAGGGAAAAGCCGATCAGGAAGAAGACAACGCCCTGCACGGTGTGAATGGTTAACACCTCCATTGCGGGGTTGAGTACCAGGGTGAAGGCGCGGAGAAGGTTGACGGCATAGGCTATGAAGGGCGCAGAGAGAACCAGCAATACCGCGTGCCAGTGCGTGATGCGAAAGAGGTACACATAGGCGAGTGCAAACACGGTCAGCCAGAGGCTGAATCCCAGTGCGGTACAGGACTCCGCGAAGTGGGTACTGCTCTCGGCCATGGAAATCATATCGCCCTCGGCCAGGGAGGGGAGACCGATTGCATTCAGCAACCAGACACTGTGTCGGGTGTCCATGAGTTGCATCGGAAAGATAATCTGGTTTATGAAAACCGCGGGCAAGGGGGTGGCCAGCACAAGAATCAGGACCGGTGGCAGGATTGCACGCGTCAGTCGTCTGCCGGACAAAAAGCGCGCCGTACCAAAGCCCACCAGGATCAAGGACACGTGGATGAGGTCCATGGCCCCGACAAAGTGGCCCCACAGGAACAGACTGATACCTGGCACCAGGAACAGCATGGACGACCAGGGGGTACCCCTTCCGTGATAGGCCGCCGCGATATCTTTTCTGCGTACCCACAACAAGCCAGCCACAAGTGCGTAGGCAAACTGCGGGGATAACCCGGAGACAGAAAAGAAGGCCTCCACGACATTCGGCATAAAGTCCGATGCCGCCTCTCCGATGATCAGCTGGTGAAAGGCAAGCACCAACAGCAGCAACAGCAACACCAGCAACAACTTCTCTTTGCCGCGGAGGACAACGTTGGTATTTTCTGCTGCTGTGGATGTCATCGGCTTTTTATCAAGGCTATGGATTACGCGGATCAAGTAATTGCCTTACCAGGATGGCAGTTGGAATTTATGAGGTGCGATCCATCGAGGTACCCAATTGGCCACGGAAATACACAGAAGTAATGCGATTAATGCATGTTATTCAGTGTGTTCCCGTGTGTGTCCGTGACCATAATATCTGCCTTGGTCAGATTGAACCAGTACTGTTCACTTCCTGTTACGCAAAACGTACACTCTCCCCATGTACACCTACTGCCCCAACTGTCTTGCGATCTTCCAGAT
This sequence comes from Gammaproteobacteria bacterium, assembly GCA_022340485.1. Taxonomy (GTDB): domain Bacteria; phylum Pseudomonadota; class Gammaproteobacteria; order UBA9214; family UBA9214; genus UBA9214. The sequence continues at coordinate 34,430 of JAJDNX010000012.1, read as the reverse complement.
CACATCCGAGCACATCGACAAGGCCGGGGGGCGGACGCGCTGTAGTGAGTGCCGGCAGGTGTACCGGGCAGCGGATTACCTCTTTGATGACCTTGCCGCAGTGCACAAGGCCATAGAGGGCCGGCACGCTGCCGGGAATCCAACAAGGGAGGTAATGGGTCGCTATGCGCCTCTCAACATACCCGCACGGGATGCGCCGGGTTGGGAGGCGACTCAAGAGACGCGTTCCAAAGGCCGGCTGCACTCGGAGAGCTGGCATAAACGCACGGTATCCATGGGCGATATCGGCCGTGGCCTTACGATCGGCATGTTAGTGCTGCTGCTGGGGCTGCAATGGGTCTATTTCAAGCGCGGCCTGCTGGCTGCAGACGACAGTCTACGCCCGGTAATGGAACGTTTTTGTGCGGTACTGCATTGCGGGCTGCCGATGCGCGTGGATCTGGATCAGATCGGTATTCTCGAGCGCGATGTTCGCAAGCACCCGGAGGTCGAGGATGCGCTGCTGATCAATGTCGCCATAGAAAATCGCGCCGATTTTACTCAGCCCTATCCGCTGTTTGAGGTCCGGTTTACTGACAAGGCAGGGAATGCCGTTGCCATGCGACGATTTGCGCCCGCGGAATACCTCGGCAAAGGCATCGATCCCGAGTCCGGGATGTCCCCGCAATCGACAGCCCAGGTGCTGCTGGAGGTGCTGGATCCCGGGACCGAGGCCGTTTCCTTCCAGTTTGGTTTTCTATAAATAATACCCGCTGTTTCGTTGCCCGGTTTCTACCGTTACTTGCGGTACTCTCTTTCGCAAAGACGCAAAGAAATCGATTCATTTTTCACTGATTCCTTGTTCACTGCAGACCCACAAACTCCCGCTCCACAGCCCTCTCTCTGTGTGAGCGGGAGATTATGGAACAGTTGTGAGTTTGTACGAATGTTTTCATTCATAACTTTATAGCCAATTCAATCACGTCTGGTGAGTAGCTGTGACCCTGTTTAACAATCGCTTATAACTTTGCGATCCAGGCGTCCTGGCGAGTGTTTTTCTGGAACCGATAGAAACTGCCTACTATTTACCTTTTTGTGCACTTTATCCTGTCGCAGGATGGGGGTATTATCTGCCGTCCTGATGGTTCCGGAATCATAAAGATTCACTATAAATCCGGTGAAAATTGGTCCCTACACACTTTCTAACAACCTGGTACTGGCGCCCATGGCCGGCGTCACCGATCGTCCGTTCCGGCAACTGTGCGTTGAGCAGGGTGCTGGCCTGGTCGTGTCGGAAATGGTCTCCTGCAATGCCCTGTTATGGGGTAGCGAGAAGACCCGCCGTCGCATCGACCATGCCGGTGAGGGGGAACCTGTCTCGGTGCAGATCGCTGGTGCAGTGCCGGCGCAAATGGCCGACGCCGCACGTTTCAACGTCGACCACGGTGCACAGCTAATCGATATCAACATGGGATGCCCGGCAAAGAAGGTGTGTAATGTCATGGCCGGCTCCGCCCTGTTGCAGGACGAGGCCCTGGTGGGACAGATTCTGGAGGCGGTGGTCAGTGCCGTGGATGTGCCGGTGACCTTGAAGATCCGCACCGGCTGGGATCCACAACACAAGAACGGGCTGGCCATTGCCAGGCTCGCGGAGCAGGCCGGCATCCAGGCCCTGGCGGTGCATGGCCGTACCCGGGCCTGTGGCTACCGTGGCGAGGCAGAGCATGACACGGTACGGTCCATCAAGTCCGCAGTATCGATCCCGGTGATTGCCAACGGAGATATCACGACCCCGGAAAAGGCGCTTTCCGTGTTACAGCAAAGCGGTGCTGATGCCGTCATGATTGGCCGCGCCGCACAGGGACGCCCTTGGATCTTCCGCGAAATTGCACACTACCTGGCGACTGGCCGGCACTTGCCGCCACCTGCGCCGGCCGCGATTTGCACCACCCTGACGACACACCTGAACAACCTGTATGCGTTTTACGGCGAGTACACCGGGGTACGCGTGGCGCGCAAGCATATTGCCTGGTACAGCAAGGGGCAGCGCGACGGGAATGTCTTCCGCCAGCGCATCGTCCGGCTGGAGTCAGCGCAGGCGCAGCTGGCCTGCGTGCGGGACTACTTTGATCGATTGACCGAACAACAGGCACTGGCAGCATGAACGTGCCAACCCGCCGTGAACGCCGCAAGCAGCCGATCCGTCGCAGCGTGACCTCGGCGATTGAACTCTATCTGCACGATATGGGCGGGCACGAGGTGAATGATCTATATCATGTGGTGCTCAGCGAGGTCGAGCCGGCAATTCTCGACGTGGTGATGAATTACGTGGAAGGCAATCAAAGCGTGGCGGCGGATGTACTGGGGATCAGTCGCGGCACGCTGCGCAAGAAACTGAAGATGTACGGCTTGTGACAGACTATTGCCATGTGAACGCTTTGCCTGATTTCATTCAATACAAAGACTCTCGCCAGGGCGCAAACTCGTAAAGTTCTATCAGCATTTGTCTCTTCGTGTCTTGGCGTCCTCGCGAGAAATTACAGCTTGTAACGACACAGAACCAAGGGATTCTATGGACAAAATACAGCGCGCGCTCATCAGTGTTTCAGACAAGGAAGGGATTGTGGATTTTGCCCGCGGTCTGCAGGCACTGGGCATCGAGATCCTTTCGACAGGCGGTACCGCACAGTTGCTTGCAGAGGCAGGCATCCCGGTCACCGAGGTCTCGGATTACACCGGTTTCCCCGAGATGATGGACGGTCGCGTGAAGACGCTGCACCCGAAGATCCATGGCGGCATCCTTGCCCGCCGAGGTACGGACGAGGCAGTGATGGCGGCAAATGACATTGGCCCCATCGATCTGGTGGTGGTCAATCTCTATCCCTTTGAACAGACCGTGGCGCGTGCGGACTGCGACCTGTCCATGGCCATCGAGAACATCGACATTGGCGGACCGACCCTGTTACGCGCGGCGGCCAAGAACCATGCTGCGGTGACCGTCATTGTTGACAGTGCGGATTACACCACGGTGCTGGCAGAGCTGCAGCAGCAGGCTGGCCAGACGACGCAGGCTACGCGCTATGCATTGGCGGTAAAGACCTTCGAGCACACCGCACGGTATGACGGGGCAATTGCCAACTACCTCGGCGCCATCAATGCTGCAGGGGAACTGGCGGATTTTCCAAATACCCTGACGCTGCAGTACCGGCAGGTGCAGACGATGCGTTACGGCGAGAACCCGCATCAACGTGCCGCCTTCTTTATCGAGCATGCTCCGCAGGAGGCCTCGGTAGCCACGGCGCGGCAGCTACAGGGCAAGGAATTGTCCTACAACAACGTGGCGGATACCGATGCGGCACTCGAATGTGTGAAATCCTTCACCGAGGCGCCCGCCTGTGTCATTGTCAAGCACGCCAATCCCTGCGGTGTGGCGCTTGGAGCTGGTCCGCTGGAGGCCTACGAGCGCGCCTTCAGGACGGATCCAACCTCGGCCTTTGGTGGCATCATCGCCTTCAACCGGCCGCTGGACGAAGCGACTGCCAGCGCCATTATTGAACGGCAATTTGTCGAGGTCATCATTGCCCCGGTTGTCGAACCGGCTGCCTTGCCGGTGCTGGCCAGCAAGCAGAATGTACGCGTGCTGGAATGTGGCCAGTGGACGGGTGAGCCACTGGCGATGCTGGACTTTAAACGCGTCAATGGAGGCCTGCTGGTGCAGGACCGTGATCTCGGCCGCATCAGCGAAGCAGATCTGAAGGTGGTCACCAGGCGCCAGCCGACTGCCCAGGAGTTGAAAGATCTGCTGTTTGCCTGGCGCGTTGCCAAGTTCGTCAAGTCCAATGCCATTGTCTATTGCAAGGACAGTATGACCATCGGTGTCGGTGCGGGTCAGATGAGCCGTGTCTACAGTGCCAAGGTGGCGGCCCTCAAGGCGGCCGATGAAGGGCTGGAGGTGCGGGGTTCCGTGATGGCCTCCGATGCCTTCTTCCCGTTCCGGGACGGCATCGACCAGGCAGCCGATGCGGGTATTGTGGCCGTCATTGAACCCGGCGGCTCCATGCGCGATGATGAGGTTATTGCGGCGGCGAACGAGTATGATATTGCCATGGTGTTCACCGGTATGCGGCACTTCCGGCATTAGTAGCATTGCGAGCAGAGTGCTAGATTTATAAACTTTTTAGCCACGGAAACACACGGAAAAATTCTTTTCAGGCTGCTATCCTTCGGTGTGCTTCCGTGGCTGATATGGTTTTAGCAAGGATCGATTATGAACATTCTCATTATCGGCGGCGGTGGCCGCGAACATGCCCTGGCCTGGAAGGCGGCACAGTCCCCCCTCGCGGATACCGTGTACGTTGCACCTGGCAATGCAGGCACCGCACTGGAAGACGGTGTAGAGAATGTCGATATTGCCGCTGATGACATTCCGGCATTATTGAGCTTTGCACTGGCTAACGAGGTTGGTCTGACGATTGTCGGGCCCGAGCAACCGCTGGTTGCCGGTGTTGCCGATAAATTCATTGCGGCAGGGTTACGTTGCTTTGGCCCCTCGCGTCGCGCGTCTCAGCTCGAAGGCTCGAAGGCCTTTGCCAAGGATTTTCTGGCGCGCCATAACATTCCCACAGCCGCCTACGCTGCCTTCACGGATATTGATGAGGCGCGGGCCTACATCCATGCCCAGGGGGTGCCGATGGTCGTCAAGGCTGACGGGCTGGCGGCCGGCAAGGGGGTGATCCTGGCGCAGACCGAGGCCGAGGCGCTGTCCGCGGTAGAAGACATGCTCAGTGGCAATGTCTATGGCGAGGCCGGGCATCGGGTCGTGATCGAGGAATTCCTTCAGGGAGAGGAGGCCAGTTTTATTGTCATGGCCGATGGCAAAAACTGCCTGCCACTGGCGACCTCGCAGGACCACAAGGCGCGTGATAATGCGGGCCAAGGACCGAATACCGGTGGCATGGGCGCGTACTCGCCTGCACCGGTGGTTACACCGGTCATCCACGAACGTGTCATGAAGGAGGTGATCCAGCCAACCCTGGCAGGTATGAGGGAAGAGGGCTATTCGTTCAGCGGCTTTCTGTACGCGGGGCTGATGATTGCAGCGGATGGAACCCCCAGGGTACTTGAATACAATGTGCGTCTGGGGGACCCGGAGACGCAGCCGGTCATGTGCCGGCTACAATCCGACCTGGTTGAGCTGTGCCAGGCGGCGCTGGAAGGTCACCTGGATACGGCCACGGTGGAATGGGATGAGCGCGCAGCCCTGGGTGTGGTGATGGCCGCGGGTGGCTACCCGGATGAGTATCGCAAGGGGGATGCCATTGATGGTCTGGACTCGGTGGAGGCCGGTGGCTGCAAAGTGTTTCATGCCGGCACCCGGATGCAGGACGAGGTAATTGTGACCAGCGGTGGGCGGGTGCTGTGCGTGTGCGCGCTGGGTAACACGATTACTGAGGCCCGGCACAAGGTCTACGATTGCGTCAACGCGATCTATTGGCCGGATGTCTATTACCGTACGGATATCGGCTATCGTGCGATGAAGCGTGAAGAGTAGGACGTGGAGGGTTACCGCAGTGGGGTAGCGGCTAGCAGGTAGCGTTTGACAGGAGCTCGAATATGGAAGTCTTCGGTTGGGTCATCGTAGCGATCATTATCGGTATCCCGCTGTTAGGGGTTCTTCTCTACAATAAACTGGTGAGTTTGCGTAACCAGGTAAAGAATGCCTGGCGCCAGATTGATGTACAGTTGAAGCGTCGCCATGACCTCATCCCGAACCTGGTGGAGGTGGTCAAGGACTATATGTCCTATGAGCAGGAGACCCTGGAGAAGGTGATCCAGGCACGTAATCAGGCCGTCAGTGCCAGTACCCCCGAAGCGGCAATCGCTGCAGAAGGCATTCTCGGTGGCGCCATGGGCAAACTGTTTGCATTGATGGAAAACTACCCGGACCTCAAGGCCAATGAAAATGTATCGCGCCTGATGGAAGAGTTGAGCGCTACCGAGAACAAGATTTCATTTTCGCGGCAGTTCTACAACGACAGCGTCATGTCACTGAACAACGCCGTGGAATCCTTCCCCTCGAATTTTGTTGCCGGTATGTTTGGTTTTAGTCAGGCAACCTATTTCGAAGTGCCGGAGACCGAGGCGCTGACCCCGAAGGTAGACCTGCGCTAGGGCTCACTATTGAATTGATGGCGGGATCCACAGAAGAACACGAAAAAACAAGATCCAGCCATCTTTTGCCACGGAAGGACAGGGAATAATTACCAGGAGGCATTTATTTTTCCGTGTGCTTCCGTGGCCATTATGCTTTTATCCCAGACTGCCTTGAATGCCTCATTCCCTCGATAACCACTGTCCAGAATGTAACGCCGCCAATCGTCCGCATGCCAGCTTCTGTACCCAGTGCGGCGCACCTCTGAAAAACAATTGGCAGGACAGGCCACGTATGCGCAACAAGGTGTTGCGGCGCACGGATTTCATGGCGGCAGCACGCGCCAACCAGACGGCGACCCGCAGGCTGATCACCCTGTTACTGCTGATCCTGGCGATACTGGGTTACCTGGTGGGCTGGAGTTTGCAGCTGCTCATTGAGAACCTGCCGGATAATCTGGAGAGCAGCTGGTTCCTGAGTTCCTGGGGTATGTGGGGGGCGCTCGGGCTGTTTGTCTTCGGGGCCACCTGGTCCTGGGTGGCATTCAGCCAGGGCGACCGGATTGTGTTGCGTCTGACGGGTGCACAGGAAGTTTCTGTAGATGATGAGCCGGTGCTGCACAATGTTGTTGAGGAAATGGCAATTGCCGCAGGCATCCGCAAACCGGATGTCTTCATCATCGAGACCGGGGCGCTGAACGCCTTTGCGACCGGCATGAGTCCTGCACACTCTGCCATTGGCGTGACGCGTGGTCTGCTGGATTCGCTTAACCGTGAAGAATTGCAGGGAGTGATCGGCCATGAAATGGGCCATATCGTGAACTGGGATATTCGCTACGCAACGGCGGTGGGGGTCATTGTGGGTCTGATTGCACTCGTCAGTGACGGGGCACTGCGCTCTCTTTATTTTTCCGGTAACTCGCGCAGCTCCGGCAAGGGTGGCTCCGGTGCGGCCTTCATTATGCTGGCATTGATCGCCTTTGCAGCGCTTGCGCCGCTGTTCGCCTTTCTGGTGCAGATGGCGGTGTCCAGGCAGCGGGAGTTTCTTGCGGATGCTACCAGTGTTCGCTTGACGAGACATCCGCAAGGGCTGATTACCGCCCTGGAAAAGCTCGCTACCAGCTCCGAGACCTTCAAGGGTGCGAACCGCGCGACCCAGCACATGTTCATTATCAACCCGTTCAGGAATTTTGAGGAGCACACCAGCCGGCTGTCGGCAACGCATCCGCCGCTGGCATTGCGGATCAACCGCCTGCGGAATCTGGGGGGTAACACCTGAGGCGAGTGCAAACGGATAGGGGTAAATATTTAGCCACGGCAGAACACCGAAAGATACCCACTGTCCGCCCGTAAAGGCAGCAATTTCTCTGGCAAAGACGTAATGAAAAAAATATTACTTTGCATAGGTGAACATCACATAAACCTTTACGATGTTTGTGCCTTGCCTAGCTGGACGTAGGTAAGGGGGCGTCTGCAGGAGCAGCAGCTTTGGCGAGCGTTTTTTTTCTATATGGCTTCTGTCTAGAATAGCATTTATTTTTTCCGTGTCCTTCCGTGGCTATTGTTTGATTGTCAGGTGCTGGGAACAGGCGCGCTGGTATTAGCGCTTCATCGAATCGAAGAACTCATTATTGTTCTTGGTGGACTTGAGCTTGTCGAGCAGGAATTCCATGGCAGCCAGTTCATCCATCGGGTGCAGCAGTTTGCGCAGGATCCACATCTTTTGCAGTTCCTTGGCATCCGTCAGCAGTTCCTCACGGCGGGTACCCGAGCGGTTCAGGTTGATTGCCGGGTAGACGCGTTTTTCCGCGATGCGGCGGTCAAGATGGATCTCCCAGTTGCCGGTGCCCTTGAACTCTTCGTAAATAACATCATCCATGCGTGAACCGGTATCAATCAGTGCGGTGGCGAGAATGGTCAGGCTGCCACCCTCCTCGATATTACGGGCTGCACCAAAGAAGCGCTTCGGACGTTGCAGTGCGTTGGCATCGACACCACCGGTCAATACCTTGCCGGAGGATGGCACCACGGTGTTGTAGGCGCGGCCGAGGCGGGTAATGGAATCCAGCAGGATCACCACGTCATGCTTGTGCTCCACCATGCGGCGTGCCTTTTCAATCACCATCTCGGCAACCTGTACATGGCGGCTTGCCGGTTCGTCGAAGGTGCTTGACACGACTTCACCCTTGACCGAGCGTGACATTTCCGTAACTTCCTCGGGACGTTCGTCAATCAGCAGTACGATCAAATAAACCTCCGGATAATTGGAGGCGATTGACTGTGCGATGTTCTGCAGCAGCATGGTCTTGCCGGCTTTCGGTGGGGATACGATCAGTCCGCGTTGCCCTCTGCCGATGGGTGCTACCAGGTCAATGATACGTGCGGTGATGTCTTCCGTGCTGCCATTGCCTCGCTCCAGTACCAGCCGGTTATTGGGGTGCAGCGGGGTCAGGTTTTCAAAGGCGACCTTGTTTCTGGCATTCTCGGGTTTCTCGAAATTGATGGTGCCAACCTTCAGTAATGCGAAGTAGCGTTCACTGTCCTTCGGTGGGCGTATCTTGCCGTCCACGGTATCGCCAGTGCGCAGGCTGAAGCGCCTGATCTGGCTCGGTGATACATAGATGTCGTCCGGACCCGCCAGATAGGAGCTGTCCGCTGATCGCAGGAAACCAAACCCGTCCTGTAATATTTCCAGTACACCGCTGCCGAAGATGTCTTCCCCCTTTTTGGCGTGTGCCTTGAGTATCGAGAAGATGATGTCCTGCTTGCGTGAGCGTGCGGTGCCTTCCGCACCGATTTCCTGGGCAATGGCCACCAGTTCGGCGGCTGGTTTGAGTTTGAGTTCAGACAGGTTCATAGATGGCCTTTGTTACAGGTTATTTTTTGGATGAATAATGACGGCCATATGGCCGGAGAAAAACGGGTATTCGGGGTGCTTTGTTCTAGAGGGTGTTGACTTGCGGCAGGGCGTTATTGTGTGCGTTCGGCACGCGCTACTCGCGAGACTTTTCAAGCAACGTCCTCATTATAGTGATGGATGGCTGTAGGGTAAATAATTAAATGTTGCTGTCCAGGAACGCAGTCAACTGAGATTTGGACAAGGCTCCTACTTTGGTTGCTTCCACTTCGCCGTTCTTGAACAGCATCAGGGTAGGTATGCCGCGTATGCCGTACTTGGGAGGGGTCTGCGGGTTGTCGTCAATGTTCAGTTTTGCGATCTTGACCTTGCCGCTGTACTCGCTGGCGATTTCTTCAAGTATTGGTGCGATCATCTTGCAGGGGCCACACCATTCGGCCCAGTAATCGACCAGTACGGGGTCGGTAGAATTGAGTACGTCTGTTTCGAAGCTGTCGTCAGTTACGTACAGAATGTCATCACTCACTGTCAGAAATCTCCTTGAAAGAATGTATTTGCATCAAAAGTTGTGAATCGGGGTGTAGGGCCGTGCCCGTTGTGATAAGAAAATGGAATCCCGCTGTGCGGTTTGTCGAGGTCTTTTCCGGGAAAAACGTGTATAGAGCAGTAATCAGAATGGACCATACTCAAACTTGAGCATATTTCAGCCTAAATCAGCCGACTTTACAAGTCCGGTGTGCACTTTTTGCTGTATCCTTCCGGTGTCATTGTCGTCTTGCCATGCAGGTTCATGCGGGGCAAGACATGCACTGTTGGAAATTCCGCGCCTGGTTAACGAGGCCGATAACTGCGTCGCCAGTCATTTTTGTTCCTGGCAAGGCAACCATCCTGATGCCAAAACAATCAATGGCAAATTAACAAGCATTTGAAATATAATGCGAAATCAAAAAATATTATTGTGCCGCCTGACAGGCCTGAATGTGACTCCATATGTCTGAAACCCATTTGACCGAAATCCCTTATTCGAACTTTTCATTGCCGGATAAGTTGATGCAAGGTATTGAAGATGCCGGCTTTTCAATGTGCACCCCGATTCAGGCTGAAACCCTGCCGGTGGTTCTTTCCGGAAGGGATGTTGCTGGTCAGGCACAGACCGGGACCGGCAAGACGGCGGCCTTCCTGGTTGCCGTGTACAACCAGTTGCTCACCCATGAGGCAAACGAGCAGCGCAAGCCGAATCAGCCGCGTGCATTAATCCTTGCACCGACACGAGAACTGGCGATACAGATACATCGTGATGCCCTGGTGATTGGCGGGCATACCGGCCTGAAGCCGGTACTGGCCTATGGTGGTACCGGTTACGACCAGCAGCGTGACGAAATCATGGCAGGTGTCGATATACTGATCGGTACACCGGGACGATTGATCGATTATTTCAAACAGCATGTTTTTAACTTGAAAATGGCCGAAGTCATCGTTCTGGATGAGGCCGATCGTATGTTCGACCTGGGTTTTATCAAAGATATTCGTTACCTGTTTCGTCGTTGTCCGCCACCTCAACGGCGTCTGGGTCTGCTGTTTTCGGCAACCCTTTCGCACCGTGTGCAGGAACTGGCCTACGAGCACATGAACAACCCGGTGCACGTCAATGTAGAGCCGGAGAAAGTGACTGCTGATCGTGTCAGGCAGGTGGTGTATCACACCTCGAATGAAGAGAAGATTCCGTTGCTGATTGGCTTGCTGAGCCACGGTGATCCAAGCCGCAGCATCGTGTTTGTCAATACCAAGCGCAATGCCGAAAGGGTCTGGGCCTACCTCGAGGGTAATGGCTTCAAATCTGCCGTGTTGTCGGGCGATGTGCCACAGACCAAGCGCCAGCGCCTGCTCAAGGAGTTCCAGGGCGGAAAGTTACCCATATTGATTGCCACGGATGTAGCCGCGCGCGGTCTGCATGTCCCCGATGTCAGCCATGTGTTTAATTATGATTTGCCGCAGGATGCCGAAGATTATGTTCACCGTATCGGCCGCACAGCGCGTGTCGGCAAGGACGGCGATGCGATCAGCTTTGCCTGTGAGAATTTTGTCTATTCCTTGCCGGAGATCGAGGCCTATATCGGACACAAGATCCCGGTAGAGGCTGTGCCGGTGGATTGTATTGCAGAACTTAAACCACCGGTTAGAATTAAGCGTCCGTCACCCAAGCCGGGTGGTGGCCGTCGCAGGCCCGCGCGCGGCAAGCCAGCTTCTCACAGGCAGGAAGGCAACCGGAATCGACAGCGATAATTCTTGATGCAGACACTCTCGTTTCAACAGGCTGACCTGGTTCGCTTGCTGCAAAGTCGGCATACTCAGCACGTCATATGGGTTATCAACCTGCTGCTGGTGATCTGGATTGCCAGTATCCTGGCGAATCTGACATGGGGCCTGCTGTCACCACCGGAAGTGGTGGAACCGCCCAAGACTGTCGCAGTATCGGCATCGGCGCCAGTCAACCCGGATCGGCAGTTGATTAGCCAGATACCTGGCTGGCATTTAATGGGGATAGCGGAACAGGGCAGTCAACCGGTGCAGGAGGAAATCCCGATTGAGGCACCGGAGACGAAACTCCAGTTGATACTCAGAGGTGTGCTGTCATCGGATGATCCAGTACATGCGCGGGCCATCATTGCCGATCCGCGCGGCAAGGAAGAGCAGTATGCAATTGGCAAGGAACTCCCGGGTAATGCGGAATTGAGTGAAATACATCCTGACCGGGTGATCCTGAAACGCAATGGCCGCTACGAGACACTGCGGTTGCCAAAAGACAAGATACCTTCCAATACGACTGCCAGCAATACTGCTGCCAGTCGTTACGTCTCCAGAATCACTTCGGGCAGCAGCTCGCGACAACGGCTGAATTCCGTGCGCCAGCAGTTAAGGCAGGCGCCTGCCAAGGTATCCGATCTGATTCGGGCAACTCCGAAGCGTGGAGAAGATGGAAGCACCATTGGCTATGTGCTGTCCCCGGGACGAGATCCGGAATTGTTCGAACAGGTGGGTTTGCAAGCAGGTGATGTAGCCATTCAGATCAATGATATTAAGCTTGATAACCCGGCAAACAGTGCGCGTGCGCTGAAGAGTATGCAGACCGGTGAATCAGTGAGCGTGACGGTGATGCGCAATGATCAGGAAGAAGTACTGAGCCTGGAATGGCCCGAAGAAACAGATTGAGCCGTTAGATAAAGAGCTGGATTACCGATATCTATACAATAGGATAGTCAGCACAGATGCGCTGCCTTTGAGATAAGACCATGAGAATTTCTACCAAATTCAGATTATTGCTGCTCGCCTCGTTGCTGATCTGCTTGCAGGTGCAGGCCGAGACCGTCACGCTGAACCTGAAAGATGCAGATATCAGCGCCTTGATCAGCACCGTCGCGGAAGTCACGGACCGAAACTTTATTGTCGACCCACGTGTCAAGGGCAAGGTGACCGTGATCTCGTCCCGGCCAATGGACAGTGAGGAGGTCTACCAGGTCTTCCTGTCGATCCTCAAGGTGCACGGTTTCGCTGCGGTACCCAGTGGTGAGGTCATCAAGATCGTGCCGGATGTCAACGCCAAGCAGGATGGTATCCCCACGGCAAATGAAAAGTCGCCTGGAAGAGGAGACGAGATGGTGACACGGGTTGTGCAGGTGGACAACGTTGCTGCTGCCCAGCTGGTCCCCATACTACGGCCCCTGGTGCCACAACAGGGCCACCTGGCCGCTTATCCGGCAACCAATGTACTGATTATTTCCGACCGTGCCAGCAATGTAGATCGTCTGTTGACCATCATACGCAGGATTGACCAGGTCAGTGACAGCGAAATTGAGATCATTGCGCTTCAGCATGCTTCTGCGACCGAGGTGGTGCGTGTGCTGACCAATCTGAATCGTGCCGAACCGGCCGCAGCCAAGGGTGCAGCGGCTGCCTCAGGTCAGGTGCTGGTAGCCGATGAACGCACGAACAGCGTGTTACTGGGTGGTGATCGCAGTTCCCGGCTGCGCATGCGCGCCATTATTTCACACCTCGATACCCCGCTGGATGCAGGTGGCAATACCGACGTCATCTACCTGCATTATGCAGAGGCGACCGAGATCGTCGATACGCTGATGGGAGTTGGCAAGATCGAGGAGCAGGAAACCCAGACGGGCAAGGGCAAGGCAACGACTTCATCGCGGGGCAGCTTCGATATCCAGGCGGATGAATCGACCAACTCGCTGGTGATCACCGCGCCACCGGATATCATGCGCACCCTGAAGCGTGTCATCAGTCAACTCGATATTCGCCGTGCGCAGGTGCTGGTGGAGGCCATCATCGCGGAGGTCGGCGAAGATACGGCCAGAGATCTGGGGGTGCAGTGGATATTCGCTGGCGATACCGGTAACAATCGCGGCCCGATCGGTGTAATCAATTACTCCAATTCGGGCAGTCCAATTGCGGACGTTACCAATGCAGCGATCGCGGCAAAGAATGGAGGTACCGTGCCAACACTGCTGGATGGTGCCCTGGTCGGCTTTGGCCGTTTCGGCAGCAACAGCTTCAACTATGCGATGGTCCTGAACGCACTGGCCTCGGACGCGAATACCAATATCCTGTCAACGCCAACGCTGGTGACGCTCGATAATGAAGAGGCGGAAATCGTTATTGGTGAAAATGTACCCTTTGTGACGGGATCATTTACCAGTACCGGTGCGGGGGACAGTGCTACCAATCCTTTTCAGACGATACAGCGCGAGGATGTCGGCCTGACACTCAAGATCAAGCCGCAGATCAATGAAGGCGATGCCATGCGGCTCGATATTGAACAGGAGGTTTCCAGCATTGCGGACAGTGTCGCGGGCGCCTCCGATATTGTCACCAACAAGCGCTCCATCAAGACCAATGTCATGGTGGATGACGGTCAGGTGGTTGTGCTCGGCGGTTTGATCGAGGAGCTGGTACTGGAAAGTGTCCAGAAGGTTCCCTTGCTGGGAGATGTGCCGTTTCTCGGTGCGCTGTTCAGATCCAAGACATCAGATGTCAAAAAGACCAACCTGATGGTATTTATTCACCCGGTGATCTTGCGTGATGCGGAGCACATGAACAGTTATACCAATTACAAATACAACGATATCCGTGTGCGGCAGATGCAGCAGAATAACGATGGTATCAATTTGATGCCTGGCGAGCAGCAACCCGTGTTACCAAACATTGAGGATTACACGATAGTCCCGGTTCCGGGAACCAAGCCGGTGCCAGTAAAACCCGGTGAATCCCCTGCTGCCGCGGGGGGCAGTGCACAGCCAACGAGCAACTCAGACGTGATATACGAGTAACCAGTCCATATGAAGCAAAGTCCACTGCAGGATACGGAGGCCCTGCCCATCAGGGATGTGGCTGTGCCCCGGCGCCCACCCTTTATGTTCGCCAAGCGGCACGGTGTACTGGTCGCAGGCGAGGAAGATGGCAAGGTCGTCGTGCTGCATACGGCCATGATCAAGCCCGTAGCCATTGTTGAATTGCGCCGACTCATGGGGCAACCCCTCAAGCTGAAGCTGGTTGACCAGGAAACCTTCGACAGCCGGCTCGCGGCCACCTATGAGCAGGATTCCAATGAAGCCATGCTGATGATGGGTGACCTGGGTGATGACATGGACCTGATGCATATCGCCCAGCATCTACCCGAACCGGAAGACCTGCTAGAGAGTGAGGATGATGCACCCATTATCCGTCTGATTAATGCACTGCTCACCGAGGCAGTGAAAGAGAATGCCTCGGATATTCACATTGAACCGTTTGAAAACAGGCTGGTGGTGCGCTTCCGCTGCGATGGCGTGCTGCGAGAGGTGCTGGAACCACAACGGGTTCTGGCTCCACTGCTGGTATCCCGTATCAAGGTGATGGCGCGCCTGGATATTGCCGAGAAACGCCTGCCACAGGATGGCCGTATCTCCTTGCGGGTCGCAGGCCGGGCCGTCGATGTGCGCGTATCGACACTGCCTTCGGGTAATGGAGAACGCGTCGTATTGCGTCTGCTGGACAAGCAGGCCGGTCGTCTGGATCTCGAACATCTTGGTATGGCAAAACGGGACCGCGATGAGCTTGACGAACTCATTAACAGGCCACACGGCATTATCCTGGTAACCGGCCCGACCGGTTCCGGTAAAACCACGACACTATATGCTGCTCTGCAACGTCTCAACAGCAAGCGCCGCAATATCATGACGGTCGAGGATCCCATCGAATATTACCTTGATGGTATCGGCCAGACTCAGGTCAACACCAAGGTTGCTCTTAGTTTTGCACGCGGGCTGCGGGCCATTTTGCGTCAGGATCCGGATGTGGTCATGGTCGGCGAGATCCGTGATCTTGAAACCGCCGAGATTGCTGTGCAGGCCAGTCTGACCGGGCACCTGGTGTTTTCCACGCTGCATACCAACAGCGCCGTTGGTGCGGTGACCCGCTTGCGCGACATGGGTGTGGAACCATTCCTGCTGTCATCGAGCCTGATTGGTGTACTGGCGCAGCGCCTGGTACGGGTACTCTGTGATGACTGCAAGGAGCCTTATACAGCTGCTGCGGCAGATTGCCGTGCGCTGGGTGTCGTGGAACAGAATCCACCAACCCTGTACCGTCCGCGGGGCTGTGCTTCCTGTAATCAGCTTGGCTACCGCGGGCGTACCGGTATCTACGAACTGGTCACCGTGAATGACACCATGCGTACAATGATCCATGACGGAGAAGGCGAGATCGGACTGGATCGGCTCGCCCGTGAACACTCACCCAGTATCCGTCAGGATGGCTGGCGCAAGGTGCTGGAAGGTTTGACCTCGGTAGAGGAGGTCTTGCGTGTGACCCAGGGTGATTAAGCACGTCATCCGTAATGTCCCTGTTCGCTTGCATATGCCTGGCATTATCTGACTAGTCAATGGGTGCCTTCGAATATACCGCGCTGGACAGTAGCGGGCGTGAGAAAAAGGGCGTTATCGAAGGTGATGCCCCGCGACAGGTGCGCCAGCAATTGCGTGACCAGGGGCTTATGCCTCTGGAAGTACAGGAAGTTGCCCAACGCGAAACCGTCGGCCGTAAGCGTTCCACGCTGTTCAAGCGTGGTATCAGTCCTACCGACCTTGCCCTGATTACGCGGCAGCTGGCAACACTGGTACGGGCTGCTCTGCCACTTGAGGAATGCCTGCGTGCTGTTGCCCAGCAGACTGACCGACCCCGATTGCAAAGTATGCTGCTGGCGGTGCGGTCGCGTGTCATGGAGGGCCATACCCTGGCATCCGGCCTCGGTGACTTCAGGCATATCTTTCCCGAATTGTATCGCACCACCGTCGAGGCTGGTGAGCAGTCTGGTCACCTGGAAGGTGTACTGGAACGGCTTGCCGACTATACCGAGAACCGGCAGCAGATGCGGCAAAAAATCCAGCTGGCCGTATTCTATCCGGCGATGCTGACGATCGTCGCCATCCTGGTTGTTGGCGGGTTAATGACCTATGTTGTACCCCAGGTTGTCCAGGTGTTTGACAACATCGGGCAGGATTTGCCACCGCTGACGATTGGTCTGATTGCCGTCAGCGATTTCATGCGCAGTAACGGTATTCTCATCCTGGTGTCATTGACAGCGGCCGCGGTTGCCTTCACCTACCTGCTTCGCATAGAGGATAACCGCCGACGTTTCCATCGCCTGAAACTGTCCTTGCCGCTGGTCGGTAAACTGGAACAGGGGCTGAATACGGCGCGATTCGCACGTACCTTCAGTATCCTGACGGCCAGTGGTGTGTCCGTGCTGGAGGCCATGCGTATCTCTGCACAGGTGATGTCCAATGTCCCCATGCGGGAAGCGGTCGCAGAGGCAGCCGCACGTGTGCGTGAAGGGGCGGGCATTGCTGCCTCACTTGAAAGGAGCGGTTATTTTCCGCCCATGACAGTACACCTGATTGCCAGTGGTGAGACAAGCGGTAAGCTGGAAGAAATGCTGGAACGAGCGGCCATCAACCAGGAACGCGAGATAGAAACCATGATTGCCGCGGTGCTCGGCTTGTTCGAGCCGCTGCTGATCCTGTTGATGGGTGGAGTGGTGCTGATTATCGTGCTTGCGATCCTGCTGCCGATCTTTGATTTAAACCAGCTGGTGCAGTAACGAATGTCAGGTGGGGAGATGTGTGTGAAGTTGCAGTTGAGGCCTCAATAGCCGTTTGAGGCCATATCGATCCTGCCGGGAAGAGTCGTAATGCGTTCCACTCCCGTTTCTATGCGCCCGTCCGGGTACAGGTTCAGCCAGCGATAACCGGGATTTGCTGCATCCACGGCGAAGTCATCACTCTTGGGCAGGAACTGTATGCAGGTAGAGGGTGATGACATCAGTTTGATCGCTTCATACATGCCGTCATATTCCTGGTGTACATGTCCCCAGAGGATGCCGCGGATCTGCGGGTGGCGGTCGATGATCGCAAAGAATGCATCCGGATTGTCCACTGCCATGGTATCCAGCCAGCGGCTGCCCATCGCTATTGGCTGATGGTGCAGGCAAACAAGTGTGTGGCTGTCTGGTGCGGCTTGCAGCTGCGTTTCCAGTTGTTCCAGAGTTCCCTGTGTCAGGTGCGCACCTTCGCTATCCGGTATGGTGGAATCAAGAAAAATGAAATGCCAGTCGCCATGCTGCGCGTGTTCCGAGTATTTGATGATGCCATTGTTCAGGGTGTGTTGCAGTGTCTGCGCTTCATCATGATTGCCTGGCAGGCAATAGACCGGTAATCCAAAACTTTCCAGATGCGAGAAGATCCGCCGGTAAGCCGCGGGTGTGCCGTCATGGACCAGGTCGCCAGTGGCAAGAATGATGTCTGCAGGCAGATGGTTAGCACGTATTTCTTCAGTGATGGCATTCAGGGATTGCTCGGTATTCAGTCCCAACAGGCAGCCACTGCTGTTGGCGAACAGGTGGGTATCGGTGATTTGTAGTACCTTGATCACACGCCCCGATTTTGGATGCTCCGCGATGGTCGTCATGGAATCTCTCTCGCTACCGTGAATACATCAGGGTATAAGCTGTGTATTTTCTGCTTCTGAAATAGGCACATGAGTACCAGTCTTTTTTGATGATACAGATTCTGAGGGTGCTGTAAATTGCATATTCACAAAAAGTATCGGTTTGATGGTCCTGTAAGATATTGGTCCTGAACGATATTCTTCGTTGAGTACATACTATCGGAAGCACTCTGGGAAGCTGAAGTTATGAGTAGGGGCTGTAAAGAGGCACAGCGGGATCCGGTCTCGGTCATGCCTTGAGCGCCGCGGTAAATCAGTCCATGACGTGTTTGGCATATTTGTCGGTAGCCGCAAATCCTCTACACGGTGGTCAGTTCGTGCTGGTGCTGGTAAGCAACCTGGCAGCGGTAAACCACGGCTATCCCGCAAGTAGCACTGAACCAGCCCGGTCGTGGAACAGGGCGTTACGGGACCAGCAGTTTGTAAAATACCTTGGAATTTCGCTGATAGTTATATAGTGATTTTTTCTGGTTGGGCAGGTCTGATGTGTCTCCTGGTACAAAGCCGCGTTCCCTGAACCAGTGAGCCGTGCGTGTGGTGAGTACTACGAGTTTTTTGATGCCGGCATGCAGTGCCCTTGCTTCTATTGCATGCAATAGCGCCTCGCCGCGACCGGTGTTGTGATAGTCGGCATGTACCGCGAGACAGGCAAGTTCGGCAAGAGCCTGCTTCTCGCAGGGATAGAGTGCAGCGCAGGCAATGATTGTCCCATCACGTTCTGTTACAAAAAAATGGTCAATTTCCATCTCCAGTCGCTCACGTGAACGTTTTACCAGAATGCCCTGGTCTTCCAGCGGTTTGATCAGTTCAAGTATGCCACCGACATCGTCGATTGTTGCCTCGCGCAGGTCTTCGTAGGTTTCGGCAGTCACCATTGTGCCATAGCCGTCGCGGGTGAAGAGTTCCAGCAGCAATGCACCATTGTGCGATCGTTCTAGCAGATGTACCCGCCGTACTCCGTTGTGACAGGCCTGTATTGCATATTGCAGGTGTCGCCTTGTGGAATCCGCCAGGCGTCGTCTTGAGTCAAGCAGGCTGGTTGCTTCGCTCAATGTCAGCTGGGTCAGCAGTTGGCGCCTGCTGTCTTTGAGGATATCGCCCTCGGTCAGCAGTATCAGCTTGTCGGCTTTCAGTTCACTGGCTACAGAGGTTGCGATTTCCTCGGCGCTGAGATTGAATACCTCGCCGGTCGGGGAATAGCCCAATGGCGACAGCAGCACGATGCGCTGATCCAGGAGGTGTTGCCGTATCCCCGCTCCATCGATACGACGTACTTCGCCGGTGTGGCAATAATCGATGCCGTCGCGCACTCCGAGTGGCCGTGCGGTCACAAAATTTCCGGAGGTGATACCGAGGCGAGCACCCGACATGGGTGTGTTGGCGAGCCCCATGGAAAACAGCGCTTCAATCTCGACACGCACCGTTCCTGCAGCTTCCTTGACGCAGGTCAGTGCTACATCATCTGTAATACGCAGTCCGTTTACATACTTGAAATCGCTGCCAATCGCCTTGAGTCTTTTTTCAATTTGTGGACGTGCGCCATGCACGAGGACCAGTCGGATACCGAGGCTGTGCAACAGTGCAATATCGTGTACCAGGTCGGAAAAGTGTGCGTCGGCAACCGCCTCTCCACCAAAGGCGAGCACAAAGGTGCGGCCACGGTGCGCATGAATATACGGTGCCGAGTGACGGAAGCTGTCTATGAAGTGTTGGTTAGTGTCTTTTTTTGACATGCCACGGTTGTCCTGAAAGGTTTATATCAAGGGGCCTGACTTGATACAAACCGTATTTATCATCTCTTTCAGAATATCGATCATGGGAGTCAGGCGGTCAAGCGCAAGGTACTCGTCGGGCTGATGTGCCTGGTCGATATCCCCGGGCCCCAGTACCACGGTGTCCATACCTAACTGGCCCAGATAAGGCGCCTCTGTTCCAAAGGCCACCGCTTCCGCTGCATGGCCAGTGAGCTGTTCTGCCAGTTTTACAATGGGAGCTTCTGCCGGTGTTTCCATGGCTGGTGCACCTTCAAACAGGGAATCAAAGCTGACCTCTATGCCGGTGTTCTGCAGACTTGCTAGTACTCTGTGGTGCAAGTCGCCACGCAGTTCCTGCAAATCCATGCCTGGTAAGGGTCGCAGGTCGATATGTAGTTCACACTCGGCGCAAATACGATTGGGGTTGTCGCCACCGTGTATATGGCCGAGGTTCAGCGTTGGTACGGGTACCGCGAATGAAGGATCACGAAAGTCTTTCTGAAGCTCATTGCGCCATGACAGCAGCGTGCCAATGACAATGTGCATGGCTTCCAGCGCACTATTGCCCAGGGATGGATCGCTGGAGTGGCCGGAATGGCCTTGCAGGCGGATGGATTCCATCAGGATGCCCTTGTGCATGCGCACCGGGTGCATGCCGGTGGGTTCGCCAATGATGGCATGTCGCGCACGTGGCCGATCATGGCGAACCAGAGCCCTGGCGCCAGCCATGGAGGTTTCTTCATCGGCCGTTGCCAGCAGGATGAGTGGTTCCTTCAGGTCTGCTGCCTGCAATTGGCGGCTGGCCTCGAGGGCGAGTGCCAGAAAGGACTTCATGTCTGCAGTGCCAAGACCATACAGGCGTGAGTCCGCCTCGGTGAGAGTGAAAGGGTCGTGCGTCCATTTCCCCTCGTCATAGGGAACGGTATCAGTGTGACCGGACAGAACCAGCCCGCCCGGACCACTACCAAGTGTCGCAATCAGGTTGGCTTTCGGGATGATACCGGGCAGAGGCATGATTTCTACCTGGAAACCGCTTGCCTCGAGCCAGTTGGCCAGTCGATCGATTACTGCACGATTTCCCAGATCCTTCACCGGGTCGACACAGCTGATCGAGGGTGTGCTGACCAGTCCCCTGATCATCTCCAGTAGTGGAGGAAGATTATTCATGCTGCAAGTCTACTGGATATCTGTGACTTTCGCAGGAAACGCCATAGGTCGCTAGGGAGAGCGTGAAGGCAGTTCGTCATTTACTGTCAGAAACGACAAGGGGCTGTGTTTGAAAAAGGCGTTGTAACGGTTCAACCATGCTCAGGAAGACACAACAACCAGACGAGGCCCCTGGAAATGGATGAAATTATTCAGTGGTTGTGGTCTGCCATAGGCGTGTCCCTGCATATAGTTGACGCCAAGTTTGCGCAGTTCCTCTGCCAGTTCGACAGTTTCTACATTTGAGGCTATCGTTTCTTTCCCCAGCAGCTGCCCCAGTTCGTTGATTGATTTGACCATGGCGTAGTCGACAGGGTCCGACAGTATGTCGCGTATGTTCATACCGTCAATCTTGAGGAAGTCTACCGGTAGCTTTTTCAGATAACTGAACGAGGACAGGCCACTGCCAAAATTGTTCAATGCAAAGCGGAATC
Organism: Gammaproteobacteria bacterium; assembly: GCA_022340485.1. Classification (GTDB taxonomy): domain Bacteria; phylum Pseudomonadota; class Gammaproteobacteria; order UBA9214; family UBA9214; genus UBA9214. Next base: position 12,996 of record JAJDNX010000012.1, on the reverse strand, counting down.
CGCTGCCACGCAGCGACAGCATGAAACTGGTTGCAGCGGTGATGTTTTTGATAGCTGCGGCTTCCGTCAATTCAAAGATGAGTTGCTCGGGTGAAACGCCGGTCTCTCCAATCTTGTTGATAACGAACTTGTGCATGTCAGGGCTGCTGATGCTCTGACCGGAGAGGCTTATGGCGATCGTAACAAGCGATCCGTGAGTATGGCTATGCTCTGCAAGCCAGGCAAGAGAACGTTCTATAACCCAGCGGTCGATGCTGGTCATCAGATTGTATTTCTCGGCGGCGGGAAAGAAGTTGGCTGGCACGATCACGGCACCGTCATCGTCAATCAGGCGAATGAGTATCTCCAGGTGTCTTACCTGGGTTGACTTGTTGTAGCAGGGCAGGATCGGCTGGAAATACAGGGCGAACTGGTTCTTCTCAAGGGCCCGGTTCAGTCGTGCAACCCACTGCATTTCACCATGGCGTTCCTGCAGGCGACGATCGCCCAGATGCGCTATCTGTATCCGGTTGCGCCCCGATTCCTTGGCGATGTAACAGGCAGAGTCGGCAGCGCTCATGGTGCTGCCAATATCCGTAGTGCTGCGATTTATTGGTACAACGCCGATGCTGATGCCAAGGGTGTAGCTGGATTCGTCCCAGTTAAACTGGTAATTTTCAATTGCACTTAACAGGTTATTGGCGATGACTACTGCCTTGTCCAGAGGGCAGTTCTCAAGCAGCATGCCAAACTCGTCGCCACCAAGTCGACTCAGTGTGTCGCGATGCCGGACTGAGCCGAGCAGGATTTGTGCAAGCTGCTGCAGTAATACATCTCCCGCAGCGTGCCCGCAGGTATCATTTACGATCTTGAACTGGTCAAGATCCAGGTACAGCAGCGCATGTGTTGCTGACTGTGCACGGGCATGGGTGATGGTACGCTCCACCCTCTGCTCGAATTCACGCCGGTTGATCAGGCCAGTAAGGGTGTCGTGTGAACCCTGGTAGGCGAGTTGCTGATTCTTCGCGGAGACACGTTTGATAACCGTCCGCATAAACAAAGCGGAGAAAAGCAGAGACACTGCAGTGAGTAGAAAGAGGAAATTTCTGGTGTTTGAATAATGACTTCTGCTGCTAGCCAGTGCCTTTTTTGTGTTTTCCTGTTCAAGCCTTATCAGCTCGTTGAGCCTTTCAAGCAACAGCTTTTGCAGCATCCCGACTTTTTCCAGTACGGGCTCGACCTGCTCGTCCGGGGCATTGCTTATCAACAGTGTTGCAGCCTCGTCACTGATGGATTGAACGTCTTCTATCAGTTGCTGCAGATGTTCATGAATAGCCGTTTCTTCCTGGCCCACACCAAGGCTGACAAGACTTTCCCTTGCCCTGCGGTATTTGCCGGAGTGGTTGATGAATCGTTGGTACTCATTATCACGATCAAGCCTGCCTTCTTTGAGGCGCATGTTTTTAAGGCTGTCCATGCGCAGTCGGATTGCGTCACGCAGGTCATTTGCAGCGGCAGTTTTATCGCCGGTGACCTCGACGAGGGTTACCATGCTTTCTTTAATGTAATTCAACTGGCTCACTGAAATGGCTGTTGAGGCGAACATTAATGCCAGAATGACAATAAAACCGAATGTAATCAGCAAGCGGATGTTGTCTTTCATTGTTATTTGTTGACCCGGTTTGTACCTTGTGACCTAGCGGCGACTGGAATGCAGCAACCGATTCGCGATGAATGGCGCATCAAAAGGCTCATCGGCATGTTTGCGGGGTGACTTGAAACGCCTGTGAAGCAGGCGTCCTGACGATGTCCGTGAAAAAGGGTGTCGTCTGGATCAGGTGTAGCGATGTGGATTGAACACTGGCGGTGTTTCAGGTACTTCGAGAATGGCAGGGTGGTGCCTGGAGATGACAAATTACCTGTAGAACAATGGCTTGCTGTCCGGGTGAGGAAAGGCCCCTGCATGCAGGATCCCGCTGCCCGCATGTCGTCCGCAAACAGCTCAGGTCACTCGAGCCGGGTTCCCTGCTGATAGGGCACCCGCAGGTCTTTTTGTTCCAGTGTAAACAGGCTCAGTAGTGTGCGCTACCCGCCAGCTCGAAGCCATGGGTGCCGCAACGCAGGTTGTTAGGCAATGACTCGTGGATGCGGTGAGGTGGATCCAGTTTGAGGCTGTTCATGATCTCGATGAATTCATTGCGGCTCTTGTTGTTCCCGATGCGTGGGTTGTGTAATTTTTCCTCAAGTATCGTGGAAAAAGAGCGCCCCTGATCATCGTGCCCGGGATAGATGATGGTGTCATCCGGCAGGGTGAACAGATGCCGGGTAATCGAGTCGTATAGCGCGCCGGCATCCCCGGACTGAAAATCGGTGCGACCGCAGTCACGGATCAGTAATGTATCTCCGGTAAATACCGCACCCGGAATGCGGTAGCACACATCACCTTCAGTATGCCCCGGGGTGTACAGTACATTAATCCTGCTGGTGCCCAGCGGGATAAAGTCACCACCCTTGATCAGTACGTCGGCACACTTTGTCCGGGTATTCTCGTGAACCAGTACAATGGAATGTAACGCCTCCCTGAGTGCGCCAGACCCGGTAACATGGTCGGTGTGTATGTGTGTTTCCAGGGTGTATTTCAGCTTCAGGTTGAGCTCCCTGACGAGACCAATGTCACGGTCGACCTGATCCTCTACGGGGTCAATCAATGCTGCCTCGTAGCTCTCGCTGTCCCATACCAGGTAGCTATAGGTCGAACTCTCGGGGTCGAATAATTGACGTGATTCCATGGTAGTGTCTATCCGTTACGGTTGCCGGTGTCGCTAATCGCCATTCTTCTGGAAGGTTCTTGGCCCGATGATGTGTACACGCGAGAAGCCGCAGGCTTCAAGGACGCGTTTTGCTGTACCACTGCGTTGACCGGTGGCGCAGTACAACAAGACCGGAGTCTCTCGATCCAGTTGCTTCAATGCCCTCTGTATGACAGGCAGCGGTATATTGACCGAACCAGGCAGGGCATGATGCCGGTGTTCCTGCGGGCTGCGCACATCTACCAGTTGAGCACCAGCATCCATGAGAGTTTTTACTTCGTTGTACAGTAAGGTTGGATAGAACATGTCAGTCACCATCTGTTTGTTTACAGGTGAGCTTGTTCCTGCTTGCCAGACTCAATTTGTCGGCGCTGTCCGTGTTCGCGTTGCCCCTGCGAATGGCGCTGGCATAGAGGAGGCTGCCAAAGGCGATGGCAAAATAGCAGGGCATCGACTGTCGGTTTGTTAACATACATCCCGCCACCTGCAATATAAGAAAAACACTAAATAAGAAACTGCTTATATACTATCACAATTCTAACAGTTAGCAAGCATTTTCTTTTTCCAGGAAATCCTATAACTAACTGATATATATATTGTTTATAATATTTACAGTGCCATATTTATGACGTTCAGTATTGACTCGCCTTGTGTCCGTGAGGTTTATACCGGGTGCGCTTTTGCCGGCAGCAGCGGCTTACCGGGTCTGGTCCTCCATTAGGTGTACCTGGGCATGAGCGCTATTCAGACCGTTTGGATCCGCAGGTACAATAACCGGCTCGCGGATCAAAACCGATGGAGTCGCGACTGCCTTGTGGAGACAAATATGAGTCAAAAGCTGAATAAATACAGTGCCCGTATTACGCAACCAAAATCACAGGGCGCTTCGCAGGCGATGCTGCATGGCACCGGTCTGACAACCGAGGATATGGACAAGGCCCAGGTCGGTATCGCCAGTGTCTGGTACGAGGGCAATACCTGCAATATGCACCTGAATGATCTCGCGGCCATTGTTCGGGAGGGGGTGGTTACAGCCGGGCTGGTGGGCATGCGGTTCAACACCATTGGGGTTAGTGATGGTATTTCCATGGGCACCGACGGGATGAGCTACTCGCTGCAGTCACGTGATCTGATTGCTGACTCGATTGAAACAGTAATGAATGCGCAATGGTACGACGCCAATATTTCACTACCCGGCTGTGACAAGAACATGCCCGGTTGCCTGATCGCCATGGGCCGCCTGAACCGACCCTCATTGATGATCTACGGTGGCACGATCAAGCCGGGCCATTACCATAACCAGACACTGGATATCGTGTCGGCCTTTCAGAGCTACGGCGAGTTTCTCGCCGGCAAGATTGATGAGGAGACACGCCACAATATTGTAACCCATGCCTGTCCGGGTGCGGGTGCCTGTGGCGGCATGTACACCGCCAATACCATGGCATCCGCCATCGAGGCAATGGGCATGTCGCTGCCATACAGTTCTTCGACACCTGCCATGGATCCGGGCAAGCAGGCGGAATGCCTCAGTGCGGGAGCTGTCATTCGCAATCTGCTGGAGAAAGATATTAAACCTCGAGACATCATGACACGTGCTGCCTTTGAGAATGCCATGGTCACAGTGATGGCCCTGGGTGGCTCGACCAATGCGGTCCTGCACCTGATTGCCATGGCCCGTGCTGTAGAAGTGCCACTGGGTATCGATGACTTCCAGGATGTCAGTAACCGGGTACCGTTTCTTGCTGATCTCAAGCCGAGTGGCCAGTATGTCATGGAAGATCTGCACAATGCCGGTGGTACCCCGGCCGTGATGAAATACCTGCTCGAACAGGGTTTGCTCAACGGAGACTGTTTGACCGTAACGGGCAGGACCGTGGCCGAAAACCTGCGGGACCTGCCAGGCCTGGTTGCCGGGCAGGATGTCTTTCATGGCGTTGATGACCCAATCAAGAATAGCGGTCACATCCAGATCCTCAAGGGCAATCTTGCACCGGGAGGGTCGGTCGCAAAGATCACCGGCAAGGAAGGCCTGCAATTTTCAGGGCCGGCAAAAGTGTATGACAGCGAGGAACAAATGCTCGCAGCACTGGAGGAGAACCAGATCAACAAGGGGGATGTGGTCGTGATTCGCTACGAGGGCCCCAAAGGTGGCCCGGGTATGCCGGAAATGCTGACCCCAACCTCGGCCATAATGGGTGCCGGTCTTGGTAAGGATGTTGCCTTGCTGACAGATGGCCGTTTTTCCGGGGGGTCGCACGGTTTTATCATTGGCCACATTGTGCCGGAAGCGCAGGAAGGTGGTCCGCTGGCACTGATTCGGGACGGTGATGTGATCTCGATTGATGCAGACAGGAAGACCCTGTCAGTTGATGTCAGTGATGACGAGATGGAGCAGCGTCTCAGGGAGTGGACCATGCCGGCATACAAGGCGACGCGTGGTACGCTGTACAAGTACATCCAGTGCGTCAGGAATGCATCCGACGGCTGTGTCACTGACGAGTAACTGGTGGTTCAATAGCCACGGAAACACACGGAAATCCCGCCAGGGGATCTTCTTCCGTGCACTTCCGTGGCAATCGTTCTGCCCAGGGTTCGATCGAAGCAGTCTTTAAAAAGTATCCCAGCTGGATTTCTTGCGAAAACGGATCTTTGGAATGATCAGGCCGATGATGATGCCTAGCAGTACTACGGCAGCACCGACCATGAACCAGTCACGGGCAGTACGATCCTTCAGGCTCTGGTTCTCCTGTTGCACGGTTTGCAATTGACGTTCCAGTGATACCAGCCGGCTTTTCAGGTCCTTGTTTTCTGCGTCTATGGCCAGGGCACTGGATGCGGTGCGCTTGATCTCAGCCAGTTCCTGGCTGACAGATCGGCTTTCTCCTTCCAGCTCGTTCAGATTGCTCGCCAGTGCCTTTTTCTCATCTGTCATCGCCGCCATCGCGGTGCTAAGTTTACGGTTCTCTAGTTCCAGTTCAGCCAGACTTTTCTCGGCGGCGGCGAGTCGTTCGCGGGCGGCCTGCACTTTCATCAGAAACCGTGACAACACCCAGCCTTCCTTGCCATTGTCGGTGCGTACCTTGGTATAGCCTGTCTCCTTGTCGACCTCCAGTACCTGCACTGGGGTCCCGCTGCGCAGCATGCGGGTGATGCCGTAGTTAGTGCCCTTGCCGCTTCGCATGGTGATTTCCAGCATGTCGCTGACATAGCGGGTTTCCGCGGCAGCATTGCCGGCAAGAATCAATAAAAGACATAGCAGTAAGTAGGTGTTTTTCACTGTCGCTCCAGTCGGTTGCCAGCCAGGTGGCATCAAGGTGTGTCTGCCAGATTTTAAGGATGGTATTCTAGCCGATCAGGATGGCTGGCGGGAGACGTGTTGCCACAGTTGCTGATCCAGCGGCTAAACCGATCAGAGGGGGACCAGCGGGGTAACTTTTTTGACGCTGCGAGTAACGGGTGAAGGCGTGAATACGTGAAAATTGATGCTTGCAGAGACTGCTTGATCGGTGTCCGCCAGGTGCCATCACCTAACTGCGATGAGCGCCCGGAGGGTAGCGAGATCTCCCTGGTGGTTGTTCACGGTATGAGCCTGCCGCCCGGCCAATACGGCGGTCCCGAAATCGATCGCTTTTTTACCAATACGCTGGATGCCGATGCGCACCCCTATTTTGCACAAATCTCGGGCCTGAGAGTCTCCAGTCATCTGCTGATCCGGCGTGACGGGGAACTGGTCCAGTATGTCCCTTTTCGAAAGCGCGCCTGGCATGCGGGCGATTCCTGTTATCAGGGACGGTTTGCCTGTAATGACTTTTCCATCGGGATTGAACTGGAAGGTCAGGATGATGAACCCTATAGCGATGTGCAGTATGAGGTGCTGGCGGATGTCATCAGGGTCCTGATTGACGCCTTTCCTGGATTGTCCACAGACAGCCTTGCCGGGCATTGCGATATCTCACCGCAGCGCAAGACCGACCCGGGACCGGCTTTTGACTGGGTTCGGTTACAGCAGCAGTTGGCAATGCGCGGGAAATCCTGATTGATGAACAAGCCTGCTTTCAGGCTGGGTATCGACCTCGGCGGCAGCAAGATCGAGGGTGTGGTGCTGGATACGGATGGCGCCGAGCGTTGCCGTGAGCGCATCCCGACTCCGCAAGGTGATTATGCCGCGACACTGGATGCGGTGGTTGCCCTGGTGTCGAGCCTGGAGACCCGGGTCGGCCAGATGTGTTCAATCGGGATCGGCATGCCGGGTTCCCTATCGCGAGCTACCGGCCTGGTGAAGAACTCGAATTCAGTCTGTCTCAACGGTCAGCCATTACACCGGGAGTTGGAAGCAAGACTGGGCCGCTCGTTGCGTTTTGCCAATGATGCCGATTGTTTTACCCTGTCAGAGGCGACGGATGGAGCGGGCAGGGATGCTGCACTGGTATTTGGTGTGATCGTTGGCACCGGGACCGGGGGCGGGATCGCCTTTAACCGGCAATTGCTCGCGGGGCCGAATGGTATTAGTGGCGAGTGGGGGCACAACTCGCTACCGTGGCCCCAGCCGGAGGAATTGCCAGGTCCGGCCTGCTACTGCGGCCTGCGCGGGTGCATAGAAACCTGGCTGTCCGGCCCTGGTCTGGCGCGCGACCACCAGCAATGGTTCGGCGGTTCCCAGGATGCGCGTAGCATTATCCAGTCAGCCGAACTGGGGGATGTCAGCGCCAGTATGACGGTACAGCGCTATGCAAACAGGATGGCACGTGCACTGGCAAGTGTCATTAATGTCCTCGATCCCGATGTGGTTGTGCTGGGGGGAGGGATTTCAAACTGCAAGCGCCTGTATAGTGCAGTGGTCTCGCAATGGCAGGACTATGTGTTTTCCGACCGTGTCGATACCCGCCTGCTACGTGCGCAACACGGCGATTCCAGCGGTGTGCGTGGTGCGGCCTGCTTATGGCCGTTGCAGTAGGCGCTGCGTTATGGCTGCTGTGCAGCAATCGCCCTGAGGCGTGGAACGGCCAGACCTGCAGCATCTGCCTGTTGCAGGGCACGCTTCAGCCGTGCCGGAGCACTGCGACCCATACAAGCATGATCGGGGTCGCCTGCGAAGGCCTTCAGCATGGCGCTGATCAGGTCATCTGCCTGAAACTGCCGTCCTGTCAAGGATTCCTGTATTTGTACCACCTCGTGAGCAACCGCTTCCCCGAACTCGCGGTGGCCGGACCAAAGTTCGCTCACTGTGCCCCCCGTGACCAGTCCGGCACAGTTGGTGGTGACGATATAGACATTCTTGACCACCAGCTCGAACAGCAGCTCGTCTTCACTGGCCAGAATGCGTGCCGGGATGTTGAGACTTCCGAGACTGGTCTGCAACAGTCCGGCGCCGGGGCCGTAGACCGGGGAGGGTATCAGCACCTTTACGTCCTGCCCCTTCTTTTTCTCAAACCAGACTGAAATGACAGTCGGATGGGTATAGCCGTACTGCTGCCAGTCACCGGGCAGCAGTTCGTTCTGCAACAGGGCTATCCTTGCATGCCAGGCGGTCGGCAACTGTTCCAGGACATTGTGCAGATCATTTTCGGCAACAGCCACCAGCACCAGTTCCGGTGAGGGTAGTATCTTCGCAGTGGCAGCCATATCCGTGTTGCGGTTCACGGGATAGACGGGGTGGCCGGTACGCAGCAGACCACGTGCAAATACACTGCCCATTTCTCCAATGCCGACGAGAACTACGGGTGATTTCATGGTCAGGTATCCTGCTTGTTTCAGTTGGCGTGACGCGCGATTATAACGTATTAAACAAGGCCGGTTTCCAGATGCTATCAACAAGCAGTGCATTCCTTGCGCCAAGCTGTCGTGGCAATGCGCCAGCGAGGTCAACACTGCTGGCGATGGCGTTGCTGCTGGTATTACAGTGGCCGTGTGCCCCTGTACGGGCAGAGATCAGGGTCACGGATGATGCCGGTGAGGAAGTGGTGCTCGAGAGGCCGGCACGTCGTATTGTCAGCCTTGCGCCAAATATCACCGAATTATTGTTTGCCGCCGGTGCCGGCAATGCAGTGGTTGGTGTCACTGAATTCAGTGACTACCCCGAGGCGGCACGCTCGATTCCCCGGATCGGTGGTGGTGCAGGCCTGGATCTTGAGGCGATCCTTGCCCTGCAGCCGGATCTTGTCGTGGCCTGGCAGAGTGGTAATCCCGCCGCACAGGTGGAACGGTTGCGTTCCCTGGGTATCACCCTGTTTCTTTCGGAACCCCGGCGGCTTGTGGATGTGCCTGCTACCTTGTTGCGTCTTGGGCAGCTTGCGGGCACCGAAGTGGCTGCGCAGGCAGCTGTGGACAGTTTTAACGACCGCTACCGGCTGCTCCGGCAGAGGTACGCACAGCGTCCGTTGGTCCGCGTGTTTTATCAGATATGGGAGCAACCGTTGATGACGCTCAATGGCGAGCATTTATTCAGCGATGTGCTCCGTCTGTGTGGTGGACGCAATGTGTTTGATGCACTGCCTGCACTGGCACCACAGGTTAATATTGAGGCGGTACTGGCTGCCGACCCCGAGGTGATCGTGGTTGCAGTTGACGATGATGATTCACCGCTGCTGGCTGCCTGGAATCGCTGGCCATCCCTGTCTGCAGTGGCTCATGGGCATATCTACGGTATCGCTCGAGAACGACTGGTGCGGCATAGTCCACGCGTGCTTGACGGCGCCGAGGAACTGTGTGCGATTCTTCAGCGGGTGCGCGATTAACCTGCCTGCAGAGCAGGTACATTCCAAGCTATTTGCTCCGGTCATGTTCCCAAAGCACATCGGCATGTCCTGCTTCCCTGTTCAGGTAACGTGCCATGACAAACAACAGGTCAGAAAGTCGATTCAGGTATTTAATGGAGTCCGGGTTCACGGTTTCGGCTTTCGACAGGCTATAGATGCGTCGTTCGCTGCGTCGGCATATGGCGCGCGCCAGGTGACAGGCAGCTGCCGCGTTGCAGCCGCCAGGGAGGATGAATTCCTTCAACGGCAGCAGGTCGGCATTTAACGCATCGAGTTGTTGTTCCAGTACCTTGACCCTGTCCATGTGGATGACATTTGCTCCCGGGATGCACAGCTCTCCACCGAGATCAAACAGGGTGTGCTGTATATCGATGAGCATTGACTGAATTGACTCCTTCAACGGGTTGCACAGCAGTACGCCCAGCGCACAGTTGAGTTCATCGACGCTGCCCATGGCTTCGATGCGCAAGCTGTCTTTTTGAATACGGGAGCCGTCGCCCAGTCCGGTGCTGCCATCATCACCGGTACGGGTGTAGATTTTCGATAGACGGTTAGCCATATCAACTGTCAACCAGACGGTATTCAACGGGTACCACAATGTCGATGGCCCGGCCATGCAACCAGTATGCGGCATCGGGTATGCTGGCGAGCTGCAGGCATTCCACTGCGGCCTTGTCAAGGATGCTGTAACCGGAGGTTTCGTCAACCTGCAGGCGAGTGATTGTACCGTTCGCTTCGATGTGCACTTCCAGTTTGACGACGCCTTGCCAGCCTTTGCGACGGGCAATCGCCGGGTAGGTGAGTTCGCGGCTGATCAGCTCCATGACGCTGTTGCGTAGATGGCGGTTGGCTTCCTGCCGCTGCTGGACAGGATTGCTGGCAATCACTTCAGAAGCAGTAGCTGTATCGGTAGCCGCTGCAGGCGACTGTATTTGCACCGGACTTGTCTCTTGTCCTGACCGCGGTAATTTGTGTGATCGTGCCTCCAGGTGAGTCGTTCTTGTCAGCGCTGACTGTGCCGCAGGCTTTACAGGCGGTTGTGGCTGCACTGCATTGACGGGTGCGGATCGGCTGGTAATTTCTGCGTGTGCTTGTGCACGGTTGCCGCCGGCGCGCTGTGTGACCGACAGCTGCATCACATGACCGCTATAGCCCGGTGTATAGACTGGCAGCTGCCATGTCGTCAGCACGGCCGCATGTGCAGCCACCGAGAGGAACAAAAACCACTTGATGTTATGAGTAATCATGGCAGCTTGCCGAATTCCTTTGCAACCGTGAACAGTATAGTTCTTTCCGGCAGTGGATAGGCATTGTATACGCCTGCTGAAAAGGTGCTGCTGGCACCGTATTCATAGTATTCTTCCGCAAAGATGTTGTTGACCTCGAAGGTCATCCGGTAGCCACGGTAGCTGTGGCTGAGCTTTGCATCCACGGTGGTGTAGGAGGGGATCTTTTCACCGAAACGGTTGGACTGGTCGTTGTCAAAATAGCGGCTGTCTACATAGTTGACAGCGACCACCAAGTCCGTTGCGTCTGCAGGTTGCCAGATCCCCGACAGGCTGGCCTTGTTCTCCGGCACCAGTGGTACACTATTGCCCTCGAACGGTCCGTCAGTGAACCTGGACCGCATATAGCTGTAGTTACCTTGCAGGCTCAGTCGGTCATTGACATCGACCGCACCAGTCAACTCCAGACCGTAGCGTTCAGTAGGGTCAAGGTTGGTGTTGCTGAAGGTCACTGGATCGAAGTGTATTTCGTTTTTCAGTCGCAGGTAATAGGCATTCGCGTTGCCGGAGTACCGGCCTTGCCTGTAGCGTGTGCCCAGGTCGATACCGTTACCGGTTTGTGGTTCCAGTGGTGAGAACACCCGTGCTGAGGTGTTAGGATCGTACTCGAAGAGTTCATCAACCGTCGCGACACGCGCGCTGTGTGTCCACTTGATATAAGCGCTGGTGCTGGGAATCAATTGTTTCTCAAGGCCGGCCTCAAACATCGGAACACTATAGCTGTCGTTATACTTTGCTGCCTGGTTGTCATAGGCAGGATCAGCTCCCGGAGCATTGGGGTCGAATCTGTCCTTGCCTTTCTGTCGGATCCATTGCAGTCGTGCACCCAGGTTGACGGTGATGTCTGTGCCAAGGGTAGTGGTTGAATCGGCGTAGAGAGCGGTTGATTGCTGGTCGATATGCACCTTGTGTATCGGTGTATCCCTGCTGCTGTGATTCAGCGAGAGCTTGGAGTCATAGTCGTTGCTGTAGTAATCCAGGCCCACTATCGTCTGCGACTGCTTGCCGAACAAGGTGTGAGGCACCGTTGCACGTGGTGTGAATGAAAAAGTTTTCAGGTCCGAGTCAACATAGTTTGAGTACAATCCGCCATACTGATAGTCGCCGTAAAATGCCTGCTGATTTTTCTTGTGGTAGCCGAAGTCAATAACCGCCTCACTGCCACTGTCCCAGTAATGAGTAAATCCCGGATTAATGCGATAGCCGTCTTGGTCAGCATAATCATCGGGTGTATCTGTGCCACGGCGATCGTCTTTTAACTGGTTTATGCCGAGTGAGGGGTTGACGTTGCGGACACCCGGCAAGTCGAGATCCTGGTCGAACCAGTCAAGTTTCAGGAAGTACTGGTTGTTGTCATGACTGTAGCGGAAATCTGAATTGATGTTCTTCTCACGCAGTTTATTATTGTCGCGGTAACCGTCACTGCTGATGCCATGCGCCCCAACGAAGGTGGCAAATGCACCACTATTGTGGCTGGCATGGGCGTCCAGTTGCTGTGTATCCAGGTTCCCAGCGCCGGCCTTGAGAAACGCAGAGGTGCCGGTTTTTTCCGGTTTTCGGGTGATGATGTTGATGGCCCCGCCGACGGCGCCATCCCCGTAGAGGACGGAGCCGCTGTTACGGGTAATCTCGATACGCTCGATGCTCTGCAGTGGAATGGTCCCGAAATTCACACTCGACAGGTCGACATCGTTGAGTCGGCGACCATCCAGCAGGATCAGGGTGTTTTGTGTCGCAGCCGCACCGAAGCCGCGAATATCGATACTCGCCAAGGTGCCATTATTGCCAAACAGGCTGCTGCCGAGGATGCCGGCCTCCTGGCCGAGTAATTCTGGCAGGGTGCGTGCCGTGCTGTCCTCGATGTCCGCTGCCGTGATGATGGTGGTATTGCCGCGCGCCCGGGTGTTTGTCATGTCGAGGCGTGTGGCGGTAACGAGGATGCTTTCAGTTACGTCGCTTTGTGCAATGGCGGTGCTGGTAAGCAGGCCAATGACTGCCGCAGCAGCCACCCTGAATACGCGGTTTGTCATCAGATTCTCCATCCACGGCACCACCCCGTGCCGATGACTTGTTTGCTGTGGAGAGCGAATGACAGTGAGGACAATGCAACCTGCCAGCATTGCCCTCCGCAATACGGTTACGATACCTCAGGCCGGTCTCCGG
>JAJDNX010000158.1 GCA_022340485.1 Gammaproteobacteria bacterium | reverse complement strand
TTGCGGGATGATATAGCTGATATCAACTGCGGGATTGAGTGCAAGCACTGAAACGTGTTCGTTTTTGTCGTTCATTGGCGTCTCCATGTCATAACAGGCCTTTCTTCAGGATCAGGCTGCGGCCGGTCATGACGCGCGGTTGTGGAATGCCCAACAGTTCCAGCACAGTGGGTGCTATGTCGGCCAGCCCCCGCCCGGTACTCAGCCGGACAGGGCCTTCACCCATGATCAGAAACGGTACCGGGTACTCAGTGTGCTGTGTGTGCGGCTCGCCGGTATTGGGATTGATCATCTCATCACAGTTGCCGTGATCCGCCGTGAGCAGCACTCGCCAACCCTTTTCCAATGCTGCACGAAACACGCGATGGCTTTGTATATCCAGTGCTTCGATGGAACGGATAATTGCTTCGCACTGCGCCGTATGACCAACCATATCGGCATTGGCAAAGTTGGTCACGATAAATGAATACTGATCGCTTTCGATCGCCTTTATCAGCTCATCGGCGATCTTGGAGGCGCTCATCTGCGGTTGAATATCATAGGTTGCGACCTTGGGCGAGGGCACGATGATGCGGTCTTCGAGCGGATACGGCGGTTCGCGGCCACCGTTGAAAAAGTAGGTGACGTGCGCAAACTTTTCCGTCTCACTGCAGTGCAACTGGGCGAGGCCCGCGTCGCTGATCACCTCGGCGAGCACCTTTTCCGGCATCGTCGGGGGAAACAGTACCGGGAAAGGATAGGTGGCGTCATACTCGGTCATGCATACCAGGTTTTCGGTCCTGTGGCCCTGTCGATCAAACTGGTCGAAATTGTCCAGGCCGAGTGCGGCACTCAGCTGACGCATGCGGTCGCTGCGAAAATTACACAGCAGCATCGGTTCATCACGAACCACGCCGCTGAAACCTGAGATGACGGTAGGCTGGATGAACTCGTCGCCTTCACCGCGAGCATAGGCGCTTTCGATTGCCTCGCGTGCGCTGTCCGCAGTAAAACCCTCACCGAGTACTATTGCTTTCCAGGCGACTTCGGTTCTGTCCCAGTGCCTGGCACGGTCCATTGCGCTGTAACGTCCGCAAACCGTTGCAATAGAGCCCCGGCCAAGTTTTTCAAGTGCTTCCTCGATATCTGAAAGGTAGGACAGTGCAGCCTGTGGTGCAGTATCCCGGCCATCTGTAATCATGTGTAGGACCGGTTCAATTTCGGTATTGCGCAACAGTGACAGGATACCGAGCAGGTGCTCGATATGTGAATGCACACCACCATCCGAGACCAGGCCAACCAGGTGGAGTCGCCCGGCATTTTGCGTCATGGTTTGCCATGGCGGTAATTCCTCAAAAGTCCCCCCGTAAATGGCATTGGCGATGCGGATGAGGTCCTGCTCGAGCACACGGCCGGAGCCCAGTGTCAGGTGACCGACTTCCGAGTTGCCAAACTGACCGTCGGGTAGGCCGACCGCCCTGCCCGAGGCCTGTAGAACAGAATGCGGGTAGATGGAGAAATAATGATCGAGGTGTGGAGTTCGAGCCAGTGCCCAGGCGTTGTGAGCACGACTGGGATTGAGCCCGAAACCATCAAAAATTGTTAGCAAGACTGGCCTTGGTTTCATAGTTTGTCCATGAATGAAGAAACGCTGATCGGTGTGCAGTATAGATGGATTAACCCCCCTCCCCCCATAAAATTCAGGCCCATTGGACAATCGTTACTACCGCTCTCAAGCCAGATCATACCGAGATCCTGCATAAATGGACCACGTTCCCATGAATGGACCCCGTTCATTTGCCTTTTGCGAAATGTAATTTGGCGCCTACTCAATCTGGTTTCCTGCCATCACCTGTCAGAACGGGCATCCGTTTACAAGTGATATCATTAATTACGCAAACGACCCCCGTCATTGGAATCATGGAAAAGCGGTCTGGAACAGGTACCGGCGTCACAATCAGCCACCAGTGGTCACACGTATATGCTCTGCCTGGCGCCGGATGGCTCTCAATTCCGACGTATCCTTGCGCCCCAGGTTGCGCCACTGCAGTGCCGTCCTTGGATGACTGGAAAACCTGTGCTCATGGCGTTGCAGAAAGTCCCAGTACAGTGTTGTGAATGGGCAAGCTGAATCACCCGTGGCGCATGACGAATCGTAACGGCAACCGGTGCAGTAATTGCTCATCCTGTTGATGTAGGCACCGGATGCCACATAGGGCTTGGAGGCCAGATAACCACCATCGGCATACTGGGACATACCCAAGGTATTGGGCAGTTCCACCCACTCAACCGCATCCACATAGATGGCCAGGTACCACTCATGCACAGCCTGCGGTCGCACACCATGCAGCAGGCAGTACAGGCCGGTTACCATCAGGCGCTGGATATGGTGGGCATAACCGTAGCGCAATGTCTGGCCCAGCGTCTCACGCAGA
The DNA here is from genome assembly GCA_022340485.1 of Gammaproteobacteria bacterium. Classification (GTDB taxonomy): domain Bacteria; phylum Pseudomonadota; class Gammaproteobacteria; order UBA9214; family UBA9214; genus UBA9214. Next base: position 4,206 of record JAJDNX010000158.1, on the reverse strand, counting down.
CAGCGCATGTCGGTCTCGCCGCTCCAGAAAAATTCCGGTAGAGGGGCATCCGCCTCCAGTGCGTTGCAGTCGGCATACGCTGGCATCCGCGCCCAGTAGATCCCGCGTATGTACTCGCGCCAGCCAAGCAGCTGGCGGATAAAACCCTCGACACCCGCGAGAGGTGCAGCGCCGTTTGCCAGGGCGTTGGCAGCCATGCTGATTGCCCGCGAGGGGTGCAGTAGTGACAGGTTGAAACTGCTGGAGAGCAGCGAGTGATACAGAAATGGCTGCCCGGTCCACATGGCATCCTGGTAGCGACCGAAGGGTGGCAGCCGCTGTCCAATGAAATCCTCGAGCGCCATCTCCGCCGCATCGGTCGTGACTGGCCAATCGAATTCCGCCAGCTCGCCGGGGTGATCGGGAAATTCGCGTTTAACCAGCCGGAGTACTTCGCGCGTAATGGCATCCGCTGCAAACGCCGGCGGGGTCGGCAACATCCCCGGCCCCTGCTTGCCGAAGCCCCGGCGATTCTCCGCATCGTAGTTCCACTTGCCGCCAACCGGTTGCCCGCCGTCCATGAGGACGCCGTGGCGCCTGCGCATGAAGCGATAGAAATGTTCCATACGCGGTTGTTTGCGATCACCCAGCCAGGCACGAAAATCATCAGGCGTGATGAGAAAATGGCTGTTCTCGACGATCTGCAAAGCCAGGCCGGCCCGCGCAACCGTATCGGCCAGCGACTGTTGAACGCGCCAGTCACCGGCACGCTGCATGATAACCTGCCGCGGCCGGCGTTCTTCCAGCAAGGCAGAGAGCGCCGCAGCCAGTGAGGGATATGCATGGGACTGCAGCGTCAGGTAGTGAACCGGCAAGCCGCGCGCCCGCAGGTCCTCGCGAAAGTGCCGCATGGCCGCGAGGAACAGTGCGATGCGGGCCTTGTGGCTGCAGACGTGGGTCGCCTCCTCGCGGACCTCGGCCATGAAGACCAGGTCCTGTTCCGCGTCGAGACCCTTCAGCAGGGCGCTGTCACGGTTGAGTTGGTCCCCGAGGACAATGACAAGACGGCGCAGGGAGGCAGGCTTTTTTGATGCAGACATGCTGCGCTGCAGCATAGATCAGGGGTTACGCAACTGCCAGTCTGTTTTATCGGCCCAGTGAGTAGTCGCTGCCACTACTTTCCAGCCTGATCCCAGCGAAACCCTGCAGGCCCGGGCAGTGAGTCGATCGTCGCTTTGAGCAAAACAAGGCCCGGCACTCCACCAGGCCTTGTTACTGGAGGGTGCTGTTGGGCCCGATCGTTCGATCCAGCCAGTCGATCATCTCCCAGGTGGCATGCAACACCGTATCCTGGCCCCGATAGTGATGCTCCTCGCCGGGTAATTCCACATAGCGTACCGTGGCGCCTTCACCGCTTAGCGCGTGAAAAAAACGTCGTGCCTGCAACTTTGGCGTTCCCGGATTGGGATCGGCACCGCCATGCACCAGCAACAGGGGCTGCTTGATCTGATTGGCGTGAAAGAAGGGTGAAATGCTGGTGTAGTAATCCGTTTCCTGCCAGAACGTGCGCTTTTCATGCTGGAACCCAAAAGGCGTCAGGGTGCGGTTGTAGGCGCCACTCATGGCGATGCCGGCAGCAAACCGCTTGGAGTGGATCAGCAGGTTGGCGCTAGAAAAAGCACCATAGCTGCGGCCGCCAATGGCAATACGTGCGGGATCACTGATGCCGGCATCCACAAGATAATCCACGGCAGCTTCCGCACTGCTGACCAGCTGAGGCAGGTATTGTTCATCGTCGGAATCCGTGTCGGAAATGATCGGCACCGTGGGATTCACCACGACGGCATAACCTGCCAGGACGGCGGCGATGGGTGAAGGTCCCTTGATGCGATGAAACTGAAATGGTTTGGTATCCAGTTGTTCGGCTTGTTGGGGATCGCTGAATTCGCGGGGATAGATCCAGACCAGGGTAGGCCATGGTTTTCTGTTGTTGCGCTTGGGTAAATAGAGCGTGGCCGTCAGCCGGACGCCATCTTTACGCTGATAGCTGATCTGCTGCCGGCTGATACTGTCAAGCTGCGGATAGGGATTGGGGGAACGATAGAGCGTGATGACAGTGCCGTTACCTATGCGATTATAGGCGGGTGGTAGCGTCTCGGTTTCGCGCCGGGTCAACAGCACTTCCTGCCCGGGATCCAGCACAGCAAGCACGGTTTCAAACACACCGTCTTCCGCAGTGAACAGCCGCCGCGTTGTACCGGTATGCAAATTGATGCGGTCCAGGTAGGGTCTGGGACCGGAATCCTGCAGGCCGCTGCTGGCAAGAAAAATATCACCGTTGACCTCCAGCACCGGTCCGGAGTCGCCGTTCAGCTTGATGATGGTGCCGGAACTCTGGTAACGGTCCTGGCGATCCACTTGCCAAAGTATGCGGATACCATCCTTCAGGACAGCGCAGATTTCCACGTCATTGCTGTCTGCCTTGCTGGCTACAAACCAGGGTGTGCCCGCGCTGGTCCAGCCAAAGTCGCGGATGGGTGTGGCATGACGTACCAGGATGCGAGGGGGATCGGTGAAGGGTGCCTGTAACTGGCGCCACTGATATTCTGTCACGCCGTTGCCTTTGTCTTCACGAAACAGGTAGCCCGCAACCGCGGGCACCCCAGGTTTCCAATGAATGCTGCCGGGATCCGCCTGGCCCATTAAACGGGTTTCGATACCAAATCCTTCAGCTTCGGATTGATAGATGGGATTTGTCTGGGTGAGATTCCACACTTCGATCCGGTTGGGAAACTGACTGGCATTGACCATCCGTGGATACGGTTTTTCGATGCGTCGCAGCAACAGGTGCTGGCCATCAGGTGCAATGGCCATGCGACTGATGATGCCCGGCTGAATTGGCAGGATCTGGGTGTTGCCCTGCAGGTCAATCAGGCTGAGCACGGACGAAAAGTAATATTCGAATCGGGCATCGTCATCCGGCGTTTCCAGCAAATTGCTGTAGGTACGGGTAGGCAATGGTTTGCCCCGGTGTTCCAGCGCGATCGGCGCCGGCGCAAGGGGGGTCAGCGTAATGTCATCCCGTTGCAGTTGGCACAGCAACTCGCGGTTGCTGCTCCATTGGCAGGCATTGTCCCAGGCGGCATTGATGCGCTGGCTCAGGGTCAGGGTTTTACCGCTGCCGATGTCATACACCACCAACTGCGTCGGATGTCCCGTTTCCACCTGGAATGCAGATAGCATTTGCCCGTCCGGGGAAAAGCGGATCTGGGTCAGACGGGCTCCACCGGGCGGTTGCCAATGCCGCGTGACGGGTGTTGTGGCCTGGGTATTGATGATGTCCACCGCCATCACCATGGGTTCGATGCCGCTGATGCGGGTCACGGGCTCCAGGCGGAATCCTGCAAGTCCCAGGCGGGGTGCCAGCAGCCGGTCCATGCTGATGACCTGTTCTTCGTGCAACAGGGCCAGGTGGCCAGAGGTGGCATGAACCAGTGGCGTGGGAGGCGCTGGTGTCAGCACTAATCGAGAAATCGCCTCCGCGGGTCGCTGAAAGGCATTCGGCTGGGCAACAGCGAAGCTACTCACCAGGGCAAGCCATACGAAGATCACTAAGCGCATAATGCCATCCTTGTCAGAAACGCATGCAGATTATCACAGAAAATTCATTAGGCTAATGGTCCGGAAGTGCCGGGAAATGAAATATCTGAAACATTGAAATCAGTACTGACAAGTTCCGTACCGGAGATGTAAAAATATCCCATCGGCAAGAGCCACGCCACTGTCCCACTACCGGATCACTGCCACTATCGAGGATAGTTCTCGAACACCACTGTTGGCTCTATGTTGAGCAGGAGATAGACAACTCAAGTTATCGCCCTTCAAGGTTCTGTTTGGAAACCCCGGGGTCAGATCTGATCCCCTTCATTGTATGGTTCGTCATGATCCGGGGGCAGCGGGACGATCAGGTACTTTTTCCTTGACCAGCATGACGATGGCGATACCGGCAGCAATGAGAGCGATGCCCGCCACGTGGTAGGGGTGGAGTTTCTCGCCGAGGAAGAAGTAGGCCAGTATGGTCGTGAAGAATGCCTGGAGATAGAACGTGACGCTTGCCCTCGCCGCTCCCAGCAGTGCGACGCCGGTGTTGTAGAGCAGGAACATCACGCCGCCGCCGAGGATGCCGATGTAGGCGAGCGCGACGATATCGTGCCAGTCGATGGCAAT
>JAJDNX010000140.1 GCA_022340485.1 Gammaproteobacteria bacterium | reverse complement strand
AACTGATGAGAAAACTGATTGTACTTTTTACCAGAGGGCTGCTCGCTACCCTGTTGTGTCTGTCACAGGCAATGGTGCAGGCAGAGGATGCCGTCTTCAGTGAGGCCGAACTCGACCAGATGATGGCGCCGATTGCACTGTATCCGGATGCATTGCTGGCGCAGATTCTGATGGCCACCACCTATCCCGCGGACGTGGCCGAGGCCGTCACCTGGTCCAAGAACAATCCCGATCAGCAGGGCGATGATGCGGTGGCGGCCGTTCAGGAGAAACCCTGGGATCCCAGCGTGATGTCACTGGTGGCCTTTCCGCAGGTGCTGGCGATGATGGGGGAACAGCCGGACTGGGTGCAAAATGTCGGTGATGCCTTCCTGGCTGATTCGGAAGCGGTCATGGATACCGTACAGAAGCTGCGCAGCAAGGCAAAGGACGAAGGTAACCTCAAGACGACCGAGCAACAAAAGGTGATTGTGGAAGAGCCGTCGTCTTCCAGCGAGACGGTCATCATCATAGAGCCCGCTGATCCCCAGGTTGTCTACGTGCCGACCTATAACCCGACGGTGGTATACGGTACCTGGTGGTGGCCGCATTACACCCCTTGGTACTACCACCCTCCGGGTTATGCATTTGGCTCCGCCGTAATCAGCGGTATTGGTTTTGGCATTGGCATTGGTATAACCAATGCCCTGTGGGGCGGTTGTCACTGGGGCCATGGCCACGGCAGTATCGATATCAATGTCAATAAATACAACAACATCAACATTAACCGTAACAAGATTGACGTCAACAAGAAGAATGTCGAATGGAACCACAATTCCGATAACCGTCGCGGCGTGCCGTACCGTGATGAAAAAAGCCGGCAGAAATTTGAAAACAAACGTGCTGGCGCAGAGCAGCGCAAGGATTATCGTGGCCGGGATGCCAAGCGTGAACAGGCACGTGCGACACTGGACAAGCGTGCGGTCAGTCCGGATGAAGGCCGCAAGCAGTTGCAGGGCGCCGGTGGTGACAAGGCGAGGGAATCGGTCAGTAAGGCAAACCGTGACGTGGCACAGGGCAAACTGGGCAGTCGCGATACCGCTATGTCACGCGATGCAGCAAAGGGCGTCGACCGTGACCAGGCCAAGGGAACTGTCGCGAGCCGGGATGCCGGCAAGACACGGGAGTCTGCAAAGGGCGTCAGTCGTGACCAGGCCAAGGGCACACTCGCAAGTCGGGATGCCGGCAAGCCCCGCGACGTGGCCAGCAAGAAGACACCGACACGGGACAATGCCCTGAAGGGTGCCGGCAATGCACAGAAGGAACGCCGGAGCATCAATCGCGGTACCTCCAGTGTTCGATCAATGAACAGCCGTGCGGGTGGCGGCGGTGGTGGTCGTGCCGCGGGTGGTGGCGGTCGTGCGGGTGGCGGTGGTGGCGGTCTGCGGCGATAACAGGAGAATGACATGAATTACGGATCAGAAAATCTGCAAGAGACTGTTGTCAGCCACGTACACGTGTACCTACGCTACCTGTTGGCTGCACTGGGCGCGGTTGTGATCCTGTGCACCGCATCCTGTTCCGATTCCGGAAAGGGCATTGCGGAACTGACGGTGGATCCCGCTCTCGGCCAGGCCGTTTTCGTCACCCCCGAGGACGCGGCAAATACCTTTGTCCTCGCGGTCGCGGATGATGATGTGGAGCTGCTGGGCAAGGTGCTTGGCACTGACTACCGCGAGGTGTTGCCGCTGGATCAGGTCGATGGCGAGGACGTTGACAATTTCATAACGGCCTGGGAAAAGTACCACACCCTGTTGCCGGAAGGTGACAAGAAAAGGCTGATTGCGGTCGGTAAAGGCGAATGGACGCTGCCTATACCCATCGTGTCGGGCACTTCGGGCTGGTACTTCGATATTGAGGAGGGCCTGGAACGCATGCGCATCCGGCGCATTGGCAGAAACGAACTCGCTACCATGCAGGCGGTGCTGGCCTACTACGATGCACAGATGGAATATGCGGAACAGGACCGGAATGCGGATGGCTTGCTGGAATATGCACGGCGCTTCATCAGCACTCCAGGCACCCATGATGGCCTCTACTGGGAGGCAGAACCCGGTGAAGCACCGAGCCCGCTGGGACCGTTGATGGGGGACCTCACACCCGGTGGTGGCTACCACGGCTATTTCTACCGGATACTGGATGCCCAGGGAGAGCATGCGAAGGGGGGTGCCTACAGTTACCTGATCGGAGACCGGATGCGGTCCGGGTTTGCCGTCATTGCCTGGCCGGAAGACTACGGGGAAAGCGGGGTGATGAGTTTTATGGTCAGTCACGCCGGTATCGTCTATGAGCAGGACCTCGGCCCGGACAGTGCCAGCATTGCGGCAGCGATGCAGGTCTATGATCCCGGTCCCGGCTGGATAGCGGTGCAGGAGGTCAATGCTCCCCAGGCAGGCCTCGCAGACTAATGGGGACCTCCTCCATTGCCGGAAATTCACCCAGACAAACACTACAGGATAAATAAGGGGGAGACATGAAGCAGATGCTTTTATCCATTCGGCAACGTGTACCGGTGGGCTTGTCATTGCTGTTGCCGGTATTGCTGGGCGCACCGCCAGGACCGGCGCATGGTTATGATATCAATGGGTTTACCCTTTCCGGTGATATGCGCACCGGCTGGGTACAGTATGACTACAACAACCCGGATGGCGACCCTGATATCAACAAGGGGCACAAGGATTCGCAGGGTTTCTATGTCGTGCCGAAGGTCTCCCTGACCACGCCGGGCTACAAGGGCTTCATTGGCAAGATTACTGCGGCCGGTTCGACTGACTTTGGCCTGAATGATCCCGACAAGGAAACACGAAACTTCGTGTTTGATCCGGTCGAGCTCAAGTCGTTTGCGCTGTTGCAGGAACTCTACCTGCAATGGAATAACGAAAGACACCTGGCACTTGTCGGTCGCAAGGAATATGAAAGCCCGATGATCGATGCAGATGACTATTACATGCTGGCGAACAGCTTTGCCATGGGTGTGTATGAGAACCGTTCCTTCAGCAATACCGCTATCAAGGCCGGCTACTTTGCTGAAATGGCCGGTGTCTGGGACAGTGGCGCCAACGGCACGGAGTTTCATTCCATGTCGGATGCCAGCTTCGTCCCCCAGGTCAACAAGGATGAAGCCGATGACAAAGGTGTGTACTTTGCCGCGCTGGATTACAACAACGATCTACATCACGCACAGTTCTGGAACTACTACGCGGACGACTTGTATAACACCTTCTTTGCGCAGTATGACTTCATGAAAGGAAACGATGATTTCAACTACGACCTGGGTGCGCAATTCATTAATTTCTCGGGGGTGGGGAAATTAAAAGACAGTGATACCGAGATCGACTACAGTCTCTATTCACTGCGCTACAATGCCAGCTGGGGTAACGGTGTTTCCATCGCCACCGGCGCATCAAAATATACCGACGGCGACGGTCAGGGTTCGACACTGGGTGCCTGGGGCGGTTACCCGTATTTTGCCAATGGCATGATCTATCATTTCTTCGAAGCGGGTTCGCTGCGCAATGCCCAGTCCTTCAAGCTGCAGGTGGGCTATGACTTCCCCCTGCAGTCAGGGGACAAGCTGGGCATCTACCTGCGGAATACCCGCTTTGACCTGGACAAGGATTACTCTTTCAGTTCTGCGGGTAAACCGCAGGACCTCATGGTGATGAACGGTATCCAGGTGAAATACCGTTTCCTGGGTAACGGTTATTTTACCGGCACCTATGAGCGCTACCACATTGACAGGGAGCCGAATTCATGGGCACTGCGGCTGATCGGCGGGTTCACCTTCTAGGGTAGGACGAGTTTCCCAAGCGCGTGTCCGGGAATGATGACGTAGACAATAACGAAAGGAGATAGCCATGAAAGTTTTTACTCACAGCCTGTTTCACAGCCTGCTGGTTGCAGTGCTGTTTATCTGCAGCAGTGTCACGCCGCTGCAGGCGTCCACGGACATTGATGCCTTGCTAAAGGCTGTCTATGAGAAGTACAAGGACCTGGACGAAGGCGCGAATGCCGACTACATCCCGGCGCTTGCCGAGGTGGATCCCAAGCTGTTTGGCATCGTGCTGGTCACTGTGGATGGCAAGGTCTACAGCGTGGGTGACGTCAAGACCGAGGTCTCCATCCAGTCAATTTCCAAGGTATTTACCATGGCGAGGGTTATGGAGGAATCCGGAACGGATGCCATATACAACAACATGGGTGTTGATGCGACCGGGCAGGTGTTCAATTCCATTGTGGCGATCGAGCAATACCAGGGACAGCAAATGAATGCCATGGTCAACCCGGGTGCGATCGCCGCCACCAGTATGATCAAGGGTGCGGACGCAAAAGAGGTCTGGAACACGATCATCCAAACCTACAGTGATTTTGCCGGGCGCAAGCTTGCGGTTATGGAGGACGTCTACAAGTCCGAGGCTGCCACCAATCAGCGCAACCAGGCACTGGCCATGCTGATGTATGCCTATGATCGTATCAAGAAGAACCCGATCGAGGCGACCGATATCTATACCCGCCAGTGTTCCGTCGGCGTCAATGCGAAGGACCTTGCCACCATGGCGGCCACACTGGCCAACGGCGGCAAGAATCCTGTGACCGGCAAGCAGGTGATCAGTGCGGAAACGGTCCCGGAGGTGCTGGCGGTGATGGCCACGGCAGGCTTGTATGATGATTCCGGACAATGGCTCTACAAAACCGGTTTGCCTGCCAAGAGCGGTGTGGGCGG
>JAJDNX010000116.1 GCA_022340485.1 Gammaproteobacteria bacterium | reverse complement strand
TGTACGGCAGGATCCGTCAGGTCGTAATCAGCGGGCAGGCCCTCTCTCGAACCATCTGCCATGATGCATTTCTTCTGGTAAGCCGCGGCCGGCTTGAAGAACATGTGTGCGAACTTGGACCAGTAGACAGAGCCGAACAGTACCGTGCTGCACGCAATGAACAGTACGAAGAACAGCATGTTCAGCGTGCCGCTACCCATGGTGGCTGACCACAGCAGAGCGAAAGTGGGCATGGTGATCAGGCCGACGATGAAGAGGTCGCCGCGTCCGTTGAAGTTGTACCACTTGACACCTTCAGCAGCGACATCGACGCGGATGAAAAACCAGAACCAGTAACCGCCGAAACAAAGCATGAGAGCACCCAGGTGCCAGAGAGCCGGCCAGATACCCGCAGCGGGTTCCGTGGCGTAACCGAAAATCAGGACCGCCGTGCTGACAACAAAGATTACGAAACCGTACATGGTGAACAGGTGTGATATACGGCGGCGGGTTCTCTTGAACTCCGAAGAGGTGAGCACTTCATTTACGACAGTCTGCATTGCAAGCGATGCTTTTTCGCCACCGCTGAGTGTGCGCTTTGCATTTTTCTCTGCTCTTTTTGCATTGGCGAAAAAATACTGGGCACTATGTTTGTGCATCATGTCCAGAATAGTTCCGACAATTACAAGCACGACCATGAGAATGACATAGCCCTGCATGATGTTAGGGGAAATGAGTGTTGAAAGTTCATAGAATGGGTTGGTACTAAGCATGTAACGTCTCCTCGACTGTCCTCAAGCTAACCAGTTATCTCAAGCAAATCGATTGTAAGAATCACCGTGAGCGGGGCAGTATGAACTGTTGTTTGCGGCAAAGCTAATTCAGTTATTTTTATCTTTCATATATAAAGTTAATGGTGATGGGTTTGAGCCACCGGGCGCGGGGCGGCGATGGGTTGCGGGTTCCGCAGCCGGGACAGGCTGCTCCGGGCATCGTCTGATGGCTGCTCGCGCCTGCCGGTATATTCATCGGCTTGCGAAGTCTACGTGTCATGGAGCATTCTTTGCTAATGATAGTAATTCTCATTAGTAAATATGCGCTCAATTCCCCGCGGGAACGCCATGAGGACTTTCGTTGTATCGGTTGAAGGCAGGCCGGTGTTGCCTGAACGGAGGCAGCCAATATTCAGGGCAGAAATTGATGGAGCGGGATGTGTCTTCCAAGTTTGTACACGCAGGACTAGTCACCCGGCAGCACGGTGATAACCACCCGCCGCTCCTGCCGCGGGCCGTCGAACTCACACAGGAAGATATTCTGCCAGCGGGACAGGCCCAGTCTGCCTTCGATCAACGGGATGGTCTCCGAGGGGCCGACCAGGCCAGCCTTGAGGTGTGAATCACCGTTGCCGTCCTGCCGGTCATGCAACCAGACACCCCTGGGAATAAGCTTGTGCAGCAGGTTAATCACGTCGGTCTGCACGCTCTCATCCCAGTTTTCCTGGATCATGATTGCCGCCGTCGCGCCCTGCGTATACACGTTGACCATGCCGTTGCGAACACCGCTGCGTTGCACGACATCCTTCACCCCTGTCGTGATATCAAGCAGCTGCTCCCTGCTCGTGCTACGGATCGTGATGACATCGCGCATCGGGTATTGTCTCCGCCGGGTTGCCGACCGCCAGGCTGACACCTTCCCGGCATGCCAGGCAGCATAGCACGGACCGGGTGCGCACAACCCGCCCGGTTTCGCGACTTGTCGTGCCGCGACGTTAATACATTGGCCTTCACCGCCTCAGGCTGCTGACGGCTGGCAACGCCCTTGGGCCTGCCGGTGTTGCGACGGCGTGCACGATGATATCGAGTACAGCAGTCGCTGCCTGCGCTGCCGTTTTGTCCGTATCACTCTTCGCCTCAGGCCTTGATTACGCCGCAGGGAGAACGCATCGATGCCGTTGATTGCTCCAGCGCGGTCTTCTCACTCCGCAGTGTGGCCAGCTGCCATTCCAGTCGCAGGTGACGGTCTGCGTGGCTCAGGGCCAAGCGCTTCCAGCGTTCCGCCAGCACCTCGGCACGCTCGCAGCGCGCGCGTGCGCATGCCAGCTTTGCCGCATAATCTTCTACCTGCATACGTAGTTTCAAATACTTGTTGTCATGACTGACTCTTGCGTCATCCTCGATCATTCGGCCTCCCGCTGTACGTATCGTGCTGTGTCTGTGGCAAATCGGTATCACGAATGGTAATGATTATTATTTGCATGTCAAACACGGCAAGAGGCGCAGCCAGGATCACGAAAGACGGGGCAAACATGGGCACATACCGATGGTTTATCAGCCGGCAGGGTGTCGGTGCCAGCCGCGCTGGTGTGCCTGGCTGATTGGCTACTAGTCGGCCACGTGCCCAGGAACCCGAACCTACGCATGGATACGCGCCGGTCTGGCTGTGCCTGTCCCGGCTGTTAGTCCTCCAGATATAGAAGGAATTCACAAAGATGGCTCATGTTGCCATTACCGGCTGGCAGGGAAGCCAGTCCGGGCGGTGGCGGGAAGATTCTGCTCTCAGGCCTGCTGGTTCGCGGTCTTCCCGGCGTGTTGCTCCAGCGACAGTTTCGCGAGACCGATGCCGACCCCGTCGTAGTAGTTGTATACCACGTTCGCACCGGCGTCCGTCAGCGGCTGTACGTGTTCAGTGAACAGCGCGGTCGCGCTGATGAAGCCGGTGAAACCCAGCTTGCGGAGTTGCCGGATCGCGATCAGCTTGGCTTCCAGTTCCGGCATCGTCAGGATCACCATTTCAACGCCGTGCAGGTCGAGGTGGCTCCAGAAACCCGGGTCCTCCGCGTCCGCGTAGAGCACGCGGCGGCCGGCCTTGCGGTGTAACTCGGCCTTGCCGGGGTCCGAGTCCAGGCCGACGGTCAGGTGGCCCTGCGACTTGAGTTCGTCGTAAACGCCCGTGCCGACCCGGCCCATGCCCATCACGACCAGGTGCGAGTTACCGAGTTTCACCGGTTCGTCGTCCGGGTGGCGTCGGTGCGACTCGAAGCGATGCAGGAAATCCTCGAAGCGCTCGTAGATCTCGTGCGAGTGACGGTTGAACGGCGCGGACAGCGCAAACGATATTGCGACGGTCACGGCCAGCAGGACCATCCACTCCTGGCTCAGCAGGCCCTGGTTCACGCCGAGGTTCGCGACGATCAGGCCGAACTCGCTGAAACTTGCGAGCGACAGTCCGGCGAGGAACGCACTGCGCGCGCGTAGACGGAACAGCAGCAGCACGAAGAAGAATAGCCATGCCTTGAACACCAGTGCGATATTGATGACCGCCGCGTGCGCCAGCGTTACCAGCGTCGGCTGGCCATACAGGCCTATCTGCAGGAAAAAACCGACCAGCAGCAGTTCCTTCAGGCCCCACAGTGCGTCGGCCAACTCCTTCGAGCGGGGATGATCTGCCATGATCACGCCGAGCAGCAGCGCACCGAGTTCCGAGCTCAAGCCGACGTATTCGAAGCTGCTGCCGCCGGCGACCAGCGCGACCAGCAGCCCGTAAAGCAAAACCAGTTCGCCGTGACCCGAGAGGTCCAGCAGCTTGTGCAGTAACGGGCGCAGCAGGAAAAAGCCGAGCAGCGCGAAACTCCATGGCGATGGCGCCACACCGCTGGTTGCGCTTAGCATCGCGACGGCGACCAGGTCCTGCACAATCAGGATACCGATGGCGACGCGGCCATGGAACGCGCGCAGTTCACGCTTGCTCTCCAGCACCTTTGCTGCAACAACGGTGCTGGAGAACGACAGGGCAAGGGACACCATCAGCACGCTGCCGAGTGCGAGTCCGGTGAACTGGTGGAATAGCAGCGAGAACATCACGACGGTGATTGCCATGTGCAGCAGCGAGCCCGCGAGTACCTCGATGCGCAGCAGGCTCTTCAGTCGCAGCTTCAGCCCGACGCTGAACAGCAACAGCAACACACCCGCGTGTGCGAGTTGCTCGATCAGGGGGTTGGTCTCGTAGCCGTTCGCGCTGAGGAGGAAGCCGGCTGCGAGATAGCCGACCAGCGGTGGCAGACCCAGCAGTCGCATCAGCAGGCCGAGGCCGAAAGCGAAGCTGAGCCAGATCGCGGCGGTGATCATGTGCGATAGTCCTCGTTGGTTTGCGGCCTATTCTAACGGCAGTTCCTGTCGCTGTGCAGAATTGGCGCCTTGCCTGTCTATGATGTCAACAGCTCTGAATTGATCAACTTCCGTCCGCTACCTGCCGGAGTGCTGGTGCGGGTCTTGAATTCACGGCGAGCAGCCCTATATGAAAACTGTTACAGACTGATTGCATTCCAAAGGAGGTGCGAAATGTTTGGCAGACTGACTAATTTTGGCGGTAGCCTGTTCGATGAATTCAGGCGACTGGATGAGGAACTGAACGAAGCCTCAGGGCGCTGGCCCTGGCCAGCCGGGATTCGCTCGGTGGCGCGGGGGACCTACCCGCAGATCAATGTGGGCTCAACCCCGGAGCAGGTGGATGTCTACCTGTTTGCGGCCGGGCTGGATCCCGCGACGATTGACATCTCCATACAAAAGAACCTGCTGACGGTAGCCGGGGAGCGCAAGTCACCGGTCGAGAAAGAGGTGGATTACTACCGCAAGGAGCGCTTCGACGGCGCTTTTCGACGGGTGATTACCCTGCCGGATGATGTCGATCCCGAGCGCGTGGAAGCGCGTTATCGTGATGGCGTGCTGCAGATTCATGTACAGCGGCGTGAAGCGGCACAACCGCGACAGATCAAGGTGCAGTAGGCGCGGGATACGCCTCTTGCAGTATGGAAACTTTTTTGAGGAGGTATCGCAATGTCAGAAGCAAATGCTGAAAACAAAGACGTCGTTACCCGCGAGAACAGCGAGGTGCAGAAACAACAGGAATCGGAAATTGTACTCCGTGCTCCAGTTGATATTTATGAGAATGCCGAGGGCATTACCCTGCTGGCGGATATGCCGGGGGTCAACAAGGATAGCCTGAGTCTGCAGGTGGACAAGGATTCCCTGATCGTGGAAGGCGAAGCCCGGATCGATATGCCCGAAGGCATGGAAGCCCTGTATGCCGACGTGCGTTCAACCCGCTACCAGCGCAGTTTTGCACTGAGCGGTGAACTGGAAACCGACCGGATCGAGGCCAGTCTCAAGGACGGCGTGCTGCGGGTGCATATCCCCAAGCGGGCAGAGGCGCGGCCACGCAAGATCGAGATCCATACTGGCTGATCCGGAGGCGGGCGGTCGGATGCCTGCGAGATGATGCTGTAGAGCGTGCCTGTGGCAGCATTCCGGTCGCCCGCGCCATTGACCACAGCGTGCTGAAAACCGGCAGTGCTGAAGGCTTGAGGGGAGCCGTCTGCCGGTTTGTGATTGTCTGCCGGTGTGTTTTCACATCCGGCTTGGCGGGCTGTCAGTATTGGCCTGCAGTCGGCTAGCATGACTATACTTGCCGAATTACTCACAGGATCGTGCCATGCGAAACCGACTGACAGCCTTTTTCCTTGCTGTGGTGCTTGCCAACGGCTGCGCCACTTCGCCCACCGGCCGTTCGCAGCTGTTGCTGATGCCGGACAGCGAGATGGACCAGATGGGGCTGCAGGCCTTTACCAACATCAAGAAGGAGACGCCGGTAGAAACCAGCCCCACCACCAACAGTTACGTGCAATGCGTGGGCAAGGCGATAACCCGGGAAGTCGGTGGCAGTTGGGAAATCGTGGTATTCCGGGATGATGCCGCCAACGCCTTTGCCCTGCCGGGACGCAAGATCGGGGTGAACACCGGCCTGCTCAAGGTAGCGGAAAACCAGCACCAGCTGGCCACGGTCATTGGCCACGAGGTGGCGCATGTCCTGTCACAGCATTCCAATGAACGCGTCTCGCAGCAGTTCGCCGTTGAACAGGGGCTAGGCCTGATCACTGCCATGGCCAGCCCGCGTTCCGCCACCGGGCAAACCCTGATGGGGTTGCTGGGCGTGGGTGCCGAGTACGGTATTCTGCTGCCATATAGCCGAATTCAGGAGAGTGAGGCCGATATCCTTGGCCTGGACCTGATGGCAAGGGCGGGGTTCGACCCGCGCGAGAGCGTCAAGTTGTGGGTCAACATGGGCAAGGCCGGTGGTGGCAAGCCGCCGGAATTCCTCTCTACACACCCCTCGGACAGCTCGCGCATCCGAAGCCTGAATGCACGCATACCGATGGCACTGAACCTCCAGAGCAAGGCCCTGCAAGCGGGCAAGCACCCGGATTGCCACCAATAGGTAGAACAACGACTTGTACAATATTTGTACTTGACTTGTACAAATTGTTGTTCTAGTTTTGCTATTCAGTGTGTGCTACCAGCAGCAACACATCATTACAGCAAGGCAACGGTGAGAACGGATATGCAGGCATTGGTACTGATTGCGCACGGCAGCCGCCGGCAGGCGTCCAACGAGGAGGTGAAGCAGCTGGCAGCGCGCGTGCAGCAGTCGGCAAGCGATCGTTACCCGCTGATCAAGGCCGGTTTTCTTGAAATTGCCAGTCCCTCCATTCCCGAGGCCATTGAAGCCTGTATCGAGTCGGGCGCGACCACGGTGGTCGTGGTTCCCTATTTTCTTGCTGCCGGGCGGCATGTTGCCGAAGACATTCCAGGCATCGTGAAGCCGGTAGCGGAGCAGCACCCGCAGGTGACGATTCGCATCTCCGAGCATATCGGCATGTCCGCGTCGATGACGCGGCTCATCCTCGACTCTGCAAGCAGTGCTTTTACCGGTGCCACTGACCCCGGCTCGGGGCAGGCCGGATGATGTTCCCCGTCCTTTCCCGGCGGGCTGTGCTTGCCGCAACGAATCTCACCAGGAGTCGTGCTCGCTGCCTTTCAGCGGCTGTTCTTGGCGGGGTGCTCGCAGTGCTTGCGCCCCTTGCCAGTGCCGCAAAACCCGCACCACCGGAAACCGTGGCTTATGTTGACCTGGATCGCTATGCCGGTGACTGGTACGAGATCGCCAGTATACCCAATCGTTTCCAGAAGCATTGTCAAGGCAATACCATGGCCAGCTACCGGCCGATCGAGCAGCAGCGCATCGAGGTCATTAACCGCTGCCTGGACCGGGACGGCACGCTCGAT
Organism: Gammaproteobacteria bacterium; assembly: GCA_022340485.1. Lineage (GTDB taxonomy): Bacteria > Pseudomonadota > Gammaproteobacteria > UBA9214 > UBA9214 > UBA9214. The sequence goes on along the minus strand of JAJDNX010000116.1, from coordinate 923 downwards.
ACGGCGCAAGGTGTTGCCAGGGTTGTCGACACCGGTAGCAATGCCAGGTTGAAGGTCAGTTTTGTTTCGCTGTTCGGTTGGCAGCTGTTCTGGGGTGATTACTGGATTCTCGAACTCGCGCCCGATTATTCCTACGCTATCGTTGGCACACCGAATTTTCGTTACGGCTGGATCTTGAGTCGTACACCGGAATTGCCGGCAGAGGTTCGCAGCCGCCTCGACCAACGCTTGCAAGCCGCCGGCTATGATCCGGCCGCTTTTGTGAATACCCCGCAGGGCCTGGAGTGATCATCAATAATATCGTGTAGGCGCGGCTTATCCGCCGCGATCGCCTTTTGTCATACCACGAAACGCGTCGGGCACGGCGCTGTTATCGTATTTTTTGCGTTTCTGCTTTGATTCAGGCAGCCCGCTGCTCCGCCACGGGCAGCGTCGTTAACAACGCCTCACGGCGGTTCAGCGGTTTGCCCAGCAACACCTGCACCGTACCGATGGCACGTTCCCGGAAACCACCCTCGCAGTAGCACAGGTAGTATTCCCACATGCGAATGAATTCCTCCGGGTAGCCAAGTGCCCGCACACGATCGAGCTGCTTCATGAAGCGCTTGCGCCAGTGCATCAGGGTAGTGGCATAGTGTGGTCCAATGTCCTCGAGGTGCAGCATGCGCAGGTCGGTATTGCGGGCGACGCTATCGCTGAGAACCGCGACCGAGGGCAGGCAGCCACCCGGGAAGATGTAACGCTGGATGAAATCTACCGAACGTTTGGCAGCTGCGTAACGTTGGTCGGCGATGGTGATTGACTGCAACAGCATCAGGCCGTCGGGTTTCAGCAGGCGGCTGCATTGCTCGAAATAGGTATCGAAGTAGGCATGCCCGACTGCCTCGATCATCTCGATGGACACCAGCTTGTCATACTGGCCA
>JAJDNX010000111.1 GCA_022340485.1 Gammaproteobacteria bacterium | reverse complement strand
AATGACCCGGACATGTCGGCACGCGTGGTCGCTGCCTGCCGTGCCGTCACCCGCAAACCACTGATCACCAAGCTGTCGCCCAACCAGACCGATATCACTGACAACGCCCGTCGTTGTATCGATGCCGGTACCGATGGTTTTGCCGTGATCAACACCCTGATGGGCATGGCAATCGATATCGAAAAACGCGCACCTGTGATCGGCAATAACCAGGGCGGACTATCAGGGCCAGCCATCAAACCGGTCGCCCTGCTGAAGGTGCATCAGGTCTACCAGGCCTGCAAGGCGCATGGCATTCCCATCATAGGCCAGGGTGGCGTAACAACCGCCGCGGATGCCATCGAGTTCCTGATTGCCGGCGCCACCACGGTCGGTATAGGGACGGCCCTGTTCTACGATCCACTGGTCTGCCGCAAGATCAATCGCGGCATCTTGGACTACCTTGACCGGCAGCAACTGCCCTCGGTCAGCGCCCTCACCGGCAGCCTAAACCTGAACACGACGCCAACCACACCCTGCGCCGGAGGATAGGCTTCCCACGGCCCGTTGTTTCTCCCGGGCTGCCAAAACCACCCGTGCCGACTTGGCATCGGCTCAGGCCACATGAGGCACGGTTTGCAGTCTAGTATGGAGCGTATGTGATTCACGGCAGTGAGCAATCATTCCGGATGCAAAACGGCGGCCTTTTTACACTGCCAGAGTGAATCACAGTCGCCGCGATGGTTCCATCCACGCATCGGCTTTAGTCAGTGCTTTCGAGCTCCTTCAGCTTGCGTGTGAGGGTATTGCGTCCCCAGCCGAGTAAACGTGCTGCATCCTGACGGCGCCCGCCGGTTTGCTGCAAGGCGACCTCGATGAGTACCCGCTCGAAGCTCGGCAGTGCGTCATCCAGCAAGTGCTCTGCCCCGCCAGCCAACTGCTGCTGTGCCCATTGTCGCAGCAAGCCCTGCCAGTCCGCTGTGGCTCTTGAACCGCTGGCAGCGGTCGCCAGTAATTCATCAGGAAGGTCCTCGACATGGATCTCCTGGCCTGGTGCCATCACGGTTAACAGTCTACATAAATTCTCCAGCTGGCGTACATTCCCTGGCCAATCCAGGGTCGAAAGGATAGCTGCCGCCGCACTGCTCAATGTCTTTGTCTCGACTTCCAGCTCTCGGGCAGCCCGTTGCAGGAAGTGTCGCATTAACAGCGGTATGTCCTCGCGGCGTTCTCGCAGTGACGGGATATGGATGCGAATGACATTCAGTCGGTGGAACAGGTCCTCACGAAACTGCCCCTCCCGCACCCGTTGCTCGAGGTTCTGGTGGGTTGCCGCGATGATGCGGACATCGACCTTTTTGGGAGTATGGGCACCGACGGGATAAAACTCGCCATCCGCCAGTACCCGCAACAGGCGGGTCTGCAGTTCAGCCGGCATATCACCAATCTCATCAAGCATCAGCGTACCGCCATTGGCCTGTTCAAAACGTCCGGCACGGCGGTTCTGTGCCCCGGTGAACGCACCGCGTTCATGACCAAATAATTCGGACTCCAGTAAATCGCGTGGAATCGCTGCCATGTTCAATGCCACAAACGGCTGCTTTGCACGTGCGCTGTGCTGATGCAATGCCTGTGCAACCAGCTCTTTTCCGGTGCCCGATTCACCATTGATCAATACCGTGGCATTGGAGTGCGCGAGGCGACCGATGGCTCTGAACACCTCCTGCATCGCTGCTGCCTTGCCGATGATTTCCGGTGCCTCCTCCTGTGGCTGCGGTGGCGTTTCGACCGCTTGCTGGTCGCGCATTTCCAGTGCACGTTTCACCAGTGCTACCGCTTCGTCCACGTCAAATGGCTTCGGCAGATATTCGAATGCGCCGCCTTTGTAGGCAGATACGGCACTATCAAGGTCGGAATGGGCTGTCATGATAATTACTGGCAAATCCGGATAGTGGTGATCGATGTGCTCCAGCAAGGCAAGTCCATCCATGCCTGGCATACGAATATCGGTCACAATGACAGCCGGCTCCTGCTTGCTGATCGCCCGCAAGGCGCTGTCCGCAGAATCATATGTCGCGACCTGCAGGCCGGCAGTAGTGAGTGCCTTGTCCAGCACCCAGCGTATGGAACTATCATCATCAATGACACAAATGGTTTCGTTATGGCTCATGCTTTCCGTCCAGTGGCAGCAAAATAGTAAATATGGTTTCTCCGGGCTTGCTGTGACATTCAATCAGTCCCTGGTGGCGACTGATCAGTGCCTGTGCTATGGAAAGCCCCAGGCCGGTACCGTCACTGCGACCGGTAATCATCGGGTAGAAAATCTGCTTGCGCAGACCCTCATCTATACCGGGGCCGTTGTCGATCACCTCGATGCGTGCAACCAGCCGGTGCTTGCGGCTACCGATATTGAAATTACGCCGGATGCGGGTACGCAAGATAATCTGTCCCTCGTTTTCCAGCGCCTGTGCGGCATTGCGCACGATATTAAGGATCGATTGCAACAGCAGGTCCCGGTCTGCCAGCAAGTCCGGCAGGCTGGGATCGTAGTCATGCAGGATGCGCAGGCCGGTTCCGGCTTCTACCTTCACCAGTTCACGCACATGCTCGAGTACTTCGTGAATATTAATTGGCTGGATTTTCGGCAAGTTGTTGGGGCCCAGCATACGGTCGAGTAGTGACTGCAGACGATCAGCCTCGCTGATTATGATGTGGGTGTATTCCTTCAGTGCAGCATCACTGATTTCCCGTTCCAGCAGTTGCGCGGCTCCCCGCAAGCCACCCAGCGGGTTCTTGATTTCGTGAGCAAGACCGCGCAACAACTCATGCGTGGCTTGTTGTTGCGTAATGAGGCCCTCCTCCTGCTCGATACGCAGGTGATGATCTATCCGTCGTAACTCGATCACTACCTGGAGATTGCCGGCAGCATCCGTGATTGGTGTGAAGGTACAATTAACCCGCAGGTCCGGTGCATCTGGTAACAACAGCAGACAGCCACGTTGTGTCACCGTCTGACCGGAGGACATTGTGCTAGCGATCTGCGCGTTCATCTCCCCTGCATTGACAATCAGTTCATGGATAGAACGACCTTTCACATGGCGCGCACTGTGGTTCAGGATGACCTCACCGGCATGGTTGATGGTTGTCAGCCGCGACTGTGCATCGAACACCAATACCGCCGTAGCCATGCTATCGAGAATTCGTTCTGCAGTTATTTTGGGTGGCACGAAATCTCCCTTCATGCTGGGATTCTTGCAAATATCAAACCAACACCATCACCGGGGGCGACCTCCCCGTTAAAAATATTTATCTCAACAAATACAACAAGTAACTTCCAGAATGGGCCATGTCGCCTAGCAGGGGATCCCTACCTAGTATAGCCCCAACATCGGCTATGCACCAATATGGTGCATAGCATTAGTCTTCCTTGGGCAGAGGGGGATTTATCTGGTTTGGGTTGAAGGAATGAATGTTGGGATTTGGACTGAGAATATTCGGATTGCGGTTACGGAAACCGGGGTTGGCCAGTTGCTCGGCCAGCTCCGGGTCGTCTTTGACTGCCGCCGTACCGCTGTAATCGGCAATGTCTTTATAGCGATAGGGCTGAAAGGTCTCATCGCCGACCACATTCGGATTGGCTGTGATATAACCCGGGTTGTCCGTTACTGTTCCCTGCTTGCCGCCGTGCAATTTTGAGGCCCGCTTGACAAAAACCGTAATCTCCGTCGTTGCCAAAAGAACCTTCCCGCTCGCATCCGTTACCCTCGCCGAGAGCTGGTGCGTGCCCCGGTCCACATTGCCCAGCGTCATCGTGGTGCGATTAGTGACGGCACCATAGGCCACGCCATCCAGGTAAAACTGAATGCCATGACCCAGTTCTGTCATCAGCGACGGTGTCAGCGCTGCCTCGATCTCGACCGTACCGAGGTTGTTCCTGATGGTGGCTTCATTGACCGGGCTGGTCAGGGAGAAGCTTTCATAGTGTTGTGGTTCGGCTACGGCAGAGGCGGTACGGCCCACTACTCCAGGTGAACGGGGTGGTGTATAGGTTGGCAGGGTCGGCATACTCACCCGCTCTGCACCACGGCTTGGCTGGTCGGAGTAGATCACCTCCCCGTCTGCGTCGATGGACTTGTAGATTTCCGCGCGAGCGGCTGCCATAAAAATCAGTAACAGGATCGCTGTCAGTCGCATAGCTTCACCCTTGTCGTAATGCACCAAAAAAATAAAGCCCCGCTACCGGAGCGGGGCTTTATAGTACAACACGACGCTCGACTACAGACTGTAGTACATATCAAACTCGACCGGATGGGTAGTCATGCGTATACGCGTAACATCCGCCATCTTCAACTCGATATAGCCGTCGATCATGTCGTCAGTGAAAACACCACCGGCGGTCAGGAACTCACGGTCTTTATCCAGCGCATCCAGTGCCTGATCCAGTGCACTGCACACGGTCGGAATTGATTTCGCCTCTTCCGCTGGCAGGTCATACAGATCCTTGTCCATGGCCTCGCCCGGGTCGATCTTATTCTTGATCCCGTCCAGTCCGGCCATCAACATGGAAGCAAAGCACAGGTAGGGGTTGCCACTGGAATCCGGGAAGCGTACCTCAATACGGCGGCCTTTCGGGTTGGACTCGAACGGGATACGTATCGATGCCGAACGATTGCGTGCCGAATAGGCCAGCATCACTGGTGCCTCGAAGCCCGGCACCAGACGCTTGTAGCTGTTGGTGCTGGCATTGGTAAAGGCATTCAGTGCACGGGCATGCTTGAAGATACCACCGATATAATACAGTGCCTGCTGTGACAGGCCACCATACTTATTACCGGTGAAAAGGTTCTTGCCGTCCTTTGCCAGCGACTGGTGCACATGCATGCCGCTGCCGTTGTCGCCAACAATCGGCTTGGGCATGAAGGTAGCGGTCTTGCCGTAACCGTGTGCCACATTTTGCACCACATACTTGAGAATCTGGTTCTGATCGGCGCGCGCCACCAGGGTGTCGAAGCGGGTACCGATTTCGCACTGACCGGCGGTTGCCACTTCGTGGTGGTGCACCTCGACGGGTACGCCCATTTCCTCCAGTCCAAGACACATGGCGGCACGCAGGTCATGCAGTGAATCCACCGGGGGAACCGGGAAATAACCACCCTTGACTGTCGGGCGGTGGCCGATATTACCGTCTTCAAAAACGCGCTCGGAGTTCCAGGAGGCTTCCTCCGAGTCCACCTTGCAGAACGAACCGCTCAAGTCGGCGCCCCAGCGTACATCGTCCAGAATGAAGAATTCCGGCTCCGGACCAAAGTAAGCGGTATCGGCGATCTTGGTTGAGATCAGGTGTGCCTCGGCACGCTTGGCGATGGAGCGTGGATCGCGTTCGTAGCCCTGCATGGTCGTCGGCTCCAGAATATCGCAGCGAACAATCAGGGTCGGCTCGTCGCTGAACAGATCCATGACGGCTGTGGTGGTATCCGGCATCAACACCATGTCTGATTCGTTGATACCCTTCCAGCCGGCGATGCTGGATCCATCAAACATCTTGCCATCCTTGAACAGGCTGGTGCCCGCCTGGCTTGTCGGCATGGTGACGTGCTGTTCCTTGCCAATGGTGTCGGTGAATCGCAGGTCAACGAATTTAACCTCGTTGTCCTTCAACATTTTCATAACTTTGGTTACAGACATTACAACTCCTCCAAATCAACTTGCGCTAAAAAATAGGACGCCGTTATCAGGCGAGTACGGCGGACACGTAAACCATTACGATCTTGCTTGTTGTTAAAGCACGAAGTATGCCACGGCTGCTGTGGCGAGTAACTCCCTATATTTCACGGCGTTAGACGCCCGGCAGCGTGATATGATGCACCATTATTGTGCAACAATTTCAATATACGCTTCACGAAGGTGCGCGCTTACGTTTGGATGTAGACTCTCACTTCACCAATATCCCGCGCCTTGCCTGCCGATTCACGGATCTTTGCAGACAGCCCGGCCAGTTGCCCGTACCCCTGGTCGCCCGGCTTCAGGAAGACATCGATGTGTACCTTGCCATCCAGATAATGCAGCACCAGCTTGTCGAGACGCTCATTGACACCGAGGTGCTGCCACTGCTGATCCAGCCGCCGCCTGATTTCGGCACGCAACGGCAGTGCATTATTGGGCGAGGCAAACTCATCATCCTCGGGGTCGATGTGCACCATGACGTCCGAGACAACCTCCACGGTATCAATGAGGCGCCCGAGTACCGCCTCACTAATCTGGTGACCCTCCGAGACACTCAATTTCGGATCAACCAGGATATGGACGTCCACGAGTGCATCACTGCCGCTATGGCGTGTACGCAGCATGTGACAGGCGCGCACCCCGTCAACCTCCATGATGGTCTTTCGGATCGCCTCGACTTCCTCCGGATCCAGTGCAGTATCGATCAATTCCTGTACGCTTTTCCACAACAGGTCCCAACCGATCTTTGCCACCATCAATGCAACGGCAACAGCAGCCAGGGCATCGAAAGAGGGATAGCCCCACATGGTTGCAAGCACACCAATGACCACGATGATCGAGGAGATTGCATCACTGCGACTGTGCCAGGCATTGGCCTGCAGCATCTTGGAGCGCAGGCGTCGCGCTGCCCGTGCGGTGTACTGATAGATCAACTCCTTTGAAACGACCGAGATGATCGCGACCAGCAACGCCAGCCATCCCGGGTGCAGCAGTAATTCCGGAGTGAGCAGACGATGCACCGCGTCGTAACTGATGCCTAGGGCAACGATCACCAGTGACACACCGAGAATTACGGTAGCAACGGTCTCGATCCGGCCATGACCGTACGGGTGTTCATCATCGGCCTTTCGATGTGCATGCTTGGCAGCAAACAACACCAGAAAATCGGTGGCCAGATCAGAGAATGAATGGATGCCATCGGCAATCAGTGCCTGTGAGCTGGCACTGATGCCAGTGATGATCTTGACAATGCCCAGCAGTAAATCGATGACGGAGCCAATCAGCGTCACCTTGCGGATATCCCGGTAGCGCACATTCAGTGGGTCTGGAAGCTGCATCTCACTCATGCACCTGTCTGGCTGCCAGGGCCAACTCGAACGGTAATGGTTATTTCATACTCTTGCTCATCGATATCGCAGACCTCGTGGCCGTGCACCCGGCACCACGCGGGGATATCGTGCAGCACGCCCGGATCGGTGCACACCACCTTGATTACATCACCCGGCTGCAGCTTCCGCACGGTGTCCTGCATACGAATCACCGGCATGGGGCAAAGCAGGTTACGGGCATCGAGTGTTACAGGGTCCATGCGGGGATGTCATTTGTGACCGGCTCCTGGCGGAGGTGGACGGGGAAGTATATCCCGCAGCGTCTCAACTCAGACATACCAGTCCTCGGGGATCTCATCACTGGGCATGGGTATGACATCGAGTGTCTGCGTCATGCCATCCAGTTGCTTTACCGCTACGGTGACGCGTCCGGCATCGCGTCCCTGGCTGAAGCGCGCCGTCAGACGCGCTGCCAGTTCTATGTCATCCGCATCAGGGTCCCCATCAATCAAGGCCAGGGGTCCTGTATGACTGGTCGGGATAATATTGATAAAACGCTTTCTGTAGCCTTCAAGAAAGCGGTTTTCTCCTTCCTCACGACCGACTATCAGCTTGAAATTCGTACCAGGTCGCAAGTGCCGCCCGACCTTCAGCAGCATGATATCGTCGAAGTCGTAATCGCGCTTGCCGCGGGTATTCCACAGGTCTGCGAGCTTCACGGCATATTGTTTGTCAGTCAGGAAACAGCAACCACCTGCCGGCTGTGCGTAATCCTCGAAACCGAACTGTCTTGCCAGTGCCATTTGCGGCTTGCGGGAACGGCCATTGAAACCATACAGCCGGCCACGATCGAGCCAGCCCTCGATTTCCGGCAAGGTTGGTGGCAGGTTTCTAGCGCACAGGGGGCGTACCAGTCGATCACCGGCACCCGAATCACGGGCAACAACCGGCAGGGTATCCTTGCGTTGTGACATGGGTCTCTGCCCCACGACCTCGCCCGTAATGATGAAATCAAAGCCGTTTGCGTCTATCCATTCACGCGCCTTGTTCACCATGAAGATCTTGCAATCGAGGCACGGATTCAGATTGCTGCCATAGCCGTGTTTCGGGTTGATCACGACATCCTTGTATTCTTCGATAATGTCCACGATGTGCAACTTGATGCCGAGCTGTTCTGCTGACCACAAGGCATTGTTGCGTTTCGGCCGTTGACGGTCTTTTTTGCGAAGTGCGTGGGTATGGCCTTCGACACAAAAGCCGGTAAAAAAATTGATGCCCTCAACGTGAACACCCTGTTCCATCACAACGCGTGCCGCAAGCAGCGAATCGAGTCCGCCGGAAATCAGTGCAACAGCTTTCGGTTGTTTCGACATGATAGCGACAGGGTGTTTTAGAGAGGTGGAAATCCAGTCGCGGGGATTCTACCGCATGCGCAGCATACTGCGGCAGAAAACCCGGCACACTGTCAGGAGATTCAGTGCTCTTGTGTAGTCGCCGGGGCCGGACTCAAAAGACCATTTGCACACATCTGCTCATAGCAGCGGCGACTGCCGGTATCCTGCCACAGGTCCATGGCCTGGATAGGCGTCAGCACCGTCTCCCCACCCAGCCCGCGCATGGTATGGAGAATATCCATCAGCACCACAAAGGCCTCGGACAGGTGGCGGTACACAGAAGACCAGCTGCGATCCAGAACCCCGGACAACTGCTGGTAGGAACTCCGCCCGATAGTGACAAAATAACTCACTGGCACCAGGCGGCGTTCGGCAAGCTGCGGGAAAAGTCCCGAGAACAACAGGCAATGATCACCAACCTCGCGCAGCTTCCCTGCACGTTGTTCTCCAGCAAGCGATTGTGATCTTAGATAGTCCTCCGCCATGATACGAGCCGTACAGTAGGGGCGGTCGGCGAAGCGCATCAGCAAAAACACCAGGTAGCTTTCCAGTGATTCATCCAGGTGCCGATGGCAAGCCGTTTGTGCCTCGTGTAGCAGTGCCAGCCATTGGGCCTGCGGTGTGGGTTCGAGAATTAGCCGGGACATGCTTTTCCTCCAACTGGATCCTGATCAGGGTGTCGACCGCGTCTTATGGCAGCTTAAACCGCTTGCCGTGCCGATCCTGGCTACCACATTTACCACATAGACACTCAAATTGTCACGGTGCTATGGCCATGCAGGATATCTCGAAGGCAACCGTAGGGAAATTTGGCAAGCCGCACGCTATACTGTGCGGCTTGCAAACCACATGCTGATTATTTGAATTGACCCGTGGCTGATACAGAAAAAACTTTTCAGGGCCTGATTCTTGCGCTGCAAGATTACTGGAGCCGGCAGGGCTGTGCGCTGCTGCAACCCTACGATATGGAGGTCGGTGCCGGCACCTTTCACCCCGCCACCTTCCTGCGCGCCATCGGACCCGAGCCATGGCGCGCAGCCTATGTGCAACCCTCGCGCCGTCCCACCGATGGCCGCTACGGCGAAAACCCGAATCGCTTGCAGCATTATTACCAGTTCCAGGTACTACTGAAACCGTCACCCCTCGACATACAGGAGCTTTACCTGGGTTCGTTACGCGAACTCGGCATTGACCCACTGGTTCACGACATACGTTTTGTCGAGGACAACTGGGAATCACCCACACTGGGAGCCTGGGGTCTGGGCTGGGAGATCTGGCTGAATGGCATGGAAGTCTCCCAATTCACCTATTTTCAGCAAGTCGGTGGACTTGAATGTCGACCGGTCAGCGGCGAGTTGACCTATGGCCTGGAACGCATTGCCATGTACCTGCAGGAGGCTGAAAGCGTCTTCGATCTGGTGTGGACCGAAGGGCCCGATGGCCCGGTCAGTTACGGTGACGTCTATCATCAGAATGAAGTCGAGATGTCTGCCTACAATTTCGAATACGCCGACGTTACCTCCCTGCTCGAATGGTTTGACACCTGTGAACGCGAGAGCAACCGCCTGATCGAGGCACGCCTGCCATTGCCTGCCTATGAAATGGTGCTCAGGGCCTCGCACACCTTCAACCTGCTGGACGCGCGTAATGCCATTTCAGTCACGGAACGGCAACGCTATATCCTGCGGGTGCGCACCCTGTCTCGCCAGGTGGCTGAAGCCTATTTTGCTGCCCGCGAAGCACTTGGCTTCCCCATGCTCACTGATGAGGGTGGTGCAACATGACGGCAACCCGAGACTTGCTGGTCGAGATCGGCACCGAGGAGCTGCCGCCCAAGGCATTACGTCAGATGCGCGATGCCCTGCGCCGCTCTCTCGATACGCTCCTGGATGAAAACAGCCTGGCACACGGCAAGAGCCACGCCTATGCCACCCCACGCCGTCTCGCGGTCCTCATCAGGGATGTGCCGGTTGCACAACCCGACCGCAAGGTGACGAGGCGTGGCCCGGCTCTGAAAGCCGCGTTTGATGGTGATGGCAACCCCACCAGGCCAGCCGAAGGCTTTGCGAATTCCTGTGGGGTAACGGTCGGTGACCTTGAAAAGCTGGAGACCGACAAGGGTAGCTGGCTGGTATATCACAGCATCGAGACCGGCCAGGCAACCGCGGATATCATTCCCACCCTGCTGGAAAAGGCGCTCAAGTCACTACCGATGCCGAAGCGCATGCGCTGGGGCAATAGCGATATCGAATTTGTACGACCGCTGCACTGGATGGTGCTGCTGTTCGGTGAGCAGCCTGTTTCCGCAACGGTTCTTGGCATAGATACTGACCGCCATTCGTACGGCCATCGTTTTCATCATAACGAGCCAATCACCATCACCTCACCGGAAAACTACGCCGGGATACTCGAGCAGCAGGGCATGGTCGAGACAGACATGGACCAGCGACGGGAATCCATCCGCACCCAGGTGACCGAGGCCGCAATTGCCCTTGGCGGCGAGGCCCTGATCGACGCAGCCCTGCTGGACGAAGTTACGGCACTGGTGGAATGGCCGGTGGCAATCTCCGGCAGTTATGACCCACGCTTTCTCTCGGTGCCGGCTGAGGCCCTGATCTCCAGCATGCAGGACCATCAGAAATATTTTCCCGTGGTGGACAGGCAGGGCAAACTGTTGCCTCACTTCATCACGGTCGCCAATATCGCCAGCAAGGATCCAGACCAGATCAGGATTGGCAATGAACGCGTCATCCGGCCGCGCCTGGAGGATGCCGTATTCTTCTGGAACCAGGACCGCAAGCAATCACTGCACAGTCGTGTTGCACAACTGCATGGCATGGCCTTCCAGAAGGGACTGGGTTCATTGGGAGACAAGCAGGAGCGCATTGCACGCATAGCCACCAGTCTCGCTGCAAGTTTGGGCTTTGATACAGAACGGGTTGAACGTGCGGCAAGCCTCTGCAAGTGCGACCTGGTGACCAGCATGGTGTTCGAGTTCCCGGAGCTGCAAGGCATCATGGGGCGTTACTATGCACTGCACGATGGCGAGAATGCACAGGTTGCCGCAGCCCTGGATGAGCAATATCAGCCGCGTTTTGCGGGAGATACCCTGCCAGCCTCCGAGACGGGACAGGCGCTGGCGATCGCCGAACGACTCGATACTCTGGTGGGCATCTTTGCCATCGGACAGACACCAACAGGCGACAAGGATCCATTTGGTCTGCGACGTTCGGCCTTGGGCCTACTGCGAATCCTGATAGAAAAGCACCTCGATCTGGACCTGCGCACCCTGATCGATCAAGCGGCAGGCAATTTTCCTGCAGCACTCGGTGCAGACACTATCGGTGAGGCATTATTCAGCTTCATGATGGATCGATTGCGCGCCTGGTATGTAGATGCCGGCTACGAGGTGCACGTATTCGAGGCCGTACTTGCCCGGCAACCGCTACGACCACTGGACTTCGATGAGCGCATGCGCGCCGTCAGGGCATTTCGTGAGCTACCAGAAGCAGACAGCCTGTCAGCGGCCAACAAACGGATTCGTAACATTCTGCGCAAGGCCTCCACGGTCATTCCCGCAACTTACCAGCATGAACGGTTACAGGAGCCCGCAGAACAGGCCCTCGCAGCAGCACTGGAATTGCTGGATGCACAAACACGACCCTTGTTCCAGCAGCGGGACTACACCAATGCCCTGCGCCGACTGGCCGCGCTGCAAACACCCGTGGATGACTTTTTTGATAATGTGATGGTCATGGCGGATGATGACGCACTGCGGGATAACCGCCTTGCCCTGCTTCAGGCCCTGTCCGATCTGTTTCTACAGGTGGCCGACATCTCGCTGTTGCAGGGTTAGCATCCCGGAGCGCAGTAAGTTGTCATACTGACTGGTGGCTACATGAAAGATAAAGACTCCTACAGGGCCATGCTTGCAGCCGTACAGGCGTTCCACGACAAGCATGACTTTAAAAACACCGGTGGCGAGGAGCTGGCCTATCGCGTCGCGCTGATGACCGAGGAACTGGGTGAAATTTCTGCTTGTGTCACCAAGGGCAAAGGCCGCGAGTGCCTCTCCGAGGAATGTGCTGATCTGTTGATCCTGTTGCTGGGCACGGCAATCGCAGCCGGCTTCAGACTTGATGACGCCTTCTGGGACAAGATGGAAAAGCTCGAACAGCGGCAATCACGCATGATCAATGGCCGCATTCGGGTGTCCGAATTCAGGGACAACTGATGCAACTGATCATCCTCGACCGCGACGGTGTAATCAATGAAGACTCTGATGACTACATCAAATCGCCTTCCGAGTGGCAGCCGATCCGGGGCAGCCTGGAGGCAATCGCACGCTTGCACAGGGCGGGCTGGCACGTGGTGGTGGCAACCAACCAATCAGGCATCGCGCGTAAACTGTTTGACCTTGACACGCTGGCGCGTATCCACGAAACCATGCACCGCCGTGTCAACGAAACGGGTGGCATGATCGATGCCGTATTTTTCTGTCCCCACGGTCCTGGTGATGGCTGTGACTGCCGCAAACCAAAACCGGGTATGCTGCTAGACATTGCACAGCGACTGCGTACCGATTTGCAGGGGGTCCCTGCCATCGGTGACTCCCTGCGTGATATCCAGGCTGCCGAAGCAGCGGGGGCGACACCGATTCTGGTCAAGACCGGCAAGGGGTTTGGCACCGTTAGCAGTCCGGATCTGGATCCACGGGTAGCGGTATTCGATGATCTCTACAGTGCCGTTGCCCATTTACTCAATACTGACCCTTAGGCAAATCCTGCCAACTATCCTTATGAGTGCTGACAGTACCCCCTACCCCATTCTCTGGTTACGCTCGCTGGCATTCTGGATCGTATTTGCCATTACACTGGTTGTCTGTTCCAGCGTGTTGTTGTTCACTATATTTTTCCCCTTCAGGACACGCTGGCAACTGCTGCAGCAATGGGTGCACTTTATCCTCTGGTGGCTGAAGGTAACTTGCAAACTCTCTCATGAGGTACAGGGCACGGAGCATATCCCTGCGTCAGCCAGCATTGTCTTTGCCAAACACCAATCCACATGGGAGACCATTGCACTACAACAATTCTTTCCCATGCAGGTATGGGTAGCCAAGCGTGAATTGATGTGGATTCCGTTTTTTGGCTGGGGGCTGGCAGTGATGAAATGTATTCACATCAAGCGCGGCACAGGCAAGGCAGCAGTCAGGCAACTGGTCACACAGGGAAAGGCACGACTCAAGGAAGGCATCTGGGTAGTCATTTTCCCGGAAGGCACCCGTATCCCGGCGGGGCAACGGGGTCGATACCGCGTCGGTGGTGCAGTGCTTGCCGAACAATCGGGTGCTGCGATCGTTCCGGTCGCACACAATGCAGGCGAATACTGGCCACGGCGCAGCTTCATCAAACGGCCCGGTGTCATACAGGTACGAATCGGTGCACCAATAGATCCCGCCGGTAAATCTGCCCAACAGCTACTGGAGCAAGCCTCCAGCTGGATAGAAGAGCGCATGGCAGAGATCACTACCCTGTAAACGTCTCGTAGTCTTGATTCATCGCTACCAATAATTATTGGTAATTCTAAACAATTATAGTATAATATAATAAAAATATTAATACAATCAATAAGATAGTATTAATGCTCGTTCAAGGCGTGCAAGAAATCGCGGCCCTAGACATCAAGGTTTGATACCAGCAGCGCATTTTGTTCGATGAAGTCTCGACGCGGTTCAACCTGGTCTCCCATCAAGGTTGTAAAAATGTCATCAGAGGCCACGGCATCCTCAATCTTCACCTGTAGCAAACGACGATTCTCTGAATCAAGCGTAGTTTCCCAAAGTTGTTCCGGATTCATCTCGCCAAGTCCCTTGTAGCGCTGGATATGTTGGCCGCGTTTGGCCTCGTCCATTAACCAGTTCAGGGCCTGTTTGAATGATGTGACATCGCATTTGCGTTCACCACGCTGCACAAAGGCACCGTCACTGAGCAGACCATCGAGACGTTTTCCCAGTGCCATCATTTGTTTGTACTCGGCGCTGTTGAAAAACTCCATGCTGTACACCTGTTCCGATGCCACAATTCCATGCGTCCATTTACTAATGGTGGCGTCGAAACCCGGCACCTCTTCACGGGATGCGACGGAACACTCATAGCGTTGCCCGCTGTTAAGGCTGGCGTTGATACGTGACTGCAATTCCGCAAACCACTCGGTCACAGCCGACATACTCTTCTGGCTGTCCTCATCCAGCATCGGCATGTAAATCATGCTTTCCAGGGCCGTGCTGTCATAACGACGAGACAGGCGTCTCAGGGAGGCCTTGACTGCCATGTACTCATTCGCCAGTGACTCCAGTGCTGCCCCCGCGAGTGGTGGCGCTTCTGGGTTGACGTACAATTGCGCCATATCGATCGCGCTGTTCAGGAGCATGGCGTTTAACGATAAATCATCTTTAACATATTGTTCTTGCTTGCCTTTTTTTATTTTATACAATGGCGGCTGCGCAATATAGACGTAACCACGCTCAATCAGTTCCGGCATCTGACGGTAGAAAAAGGTCAGTAACAGGGTACGAATATGAGAGCCATCCACATCGGCATCGGTCATGATGATAATGCGATGATAGCGTAATTTGTCGACGTTGAATTCTTCCCGCCCGATACCACAGCCCAGGGCAGTGATCAGGGTACCGACTTCGGCTGATGACAGCATTTTGTCGAAACGCGCCTTCTCTACATTCAGTATTTTTCCCTTCAATGGCAGGATTGCCTGCGTGCGGCGATCACGCCCCTGCTTCGCCGAACCACCTGCCGAATCACCCTCCACCAGGAACAATTCGGACAATGCCGGGTCACGCTCCTGGCAGTCTGCCAACTTCCCCGGCAAGCCCGCGATATCTAGAGCCCCTTTACGACGCGTCATCTCACGTGCCTTGCGAGCCGCTTCCCGGGCACGCGCGGCATCGACAATCTTTGTCGTAATCGCGCGGGCTTCCGAAGGGTTTTCCAGTAAAAAATTCTGGAACCTTTCACCCACGGTGGATTCCACAATGCCCTTGATTTCGGATGACACCAGCTTGTCCTTGGTCTGGGATGAGAACTTGGGATCCGGCACCTTTACAGAAAGTACCGCGGTTAATCCCTCACGGGCATCATCGCCGGTGGCGGTTACCTTGGCCTTGCGCATAAGGCCTTCCTTTTCCATGTACTGATTCAATGTGCGGGTCAGCGCGCCACGAAACCCCGCCAAGTGGGTACCGCCATCACGCTGTGGGATATTATTCGTAAAGCAAAAGATATTCTCCTGGTAGGAATCGTTCCACTGCATCGCAAGCTCAACCCCGACGCCATCTTTTTCTGAGCTTAAGTAGAACACCATCGGGTGCAGCGGCGCTTTCTTGCGGTTCAGGTGCTCCACAAAGGCCTTGATACCGCCCTGGTACTCAAATATGTCCTCTTTATCCGTACGTTCATCCTTCAGGCGGATGCGCACACCGGAATTCAGAAATGACAGCTCTCTAAGCCTTTTTGCCAGGATGTCATAGTGGTACTCGATTTGAGTAAAGATCGTGCTGCTGGGTTTGAAGTGTATTTCGGTCCCTGTCTTGTCCGTATCACCGATTATTTGCAAGGGTGCTACAGGTACGCCCATCGTGTATTCCTGGGTATGAATTTTTCCGTCCCGTTTAACCGTGAGTAACAACTTCTCAGAAAGGGCATTGACGACAGAGACACCAACCCCGTGCAGACCACCGGAAACCTTGTAGGAATTGTCATCAAATTTCCCACCCGCATGCAGCACCGTCATGATGACCTCGGCAGCCGAAACCCCCTCGCCCGGGTGCATATCTACCGGAATACCACGCCCGTCATCATTGACCGTCACGGAATTATCGGCATGCAAGATCACATTAATCTCACTGCAATACCCTGCCAGGGCTTCATCGATTGAGTTATCAACCACCTCAAACACCATGTGATGCAGGCCAGTACCGTCATCGGTGTCCCCGATATACATACCGGGACGTTTTCGAACCGCATCAAGACCCTTTAAAACCTTGATATTTGATGAGGTATAGGTGTTTTTTTCTGCCATAGGGATATCCTGAGATGCGTAGCGATCGGTTTTTTGCAACGGTTATGCGTAAAGCTGATGATTATACCACTTCCTTTATCTCGCCATGTTCCACGTGAAACCTTTTCACACTGGACCAAAACGTGAGGTCGACAGGCCCCGTATCTATCGCTGACACGAATACCTGGAGGTCGAGTTGCCTGAGTGATTCCAAGACACGGGACTGGTGCCTCGCATCGAGTTCACTACCCAGATCATCCAGCAAAAAGGCGCCCATGGGTGCTCCACGAGCTTGCTGGTACCTGACCTGCGCCAGCATAAAACCAACAACCGCTGCCTTTTGTTGTCCACGGGAGCAATGTGACTGTAACGGACGACCATCCACCAGTAGTTTGAAATCTGCGCGATGCGGGCCATATTGGGTACTGCCCAGCGCACGGTCTTTTTCCAGCGCCATTGCAATCCTTTCTGCCATGGTGGTACCTGCCGGCCATCCCGGCTGATAGTTCAGCTGGATGGTCTCGAATGGCAATAACCGCCTCACCTCTGCATGCAGGTGCGTACTTAGCGCCTCAAAGTACATTTCGCGATACTGGTGTATCTGCCCCGCTGCATCCAGGAGTTCAGTATCCCACACGGTTATCTGATTCGCCGGCCTTTGCGCGCGTAGCGCGGCATTGCGCTGGCGTAATACGCGCACATAACGTTGCCATACCTCCCGGTAGGCGTGTTCCACGTGAAACAACGCCCAGTCGAGCGCTTGCCGCCGATATCTTGGGCCGCCACTCAGGATGGTGGGTGTATCACCACTCAATACCTGTACCGGGAAACTACCGGCCAAATCCGAGAGGCGTCGTACCACGCAACCATCCAGATGGACTTGCAATCCAGTGTTCTGTCGCTCGATACCGATTGGAATCTGGTGACTGTCTTCACGAAGCAACCGTCCCACGAGGCGGAAGGCAGCCTGTCCGTCGCGAATGGGCTGGTTGACATGGGGTGTACGAAATGAACGTACTCGTCCCAGGTAGTAGATCGCCTCCAACAAGCTGGTTTTCCCAGCCGCATTTTCACCACGGATCAGGTTCAGCCCGGGGGAAAACGTCAGAGACGCATGGCGGATGTTTCGAAAATCACAAATTTCCAGCGACTGTAATCCCATGGATAACCAACTCGTAGCTTGCACCACGCTCCCGGATCCTGGCGCAGCACGGATACGGAAGGTAGACGTGCCTGAAGAGGCAGACACTCGTTGCGGCGTGTCCTGTGAAGTCGTGAGGTATAGAGTTTATGATTGCGTAATGACGCGGCAATGAACTACAAACGCATGGGCATGACCACATAACGACAGTCATCACTGCCCGGCCGCCGGACCAGCGCACTGCTGTTGGCATCCGCTAAGAAGACTTCCACTTCTGATGTATCGATGACGTTTAGCACGTCCAGCAGGTAGGTCACGTTGAAGCCAATCACAATCGCCTCGTTGTCATAGTTGGCATCAATCTCCTCAACCGCTTCTTCTTGCTCTGGGTTATGTGCTTGAATTTTAATGTTATTTTTATATATTTCCAGACGGATTCCACGATATTTCTCATTGGAAAGAATGGAGGTGCGCGTCAAAGCCTGGCGCAGCGTCTCGCGACTGATCAACAGCCGCTTGTCTAGCGATTTGGGGATGACCCGTGAATAGTCAGGGAAACGTCCATCGATCAACTTCGACGTGAAGCGCAATTCATTGGTGGTAATCCGTATATGATTACTGCCGATTTCAACCTCCAGTTCGGTATCCGCCTGTTCCAGCAAACGCTGCAGTTCCTGGATCCCCTTGCGTGGCACAATGACTTGTTGACTGTCACCCTCACCGACATCAGCAGCCAGGTCACAAAGTGCAAGTCGATGACCGTCCGTTGCAACAGCACGTAACATACCCGATCCGGGTTCCAGCATCAGTCCGTTGAGGTAGTAGCGTACATCCTGCTGCGCCATCGCGAAGCCGGTATGCTCAATCAAGCTACGCAACTGCTTTTCGGAGAGCATAAATTTTCGTGCACTTTTAATTTTATCGATGACTGGAAATTCTGTTGCCGGCAAGGTAGACAGGGTAAAGCGGCTTTTGCCGGAACTAACCTGGGCACGGTCCTTCTTTACCGAGATATCCAGCTGGGCTTCATCCGGCAAGGTTCTGCAGATATCAAGCAACTTGCGTGCAGGCAAGGTAATGTCACCCGTCTCGGTTACGGAAACCGCCACCTGCGCCTGCAGCTCTACCTCCAGATCGGTTGCTGTCAGGCGGACATTCTTTCTGGAGGCATTCAATAAAACGTTGCCCAAGACAGGGAGGGTCTGGCGACGTTCAACAACCCCGATGACGTTTTGAAGCGGTTTTAACAAGGCTTCTCTCTGTATGCTAAATTTCATAGTTGTTAATTTATGTTTAAGTTATTTACTCTGGTTACTGTGTTTATTAAGCGACTGTATTTTTGTGGGTAACTCAATAAACCGTATTTATAACAATATCCTGCAATGATGATAAGTTGGCGCTGGGCCACCTGATGTGTTGTTGGCAAACTGTGGATAACAGTGGATAAGTTAGGCGTCAAAAGTTATCCACAAGATTTCCACGCTAACTTGTCAATGTTCTCAACAGGTTGTTGAAATCCTCGTTGATCCGCAAATCACTGTCACGCAATTCAACGACCTTGCGGGTTGCATGCAATACCGTGGTGTGATCACGCCCACCGAAGGCATCACCAATCTCCGGCAGGCTATGGGTGGTCAATTCCTTTGCCAGCGACATGGCAATCTGCCTTGGTCGTGTAATCGAGCGACTGCGACGTGGCGACAGCAAGTCAGCAACCCGGATCTTGTAGTACTCGGCAACGACCTTTTGAATATTGCTAATGGTGACCAGTTTGTCCTGCAATACCAGTAAATCGCGCAACGCCTCTTTTGCCAGGTCAAGGTTGATAACCTGCCCGGTGAAGCGTGCACTGGCCATTACGCGACGCAAGGCGCCTTCCAGTTCACGGATATTGGACTGGATATGCTTGGCTATGAAAAAGGCAACATCGCTGGGTAGATCGATTTCGTTTTGGCTGGCCTTGCTCATCAGGATGGCAACCCTGGTTTCCAGCTCTGCCGGTTCTATCGCTGCAGTCAGGCCCCAGCCGAAGCGCGATTTAAGCCGGTCTTCCAGTCCCTCGACCTCCTTGGGGTAACGGTCGCAGGTTAATATCACCTGCTGTTGGCCTTCCAGTAAGGCATTGAAAGTATGAAAGAATTCTTCTTGCGAACGCTCCTTTTTGGCAAAGAACTGGATATCATCAATGAGCAGGGCATCCGCACTGCGATAATAGTTTTTGAAGGCATTGATGGCGTTGTGCTGCAGCGCCCTGACCATGTCGGCAACAAAGCGTTCTGAATGCAAATAGACGACGCGCGCACCGGGCTTGTTGGCGAGAATCACGTTACCGATGGCATGCATCAGGTGAGTTTTCCCAAGTCCTACACCACCATAGATGAATAAGGGGTTGTAAGCTCCACCGGGATTTTCCCCGACTTGCATGGAGGCGGCACGCGCCAGTTGATTGGATTTGCCGGCAACAAAGGTTTCAAAAGTAAATTCGGGGTTGATATTGCTCTTGTGGGCCACCGGCTGCGGTGTGGAAAAGGCACTGGTCACCGGCACCTGCTGGGTACCGGCGGTGACTGGCTCCGTTGTATTCTTGCTGCTACCGATATCGAGCTGCAGCCGGGTCGCCGCATTCGGACCCAGGTCATTCAGTGTTTGCGAGATCGTCTCGAAATGATGTTTGCGTACCCACTCGAGTACAAACTGATTGGGTGCCAGCAGGCGCAGGTTGTCACCGTTTTCAATGGCATGCAGCGGTCGTATCCAGGTATTGAATTGCTGCTCTGGCAGCTCGTTTTCAAGACGAACCAGACACTGTTGCCAGAGTGAAACTTCCACCGATCATCCCCCCTTTAATTCTTTATTCAACCACGATTGCAGGAGGGGGAGTCTATACCTGTCGAAAAAAGTTATCCACACCCTGATGCCAGGCAATCGTGTTGTCTTGTTGTTGACATTAAGGCCCTGAGAACTGTAACCTTTGCGCCCTTTCGCGCCTGCCTGGCGTGACCCGAGAGTACAACCAGCTGAAAGTGACGTGCCATGAAGAGAACCTATCAACCCAGTAAACTGAAGCGTAAGCGGACACATGGTTTCCGTGCCCGCATGAGCACCAAGAATGGCCGTCGTGTGATCAATGCCCGTCGTGCGAAGGGCCGGGCTCGGTTGTCTGTCTGAAACATCGCTTTGTGCAGTGGCTCGAAGCGTTTCCCAGGACGGGTACGACTGACCGGGCCGGATGACTACCAGCGGGTATTCAAGCATTGTCGTTTCAGGGTGAGCAATCGTTGGTTAACAGTACTCGCCACTCCCAACCAGCTGCAACATCCTCGCCTGGGCCTGGCGATTTCACGCAAGGTGGCACGCACTGCGGTAGCCCGTAATCGCATCAAGCGGGTTATCCGGGAAAGTTATCGTCACTGGCAGCAGCGTCTGGGAGTGCTGGATATCGTGGTCCTGGGTCGGTCGGGTATCGCTGGCCGATCAAAAAGGGACCTGAATGCGGCAGTGGAAAAACTCTGGATAGAATTGATCAAACAATGCGCTGGCTCATCATTCAACTGATACGTGGTTATCGATTTTTGCTCAGTCCGTGGCTTGGCAATCATTGCCGTTACTATCCGACTTGTTCCAGTTATGCAATTACCGCCATAGAGCGTCATGGTGCACTGCGCGGCAGTGTAATGGGACTGGCGCGCGTGCTGCGTTGTCACCCCTGGCATCCTGGTGGGGTAGATCCGGTGCCGGAAAAGGAGAGCGCACACCATCATGGATAACAAACGCCTGTTCTTGTTCGTTGCATTGTCGTTTGTCACGCTGCTGCTTTGGCAGTCCTGGATGGAAGACTACGGCCCTCCTCCCCCAGCTAGTTCTGCTGTTCCCGAGGCGACCAGCGATCTGGCACCCACCGGTGTGCCTGCCGGTGTGCCTGAAAGCAGCAGTGACGATCTCCCCAGTACCTCGGCTGATTCCGCTCCGCAGGTCAGTGCACTGCCGGATACTGAGCTGCTGAAGACTGCCCAGTATATTGATGTAGAAACAGACCTCTTCAAAATCAGGATCGATACCACCGGCGGTGATTTGCGACAGGCCGATCTGCTGGACTATCCAGAGACCACGGCCAAGGATTCCCCGCCGTTCCGTCTGTTGAACGATACCCTCCCCCACCTGTTTGTCATTCAGTCAGGCCTGCGAGCCAGCGTTGGTACCGAGCCCACGCACCACGTTGTCTACAGCCCGGAACAGACAAGTTACCGTATGGCCGATACAGACAATGAACTGGTGATACCCATGACCTGGCGCAGTCCCGAGGGTGTCGAGGTAACGAAACGTTATGTCTTTCACCGCGGCAGCTATGCCATCGACCTGCAGCATGAAGTGCGCAATCACAGTGGAGCAGACTGGCACGGCCGGCAGTATCGCCAATTGCAGCGCACACAGATTGCGGAGACCGCCCAGAGTTCTTTTATCTACACCTACATGGGTGGGGTGATCTACAGCCCGGAAGAAAAGTACGAAAAGATAAAATTTGATGACATGGTCGAGTCAGATCTCGACCGCACCATCACGGACGGCTGGGCAGCCATGCTGCAGCATTATTTCCTCGGTGCCCTGATCCCTGCGCGCGGTGAGGCGAACCGTTACTACACCAAGACCCTGAGCAATGCGCGGTATGTGATTGGCATGATCTCTCCGGTTCAAACCGTCCCGGCAGGCGATTCCGCACTCTTCAATACAAAAATTTTCCTGGGCCCGAAACTGCAGGACGAGATGAAGCAGGTTGCACCGGGCCTGGAGTTGACGGTCGATTACGGCCTGCTCACGGTACTGGCACAGCCGGTGTTCTGGCTGCTGCAGAAGATCCACTCACTGGTCGGCAACTGGGGATGGGCCATTGTGCTCGTGACCATGCTGATCAAGCTTGCGTTCTACAAGCTGTCGGAGACCAGCTACAAATCCATGGCGAACATGCGCAAGCTGGCGCCACGCCTGAAGACACTGAAGGAACGCTACGGTGACGATCGCCAGAAGCTCAACCAGGCGATGATGGACTTGTACAAGAAGGAAAAGATCAATCCGCTGGGGGGTTGCCTACCGATCGTGGTTCAGATCCCGGTGTTCATTTCCCTCTACTGGGTGTTGCTGGAAGCCGTGGAATTGCGGCAGGCACCTTTTATCCTGTGGATTACGGATTTGTCCACCCCGGATCCGTATTACATCCTGCCGTTATTGATGGGCATCACCATGCTGATTCAACAGAAGCTGAATCCGGCCCCCATGGACCCCGTGCAGGCCAAGGTCATGATGATCTTGCCGGTCGTGTTTACGGTGTTTTTCGCCTTTTTCCCATCCGGCCTGGTGCTCTACTGGGTGGTCAACAACACCCTCTCCATTGCCCAGCAGTGGGTCATTACGCGGCGCATCGAACGCGGCGCAAAAAAGGCATAGTCTGCCATTGTGGTCACTCCGGCCACGGACACGATTGCTGCGATCGCGACACCGACCGGTCATGGTGGTGTCGGTATCGTGCGTCTTTCGGGTACGGATACTCCGGCAATTGCGCAACAATTGCTGGGACGATTGCCCCAATGCCGGTACGCAGAAGTCCATCAATTCACGGAGGCAGACGGTGCCCTGATTGATGAAGGACTGGTGCTGTACTTTGAAGCGCCGGCCTCGTTCACCGGCGAACATGTGCTCGAGCTGCATGGTCACGGTGGCCCGGTCGTGATGGACAGCCTGCTGCAGCGGGTATTGTCGCTGGGTGCGCGCCCTGCCCGTCCCGGTGAATTTTCCGAACGCGCCTTCCTCAATAACAAACTCGACCTGACACAGGCAGAAGCCATCGCAGACCTGATCGAAAGTGCTACCACGATGGCTGCACGGGCAGCCGCCCGTTCCCTGCAGGGTGAGTTTTCCAGCCGTGTGCATACGCTGGTGGACCGCCTGACCCGGTTACGAATGTATGTGGAGGCGGCGATTGATTTCCCGGAAGAGGAAATCAACTTTCTCTCGGACGACACCATTCTGCAGCAACTGAGCGTATTGCGCGCAGAGTTTGAAGACATGCGTGCACGCGCCCAGCAGGGACAATTATTACGTGATGGCATGACGCTGGTCATTGCAGGTCGCCCGAACGCCGGGAAATCCAGCCTGCTGAACGCCCTCTCGGGGCGCGATGCGGCCATCGTTACCGAGATTCCCGGCACCACCCGCGATGTGTTGCGTGAACATATCCAGATCGATGGTCTGCCCCTGCATATCCTCGATACCGCTGGCCTGCACAGCAGCAACGATCCGGTGGAAATGGCCGGCATGCAACGGGCACGCAAGGCGCTGGAACAGGCCGACCGGGTATTGCTGGTCGTCGATGACCAGTCAGGCTTTACTGCAGCCGATGTGGCCATACTCGAGGAACTGCCGACGGGCGTCCCGCATACCCTTATCTTCAACAAGATCGATCTGAGCGGGCGTGCAGCAGGCAGGAGCGAACGTAACGGGCAGACAATCATTGCCCTCTCACTGCATACGGGAGCCGGCCTGGATGCGTTGCGACAGCACCTCAAACAGAGTGTTGGCTATACCGCGCACAATGAAGGTGGCTTCAGTGCACGACGTCGCCATGTGGATGCCTTGCGGCGCGCCTATGAGCATGTTGAAACCGGGCGGCAGCAACTGCAGCAACAGCAAGCGGGTGAATTGCTTGCAGAGGAGTTACGTCAGGCACAGCAGGTACTGGGAGAAATCACCGGCGAGGTGAGCAGCGAGGATTTGCTGGGCCGTATCTTCAGCAGTTTTTGTATTGGCAAGTGAGTGGGCAGGGAGTCGATGCCCCCTGCCCTGCAAGCTCATAATTTATTGTTATTAATAATAAAAAATATCTATCGTTGCAGAGAGTCGGACATTGCCCAGTATGACTTCATGATGGTATATCAATGATGCAGCAGAGATAAGGATCCGGATGGCTACCAAGGAAAGGATGTCCTCCCGTGAGCTGGGGCTGGTGCTGGCGCAGCAGTTACTGGATGTGGAGGACTTGCATTACGGCTTGTGGGACCCGGACCTGCCGCTGTCGCTCGGCAATATCGCCCTCGCCCAGCAGCGTTATACCGAGATGTTGCTGGCGCAGGTGGATATGCTGCTCGCAGACCGCCCTGCCCCGCGCATTCTTGACGTTGGTTGTGGCACCGGTCACATGCTGCAGTTACTGGTCGAGCGTGGTTATGCTGTCGATGCCGTCAACCCGTCTGCGCAGTTGAACCGGCAGGTGCGTGCTCGCCTGGCGGGCATGACACCTACCGACAGTACCCTGTTTGCATCCGATTTTGGCTCCCTGCCCTTGGCGAGCTGTCGGCACCGCTATGATCTACTGTTATTCAGCGAGAGCTTCCAGTACATCCCGCTGGCGGAAATCTTCGAGAATAGCCCTGTCTTGCTGAAGCCGGGCGGATGGCTGCTTGTTTGTGATTTTTTCAAGACCAGCGCCCATTGTGACGGTGCTGAGGGCGACCGCAGTTTCAGTGGGGGTCATCTGCTTCGCTCCTTTTACGAGCAGCTCTCGACCGCGCCATTCACCCTGTGCCACGATGAGGATCTTACCCCCAGGATCAGTCCAAATATCGCGCTGCTGGACGAATGGTTGACACAACGGCTGCTTCCGGCCTCCAGGTCGATCGATCAATATTTGCGTAGCAGCTATCCGTACCTGACGCGTCTCGTCAAATGGCTGTCACGCCACAAGCTTGCACGTCTTCGTTACAAGTATCTTTCCGGACACCGCAACCAGGCCATTTTTGAAAAATACAAAAGCTACCGGCTGTTGGTGTTGCAACTCGACCAGCAACCCTAGTCCATGGTGCAGGGGTGTCGGCATAGGGTTATATTTAGTGGTTACCCTATATTTTTCTATATCACGAAGAAATAAAGGGTCAAATGACGCTAATTTTTGCCATATAGTTGTGTTTTAACAATAATTAGATATAGCTGTATAATTTATAACCTTTTGTTTTTAAATTGATAGTTGTAGTATTTGTCCGATCAGGATCAGGATGTTCGGTTAAAAATGGTGTGTTTGAGGGGATTCCCTGCAAAAACTATGTGTTTTTTATGGAAAAGAAACGGATCGGACGATAGAGTTTTATGATATTGATTTAATTTGATTTATTTATGTATTGCCCAGTGTATTTTTAGGGTAGACTTAACCAATGCCCAATCCAGCCCGTCCATCTTTACGTGAACGCAAGTTTGCCAAGACCCGTCTGGCGCTTGCGGAAGTGGCGTCACATCATCTCGAGGCGGCTCCTTTTGAAACCTTGTCGGTGAAGGCATTGTGTGAGCGGGTGCAAATCTCCGAGGCTACCTTCTTCAATTATTTTCCAAAAAAGGAAGACCTCATCCTGTACCTTGACCGTTTGTGGACATTGGAGCTCAATTGGTATGGCCAACAGGCGATGCGACAGCACCAGGGGTTGTCTGTAATCGATGCCTTGTTTCGCTACACCTCGATCCAGATGCAAAAAAAGCCCGGTCTGATGGGAGAGGTCATTGCCCACGAGGCACGCAGCCGGGTGCGACACAAAAGCCCGGAAATTACGATTGCGGAACGCATGATGGCATTCTCGGACCTCGATGGGATAGAGTCGACTCCGGACGATAGCCTCGAGGGCTTGCTGCGAACCTCGCTACAGACTGCTATCGAACAGGGTGAATTACCGGAAAATACTGCAATCGCGGCCGCCATGGTGGGGCTGGTTTCGATTTTTTACGGTGTACCGCTGGCCTTGCAGCATAGCAACCCGGCGGCGATTGCCGCCATGTACAGGCAACAGCTGGAACTGTTATGGAAGGGGTTACGGGCAGTTGCAGGGTAGGGTGCAGCGCGTGAACAGCAGCGGTACGGGGGGACTACACAGCAATAATCAGTGCGGGCTCAGTTACGATTCTGGCCGCGTGCCTTGTCAAGGGATTCCTGCCAGGCAGCCGCAAAGCGATGCCACCAGCCAGGCTGACTGTTCAACCACCAGTGTCCATAGGATTCGCGAAGTGATTGCAGCATCTTGGGAAGCGTTTTCAGTGTAAATTTTGTGCAGCCTTGTTTGATGGCACTCTTCAGAGTGGGTTTCGCCATCATCTGCAGCATGTTGTACTCACGTTGCCGTGCGGCCCAGAGTTCATTCTCAATATTGTGTTCCAGCAGCTTCATACGTTTTTTGAGTATTTCAAGATCCCTGGCAGTTACCTCGTTGCCAAGCGCATCGGCGCGTGCCTTGATGCGTTGTTCCAGCACCGCGATACGTTGCTGTAACTGTTCCAGATCGATAGGTTTGCTGTGATTTTTCGGTGTCGTCGCTGATTTCAGTGGATACACAGTGGCCTTTTTGGTGTGCGCGGCACGATTGAGCGCTGCCTTGCCTTTGGTGGGGTTAGGCGAGGAGGGCGCTGCTGCGGATTCCGGTACCTTGAAGGGTTTTGCGGTTTCCGGCAAGGATCTTGGGTGGGACGGGACCGGGTTGGCGCCACCTTCATCCATGCCAAACTCAAGAAGTCTCATTCCAGATACCTTATATGGTGTATAGCGCTCCATTCTAGCACAAGATATTTGAATTGATAGTATCCAGTAGGGGTTTATTTTGATGTCCGGAGATGCATTGCCCTGCTTTTGTACGGAAGCGTAAACTCAGCATATTTTTAGCAGGTGTTTAAAGTATGTCGCGGAGTTCAACACACTATGACGTCATCGTGGTTGGTGGTGGCCATGCCGGTACCGAGGCGGCACTGGCTGCCGCGAGGGCAGGGGCGCGTGCGCTGTTGTTGACGCATAACCTGGAAACGCTGGGGCAAATGAGCTGCAATCCAGCCATTGGTGGGATTGGAAAAAGCCACCTGGTGAAGGAGATCGATGCCCTTGGTGGAGTCATGGCCATGGCTGCCGACCAGGCCGGCATCCAGCTGCGGGTGTTGAATGCCAGCAAGGGCCCGGCGGTACGCGCCACACGCGCCCAGGCGGATCGGGTGCTGTACCGCCGGGCCGTTCGCCGCACGCTGGAGAATCAGCCCGGCCTGCAATTGTTCCAGCAGGAAGTCGCCGACCTGATCGTTGACGCAGAACAGGTGCGTGGTGTGGTGACCGGCATGGGCCTGAAGTTTTATGCTGCAACGGTAATATTGACGGTGGGCACCTTTCTGGGTGGCCGCGTTCATATCGGGCCAAGCAACTATGCCGGTGGCCGGGCCGGAGATCCGCCAGCCAATGCACTGGCGGCACGCCTGCGGGCCTTGCCGTTGCGTGTCGCGCGGTTGAAGACCGGAACACCGCCGCGACTGGACGGCCGCAGTATTGATTACAGTCGCTTACAGGCACAGCCGGGCGATGTACCGTTGCCGGTAATGTCCTTTCTTGGCACAGTGGAGGACCACCCACGCCAGCTGCTTTGTCATATCACCCGCACCAATGCCCGCACGCATGAAATCATTGCCGAGGGTCTGCATGATTCGCCCATGTACAGTGGCGCGATCGAGGGTGCCGGCCCGCGTTACTGCCCGTCCATAGAGGACAAGGTGGTGCGCTTTGCCGACAAGGCATCGCACCAGATCTTTGTCGAGCCGGAGGGCCTGGATACCCATGAGGTTTATCCCAACGGTATCTCCACCAGCCTGTCCTACGAGGTGCAGCAATCGCTGGTGCATTCCATTGCCGGCTTTGAGCATGCACATATCACCCGGCCCGGTTATGCCATTGAGTATGATTTTTTTGATCCGCGCGATTTGTGCCACTCACTGGAAACCAAGGTCATCAGGGGGTTGTATTTTGCGGGTCAGATAAATGGCACCACCGGTTACGAGGAAGCCGCTGCACAGGGCCTGCTGGCTGGACTGAATGCCGCCCGGCAGGCACAGGGTAAGCCACCCTGGCTGCCACGTCGTGATGAGGCCTATCTCGGGGTGCTGGTCGATGACCTGGTGACCTGTGGTACCCGCGAACCCTATCGCATGTTTACCAGTCGTGCGGAATACCGTTTGCTGCTGCGCCAGGACAATGCCGATTTGCGCCTGACTCCGGTTGGCCGCGAAATGGGTCTGGTTGACGAGCATCGCTGGCGGCAGTTTTGCGAGCGGCGCAATGCCATTGAACAGGAACAGCAGCGGCTGCGGTCCGTGTGTGTGCACCCAAACTCGGTACAGGCGCAGGCGCTGTCCGCTATACTGGAAAAGCCGTTACAGCGCGAGTTGCGTGCCAGCGAGTTATTGTGTAGACCGGAGCTCGACTACCGCTCTCTGACAGCGATCGACGGCATCGGACCGGGGGTCTCTGCAATGGACGTGGCCGAACAGGTAGAGATTCAGGCGAAGTATGCCGGCTACCTTGAACGCCAGCATGATGAGGTTGTGCGGCAGCAGCGGCAGCAGGATCAACCATTGCCACTCGACTTCGATTACACTATGGTTCGGGGACTCTCCAACGAAGCATGTGAAAAACTGCAAGTGGTCAGGCCGGAAACCATTGGCCAGGCCGCACGCATACCCGGGATTACGCCGGCAGCGGTTTCGTTGTTACTGATACACATAAAAAAATTCAAGACAGCACGCAAGAGTGCTTGACGCGTACAGCATAGTAAACGGACAGGCCATGCATACCGGACTCTATAATCGCAATCGCAAGGGGCGTACAAACAACTTCGTCAACCCTGCCGAGTTGCTGGAAGACGGCATCTACGATCTGGAGCTGGAAGAACGTCTAGGTGGTGATGAGCTGCTGATGGAGTATGTCACCGAACTGATGAACTGGAATCGTGTCTATAACCTGACCTCGGTTCGCAAACCCACGGACATTGTTACCCGCCACATCCTCGATAGCCTGACCATTCTTCCGCACCTGCACGGGGACCGTATCCTGGATATCGGTACCGGTGCCGGGCTACCCGGTATACCGCTGGCGATTGCCTGCCCGGAGCGGGAGTTCGTGCTGCTCGACAGCAGCAGCAAAAAGCTGCGCTTCGTGCACCAGACGCTGGGTATTCTCAAACTTGACAATGTCACGCTGGAAGACTGTCGGGTCGAGGAATACCAGCCAGAGGTGTTGTTTGATACGGTTATTTGCCGTGCATTTTCTGATTTGCCGGATTTTTACCGTTATGCCGCACGGCTCTGCAGTGCGGGTGGCAGGATGCTGGCAATGAAGGGCGTCTATCCGATGACCGAGGTGGAATGTCTCCAGGACAAATCGGTCATTGATGACGTGGTATCACTGAAAGTACCGGGGCTGGATGCCGAACGGCATCTGGTCATCATGCATCCAGCAGAGAGTTGATAGGGCAAACTGAATCATGGGACATATCCTCGCAGTTACCAACCAGAAGGGTGGTGTCGGCAAGACCACGACCAGTGTGAACCTGGCAGCATCACTGACCGAGACCGGGCGCCGGGTATTGTTGATTGATCTGGATGCACAGGGAAATGCCACCATGGGTAGTGGCATCGACAAGCATGATCTGCAGAAGACCGGTTATGACCTGTTGATGGGACACGCAAATATTCGCGAGGTCATTATCTATGCCGAGGCGGCCGGCTATGACCTGCTGCCGGGAAACAGTGATCTGACGGCAGCAGAAGTGAAACTGCTGGAGAAGGACGACCGTGAACGCAGACTGCGTGCCGCACTGAGCTATGTTCAGAATGACTACGACCTGATTGTGATCGACTGCCCGCCATCCCTGAGCATGCTCACGGTGAATGCGCTGGCTGCCGCCCACAGTGTCCTGATACCGATACAGTGTGAGTATTATGCCCTGGAAGGCTTGTCGGCCTTGCTGGACACCATCGAGCAGGTGCGTGCCAGCATCAATCCGGAGCTCAATATCGAAGGTCTGTTGCGCACCATGTACGATGCCCGTAACAACCTCTCCAATGACGTGTCGGCCCAGCTGCAGGAGCACTTTGGTGAAAAACTCTACCGTACCATCATCCCGCGCAATGTCCGACTCGCCGAGGCACCCAGTCACGGCTTGCCGGTCTTGCGTTATGACAAGGGTTCACGTGGTGCAACCTCTTACCTGGCACTGGCCGGTGAGTACTTGCGGCGGCATACGCCAATCGTGCAGCAACCGGTCGAGGTGGACGAGGCAGAGCAGCCGCTGCCACAGCGTTCACATCTTTAGGAAAGTCACAGCTAACAACGGTAACTGACATGGCAGTGAAAAAACGTGGATTGGGGCGTGGACTGGATGCCTTGCTGGGGTCAGCGGCGCGCACAGCACCGGCAGCCGAGCACACAGCAGTGAGTACGCCACCGGAGCTCAGGGCGGTTCCTACGGCGGCTACGCCAGTGCAGACCAAGCCAACGGACGGGATGCTGTGTACCTTGCCGGTTGATGTGATTCAGCGTGGCAAGTACCAGCCGCGCCTGGACATGCACCAGGAATCATTGCAGGACCTTGCGGATTCCATCAGTGCACAGGGGGTGGTACAGCCGATCGTGGTGCGTGCCATTGCCGCGGGTCGCTACGAAATCATCGCCGGTGAGCGCCGCTGGCGTGCAGCACAGCTTGCCGGTTTGCACGAGATCCCGGCAGTTGTACGGGAAGTGGAAGACCGTGCTGCCATTGCCATTGCATTGATAGAGAACATCCAGCGTGAAAACCTTAACCCGCTGGAAGAAGCACGTGCACTGGAGCGTTTGATCAAGGAATTCGAACTGACCCATGAGCAGGCGGCGGAAGCCGTTGGTCGTTCACGCGCGGCGGTGTCCAACCTGCTGCGCCTGCTGGATCTCGAGGATAGCGTCAAGGAACTGGTAGAGAAGGGCGAGCTGGAGATGGGCCATGCCCGTGCCTTGCTGGCGCTTAGCGGTGGCAAACAACGTGAGGCTGCACGCCAGGTAGTCAGTCGCGGCCTGACGGTGCGTGCCACAGAAGGGTTGGTCAAATCACTGCAACGGCCTGCAACGCCAAAACCGGCCAAGGCAGGCAAGGATGCAAACATCCAGCGCCTCGAGGCCGACCTGTCTGACACGCTCGGTGCGCGTGTCGCCGTACATCAGGGCCGTGGCGGCAAGGGAAAGCTGGAAATCAGCTACAACAGCCTCGACGAGCTGGACGGTATCCTGGCCCATATCCGCTAGTCGATTGATGGCGATGAGAGCGGCGCCTGCTGTATCGAGGTCAGGCAGGACATTTAGGTGACAGCCACGCTTCTTTTATTCTAGACTGGCGCTATCCGGCACAGTCAGGGAACCGCCAGCGGGCCGCTGACTGACACGGATAAGCAAGAACAACACACAAAAGAAGTCCAAGGAGGAAGCACCCATGGTAATTACGAAGTCTCTCGTCCGTGTCTGCGGACTGTTCCTGATGATGGCAGCCAATGTTGTACTGGCAGCTGCCGAGAAACCCAATATTCTTGTTGTCTGGGGAGATGACATCGGCCAGTCAAACATCTCCGCCTATACCCATGGCCTGATGGGATACCAGACCCCCAATATCGACCGCATCTCCAGTGAGGGCATGACCTTCACCGATTACTACGGTGAACAGAGCTGCACTGCCGGCCGTTCCTCTTTCATCATGGGGCAGAGCGTGTTTCGTACCGGCCTTTCCAAGGTCGGGCTGCCGGGCGCCGACCTCGGCATGCGCGAGGAAGAGCCCACCATTGCCGCCTTGCTCAAGAACCAGGGCTATGCCACCGGGCAATTCGGCAAGAATCACCTCGGTGACAAGGACGAACACCTGCCGACCAATCACGGCTTCGATGAATTCTACGGCAACCTCTATCACCTGAATGCCGAGGAAGAACCGGAGAACGAGGACTACCCGGGAGACCTGAAGCTCGCAGATGGCAAGACCTTCCGCGAGAAGTTCGGCCCGCGTGGTGTGATCCATTCCTGGGCACTGCCGGACGGTACCCAGAAGATCGAGGACACCGGGCCGCTGACAAAAAAGCGCATGGAGACCGTGGATGACGACACCTCCGACCGTGCGCTCGAGTTCATCGAGGAACAGCACAAGGCCGGCAAGCCGTGGTTTGTCTGGTGGAATGGTACCCGCATGCATTTCCGCACCCACGTGAAAAAAGAACTGCGTGGCATCTCCGGCCAGGATGAATACTCCGACGGCATGGTCGAGCACGACATGCACATCGGCAAGTTCCTCGACAAGCTCGATGAACTGGGTATTGCCGACAATACCATCGTGTTCTATTCCACCGACAACGGCCCGCACATGAATACCTGGCCGGATGCAGCCATGACGCCGTTCCGCGGCGAGAAGAACACCAACTGGGAAGGGGGTTGGCGCGTGCCGGCCGCGGTGCGCTGGCCCGGACACATCAAGGCGGGTACCTGGTCCAATGAAATCATGCACCACATGGACTGGTTGCCGACCTTCCTCGCAGCTGCGGGCGAGCCCGATGTCAAGGAAAAGCTGCTCACTGGCTACAGTGCGATCGGCCGTAACTTCAAGGTGCATCTCGATGGCTATAACTTTCTGCCGTACCTGAGCGGCGAGGCCGAGCAGGGGCCGCGCAAGGAGATCTTCTATTTCTCCGATGACGGCGACCTGACTGCACTGCGTTACCTGGACTGGAAGCTGATTTTCATGGAGCAGCGTGCCGAGGCCACTTTCCAGGCATGGATAGAGCCGTTCGTACCGTTGCGGATGCCATATATTGAAAACCTGCGCCGCGACCCGTATGAGCGGGGCATGGTGACTTCCAATACCTACTTCGACTGGTTGCTGGATCGTGCCTACCTGCTGGTACCGGCACAGGCCTATGTTGGCGAATTCCTGGCCACCTTCAAGGAGTATCCGCCACGGCAAAAAGCCGCCAGCTTCAGTCTCGACCAGGTCATGGAGAAGCTGACACCACAGGGTGGCTAGTCGGGAACCTTATCAGAACGCAAGAGGATCCGGCCTTTTGCATGCAAAAGGCCGGTGCGAGGGGATGACGATGAAAACACTCGTATTGGTATTGTGTCTGGCGGTGAGTGCCTGCAGCACCGATCAGTATATCAAGGAGGATGGTACCCACGTCACGGTGAAGAAGTTTGCCGGGATACCCTATCTGGAGGAAGACGAGAAAACTGAAACGCTGCCCATGGGAGCGGGGGGCAACCCGCCGTAAAGCCGGGTCATGCAGAGTGAATTCCGGGCCAGCGGTTGCGAGTGAATACTTTTTCACCGGCTTTTATTGACCCTTCCTGCGAGCGCTCTTTATAATCCCCGGCTGCTTCCATGCCAGTGGAAGATAACAACAGGGCTTGTGGACGGGAGATTGGATTCACGTAACTTGCTGGATTACTGAGTGATTGTGGCGAATGTGGGGCGAGGTGCCCGCAAGCTAGCCTTGCTACAGCTGCTCATGATCGCAGCGACCTCGCTGATATTTTTCCTGATCGAGGGTCCATTTCAGGCAGCTTCTGCCTGTTTTGGCGGCCTGATTGCCATGGCCAGCATGCTGTTGCTGGAGTGGCGCCGCGGGTGCTCCGAAAGGGGGCGTGCCCTGAGTGGCGAGGAGAGTATCCGGCTGCTGTACCGGACCGCACTGGAACGTTTTGTGCTGGTCGCACTGCTGTTCGTGGTTGCGCTGGGGGGGCTGCAGCTGGCCCCGGTCGCACTGATCATGGGGTTTGTTGCGGGTCAGCTGGCACTGCTGTTTGCAGGAATGATGTAGCTATAGAACTTTTAAACAAAACGGAATCATTATGTCGGGCGAAGCCCTTACCTCAGCCGAGTATATCAAGCACCATCTGCAGAACCTGACCTTTGGCCAGCATCCGGATGGCACGTGGGGTATTGCCCACGGTGTAGAGCAGGCAAGGGAGATGGGCTTCTGGGCCATTCACCTGGATACGCTCGGATTTTCCATCGCTCTGGGCATACTGTTTCTGTATATCTTCCATCGTGTTGCCAAGCAGGCAACCGCCGGTGTGCCGGGTGGCCTGCAGAATTTCGCCGAATGGATCGTCGAGTTTATCGAAACTAGCGTCAAGGGCTCCTTCAGCGGACGCAATGCACTGATCGCCCCGCTGGCCTTCACCATTTTCGTCTGGATCTTCCTGATGAATTTCATGGACCTGATTGCCATTGATTTTCTTCCGGGACTGGCGCAGTTGATCGGCATACCCTATCTGAAGGTAGTGCCTACCACTGACCCCAATGCAACCTTTGGCATGGCCTTTGGTGTGTTCTTCCTGATCCTCTATTACAGCTTCAAGGTCAAGGGCATCGGCGGTTTTTTCGGTGAGCTTGCCTTCCAGCCATTTGGCAAACTGGGATTGCCGATCAACCTCTTGCTGGAGGGCGTCAACCTGATTGCCAAACCGATATCACTGTCACTGCGTCTGTTCGGAAACATGTATGCCGGTGAAATGATCTTTGTTCTGATTGCCCTGATGTATAGTGGTGGCCTGTTTCTCGGTTCGTTCGGTGGTCTGTTACAGATCGGCTGGGCGATCTTCCACATTCTTATCATTACCCTGCAGGCGTTCATCTTCATGACACTGACAATCGTGTACCTGGATATGGCGCATCAGGAACATCACTGATTTTTATTCAAACAGCTCGTTCTATTTTTTAGGAGAAAAACATGGAAATGGCAGACGCATTACTCTATATCGCCGGCGCGTTGATGATGGGCCTCGGTGCACTGGGCGCCGCGGTAGGTATTGGTGTCCTGGGCGGCCGCTTTCTGGAGGGCGCCGCGCGTCAGCCGGAACTGATTCCAATGCTGCGTACCCAGTTCTTCATCGTTATGGGTCTGGTTGATGCGGTACCGATGATTGCCGTGGGTATATCACTCTACATCCTGTTTGCAGTGGTTGGCGGCTGATACTTACAGCGGCTAGAGACGTAGAGGGTCTGAAATGAATATCAATGCTACCCTGATTGGCCAGGCGATTGCCTTTTTCCTGTTTGTCGTGTTCTGCATGAAATACGTGTGGCCGCCGATTCTGCATGCACTGGAAACGCGCAAGAAAAAGATTGCGGATGGCCTGGCTGCGGCCGAGCACGGCAAGCATGAGCAGGCATTGGCAGAGGAGCGCGCCAAGGAGTTGCTGCGCAAGGCAAAGGAACAAGCGGGCGAGATTGTTACTCGTGCCGACAAGCGCGCCGCGGAGATTGTTGACGAGGCAAGGGGGGACGCCAGGGAGGAGGGTGCGCGTCTGCTGGTTGCCGCACGGGCCGAAATTGACCAGGAACTCAACCGTGTCAAGGAAGAGCTGCGTGGGCAGGTGGTGTCGATTGCTCTGGCCGGTGCGGGTAAGGTACTGGCACGTGAGGTGGACGAGGCTACCCATGCCGAACTGATGAATAAGCTGGCGGCCGAGATCTAGGTAACTGCACATGGCCGAAGCAATCACCGTGGCACGTCCCTATGCACAGGCAGCTTTCCTGTTTGCCAACGAGCATCAAACGCTAAAGGACTGGTCAGAAATGCTGTCCTTGCTGGCGATGATTGCCGACGATGCCGGTATGCGTGAGCTGATCGACAGCCCACATGTCACCGAAACACAGTTGGCCGATCTGTTTATCCAGATTGCCGCTGACCAGATCAATGAGAAGTGCGCCAATTTTGTCCGCGTACTGTCTGCCAACGGGCGCCTCACACTGTTGCCAGAGATTGCCGCACTGTTCGAGATACAACGCCAGGATGCCGAGGGTACCGTACAGGCACAGCTGGTTAGTGCCTTTCCTGCCAGTGAATCACAGCAGGCCGCCATCATCGCCAGCCTGCGCAAGCGCCTTGGCCGCGAAGTTGAACTGAGCTGTTCGACCGATGCCGAGCTGCTGGGTGGCGCCATTATCCGTGCCGGAGATCTGGTCATCGATGGTTCCGTGCGTGGCAAGCTGCAACGCCTGGGTACGGCCCTGTCCCGCTAAACGCCCAATTTTTTCAAGATAAAGGCTTATTCAAGGTAAACACTATGCAACTCAATCCGACTGAAATCAGCGAGCTTATCAAGAGCCGCATCGAGCAATTCCAGGTCGTGTCCGAGGCACGCACCGAGGGTACGGTAGTCAGTCTGTCTGACGGCATCGCCCGTATCCACGGCCTTGCCGATGTCATGCAGGGGGAAATGCTCGAGTTTCCTGGCGATATTTTCGGCCTGGCGCTCAACCTGGAAAGAGATTCCGTGGGCGCGGTGATTCTCGGTGATTACAAGAGCATCACCGAAGGCGATAGTGTGAAGTGTACCGGCCGCATCCTTGAGGTGCCGGTAGGCGAAGCGCTGCTGGGACGCGTGGTTGATTCTCTGGGTAATCCCGTTGACGGCAAGGGTCCGATCGAGGCTTCCCAGACATCGCCGATTGAAAAGATTGCGCCGGGTGTGATTGCCCGACAGTCGGTGGACGAACCGGTGCAGACTGGACTGAAGTCCATCGATTCCATGGTACCGATTGGCCGCGGGCAACGCGAGTTGATCATCGGTGACCGACAGACCGGAAAATCTGCGGTCGCCATCGATGCCATCATCAACCAGAAGGGCACTGGCGTGAAGTGTATCTATGTCGCCATTGGCCAGAAGAACTCCTCGATCGCGACGGTGGTTCGCAAGCTGGAAGAATTTGGTGCCATGGAACATACCATTGTGGTGGCAGCGTCTGCGGCAGAATCGCCTGCCATGCAGTACATTGCTCCCTATGCCGGCTGCTCCATGGGAGAGTTTTTCCGTGACCGTGGCGAAGATGCCCTGATCATCTATGACGATCTTACCAAGCAGGCCTGGGCCTACCGCCAGGTTTCGCTGTTGCTGCGGCGCCCGCCAGGCCGTGAGGCCTATCCGGGTGACGTCTTCTACCTGCACTCTCGCCTGCTGGAACGCGCCTCGCGCATCAATGCCGCCGATGTGGAGAAGCGCACCAACGGCAAGGTAAAGGGCAAAACCGGCTCATTGACTGCACTGCCGATTATCGAGACCCAGGCGGGTGACGTCTCCGCCTTCGTGCCTACCAACGTGATCTCCATTACTGATGGCCAGATATTTCTGGAGTCCGACCTGTTCAATGCCGGTATCCGTCCGGCAATTAACGCGGGTCTGTCAGTATCTCGTGTGGGTGGTGCGGCCCAGACCAAGATCATCAAGAAACTTGGCGGCGGCGTGCGCCTGGCACTGGCGCAATATCGTGAGCTGGCAGCCTTTTCTCAGTTTGCCTCGGACCTTGACGAAGCGACACGCAAGCAACTGGAGCGCGGCCAGCGCGTCACCGAGCTGATGAAGCAGAAACAGTATTCACCACTTTCAGTTGCCGAGATGGCGGTGTCATTGTTTGCCGCAGACCAGGGCTATCTTGATGATGTTGAAAAGGAAAAGATAGTTGACTTCGAACACGCACTGCACGGGTACATGCGTGCCAGCCAGGCGACGCTGATGGACGAGATCAACGCATCCGGCGATTACAACGATGAAATTATTGCCAGCCTGCGTGCTGCGGTTGAGGACTTCAAGGCAACTGGCAGCTGGTAGGGTGCGGTAAGTCCCGCTGATGCACATGAGTACAACAGGATAGAGAGATGGCAGGCGCTAAAGAAATCCGCACCAAGATTGCGAGCATCAAGAACACGCAGAAGATCACCAAGGCGATGGAGATGGTGGCGGCGAGCAAGATGCGCAAGGCGCAGGACCGGATGCTTGCGACGCGCCCGTATGCACAAAAAATCCAGAACGTGGTTTCGCACCTGTCTCATGCCCACCCGGAATACCATCATCCCTATCTCGCCCATCGCGAGGCAAAACGCGTCGGGCTGGTTGTGATCTCCACCGACCGCGGCCTCTGTGGCGGCCTGAACATCAACCTGTTCAAGTCTGTTATCACATCCATGAAGGAGTGGGATGCGGCCGGCCTGGCGATCGACCTGACACTGATTGGGACCAAGGGCAATGCCTTCTTCAAGCGATTTGGTGGGAACATTACCGCAAGTGCCGGCAACCTGGGCGATGCGCCATCGATTGTCGAGCTGATCGGTACCGTCAAGGTTATGCTGGATGCCTATGAGCAGGGCAACATAGACCGCCTCTACCTGGCACATAACGTGTTCGAGAATACCATGTCGCAGCATCCGGTCATTAAGCAGCTGATCCCGGTGACCGGTGAGGTCGACGAGCAGTTACAGACACACTGGGACTATATCTACGAGCCGGACTCGAAGCCGGTCATGGATGCACTGATGATTCGCTATATCGAATCGCTCGTGTATCAGGGCGTGGTGGAAAACATCGCCTGCGAACAGGCAGCTCGCATGGTTGCCATGAAGTCGGCGACAGACAATGCCGGTAACCTGATTGACGAACTGCAATTGATCTACAACAAGGCGCGACAGGCGGCAATTACCCAGGAGATCTCCGAGATCGTCAGTGGTGCTGCTGCGGTATAGCAAAGCGATATGAATGTATCTTTGCAGCAGCGTTTTGTTGATGCCCGTCGATTAAGCGGCTACAACGGCAGTTTTCAAACCCTGTCAAAATCGCGGTTGCAACCTGCTGCTGCGGTGCAAGATTGAAGAGTTTAGTTATGAGGAAAACATCATGAGTGCTGGCAACATAGTTGAAATCATCGGCGCGGTCGTTGACGTGGAATTCCCGCGTGACAGCGTTCCGAAGATATATGACGCCCTGAAGGTCCCGAGCAAGGACCTCACGCTGGAAGTGCAGCAGCAGCTGGGTGACGGCGTGGTGCGTACCATTGCCATGGGTTCAACAGACGGCGTCAGGCGCGGGCTTGAGGTACTCAACACCGGCACACCCATCATGGTGCCGGTCGGCGAGAAGACACTGGGCCGGATCATGGACGTACTGGGTAACCCGGTAGACGATGCCGGCGATATCGGTGCCGAGACCCTGCTGCCGATCCACCGTGTGCCACCGACATTCGCAGAGCAGGCGGCAGCACTGGAAGTACTGGAGACCGGCATCAAGGTCATCGACCTGATCATGCCCATCGTCAAGGGCGGTAAGGTTGGCCTGTTTGGCGGTGCCGGCGTTGGCAAGACCGTGACCCTGATGGAACTGATTCGCAACATCGCGGTGGAACACAGTGGCTACTCCGTGTTCGCCGGTGTAGGGGAACGTACCCGAGAAGGTAATGACTTCTATCATGAAATGCGCGAAGGTGGCGTCATTGACAAGGTGTCACTGGTATACGGGCAGATGAACGAACCACCGGGTAACCGCCTGCGCGTGGCGCTTACCGGTCTGACCATGGCGGAACATTTCCGCGATGAAGGCCGCGATGTGCTGATGTTCATCGACAACATCTACCGCTATACCCTGGCGGGTACCGAGGTGTCTGCATTGCTGGGTCGCATGCCATCGGCCGTGGGTTACCAGCCGACACTGGCGGAGGAGATGGGTGTGCTGCAGGAACGCATTACCTCGACCAAGACCGGTTCCATTACCTCTTTCCAGGCGGTCTATGTGCCGGCAGACGATCTTACTGACCCTTCACCGGCCACTACCTTTGCTCACCTTGATGCAACCCTGGTGTTGTCCCGCCAGATCGCCGAGTTGGGCATCTACCCGGCGGTGGATCCGCTGGATTCGACCTCGCGCATTCTCGACCCCAACGTGGTCGGTGCTGATCACTACGATACGGCGCGCGCCGTGCAGGGTACGCTGCAACGATACAAGGAACTCAAGGACATTATCGCCATCCTTGGCATGGACGAGCTGTCGGAAGAAGACAAGCTGGTGGTTAACCGTGCACGCAAGGTCCAGCGCTTCCTGTCGCAACCGTTCTTCGTGGCGGAGACCTTCACCGGCAGCCCTGGCAAGTACGTGTCACTGAAAGACACCATAGCCGGGTTCAAGGGTATTGTTAACGGCGAATACGATCATCTGCCGGAGCAGGCATTCTACATGGTAGGCAGTATTGATGAAGTGGCAGAGAAGGCCAAGACCCTGTAAGGGAAAACACAAATGGCTATGACATTGCACGTTGACATCGTCAGCGCCGAGGCAGAAATATTTTCTGGCACGGCGACGATGGTATTTGCACCGGCCGAGATGGGCGAGGTCGGTGTTGCACCGCGCCATGCGCCACTGGTCACCCGTCTGAACCCTGGAGAGGTCCGGGTGCAAACCCAGGAAGGCGACGAGCTATCATTTTTCGTTTCCGGTGGCCTGCTGGAAGTGCAGCCGCATGTCCTCACAGTGCTTGCCGACACGGCCATTCGTGCGGACGACCTGGATGAGGCGCAGGCGCAGGAGGCCAAGGCACGTGCTGAAAAAATGCTCTCTGACAAGAGCGCGGATATCGATTATGCCAAGGCACAGGCCGAGCTGGCACAGTCGATTGCCCAGCTGGCAGCGATCAAGAAGCTGCGTGAAAGAATGTAATGGTTGAGCAGTTTGTCGAGAACAACAAGGTAGTTTCATTCACCTACTCGATCGTGGACCAGGATGGCGAGTTGCTGGAACAGTCGGATATACCCATCCGTTATGTCCACGGTGGCAAGCATGACCTGTTTGAGAAGGTCGTCCAGGAGCTTGATGGCTGTGTTGTCAACGATACCGTCGAAGTTTCCTTGAGTCCGGAGGAGGCTTTTGGGCCACACGACCCTGAGTTGACCTATACGGACGATATCGAGAATGTGCCCCCTGAATTCAGGCGCATTGGTGCAGAGGTGGAAATGATGAATGACAAGGGCGAGGCAAAGACATTCACCGTGACCCATATCGATGATGGCAAGCTGACTGTCGATGGCAATCACCCCATGGCCGGCAAGGTAATTACCTTTCAAATCAGGATCATCGATATCCGCGATGCTACCCCGGAAGAACTGCTAAGCGGTGTGGATGCAATGCAGGCACCGGTCCTTCACTGAACCACTCCCGCCACGGGTCGTGTTATGATCGACCACATTCCAGCATTGACAAATTAATGCCGTTACCCTCGCGTGTTGATTTGATGATTTATCCCGCATGAATCTTAGCATCATTATTCTGGCTGCCGGTCAAGGCACCCGCATGAACTCCGCACTTCCGAAGGTCCTGCACCCCCTCGGCGGCAGACCGCTGCTGGCGCATGTGCTGGATACCGCGCGCGCGCTTGACGGCAACGATATCCATGTCGTCATTGGCTATGGTGCCGAGCAGGTGCGTGCCGCGCTGCCGGATTCCGATATCCACTGGGTAATGCAGGAGCAGCAACTGGGAACCGGGCATGCCGTGGCCCAGGCCATGCACGGGATTGCGAAGGAAAACACGGTACTGGTGATGTATGGCGATATACCGCTGATTGGCAAGGAAACACTGGAGCCGCTGTGTCACTCGGCTTCGCAGGGAGTCGTGGCACTGCTATCGGCCGAGCTGGATGACCCGAGCGGCTACGGACGTATCCTGCACCATGCCGATGGCAGCATCAGCGACATTGTGGAAGAGAAGGATGCCACCCCGAAGCAGCGTGCCATTCGGGAAATCAATACCGGCTTTCTGGCGGCACCGGCTGCACGCCTGCGTGGCTGGCTGGATGCACTGGATAACAACAACGCACAGGGCGAGTTTTACCTCACTGATGTCATTGCGCGTGCCGTTACCGATGGCACCAGTGTACGCGGTATTACCACGGACAATATCACTGAAGTCATGGGTATCAATGATCGCAAGCAGCTGGCGGTTCAGGAACGTTGCTACCAGCAACGCCAGGCAGAGGCGTGCCTGCAGGCAGGTATCACCCTGATCGACCCGGCGCGGTTCGATCTGCGCGGGCGACTGGATGCAGGACAGGATGTGGTGATTGATATCAATGCGGTACTGGAAGGCCAGGTGATGCTCGGAGACCGTGTAACGATCGGTCCCAACGTCACGATCCGCAATAGCACTGTCGGGGCGGATGTGGAGATCCTGGCGAACTGTGTCATCGAGGGTGCCGTCATTGGTGCCGGCAGCCGCATCGGTCCATTTGCACGGTTGCGCCCGGATACCACGCTGGCATCAGCAACCCACATCGGTAACTTCGTCGAGATCAAGAAATCCGAGGTTGGCGAAGGCTCCAAGATCAATCATCTGAGTTATGTCGGCGACACCACGGTGGGGCGGGGCGTGAACATCGGTGCCGGCACCATTACCTGTAATTATGACGGCGCCAACAAGCACCGTACCATCATCGGTGATGATGTGTTCATTGGCTCGGACACCCAGCTGGTTGCACCGGTCGAGGTTAAGGAGGGTGCCACCATCGGTGCGGGTTCAACCATTACCCGTGATGTACCGGCACATGAGTTGACCCTGAGTCGCGCACCACAGGAAACCCGAAGCGGCTGGAAACGACCAGTGAAAAAGCCAAAAGGATAGCTTCATGTGTGGAATCATTGGTGTTGCAGCGCAGCGAAATGTAATCCCACTGCTGATTAATGGCCTGAAACGGCTCGAATACCGCGGTTATGATTCTGCCGGTGTGGCCGTGCAAAGCGACCAGCAGTTACTGGAACGGGTGCGCAAGGTCGGCAAGGTCGCCGAGCTGGAGCATGCACTGGAAGCCAACCCCGTCAGTGGCCAGACCGGTATTGCCCATACCCGCTGGGCCACCCACGGTGTACCCAGCGAACAGAATGCCCACCCGCATGTATGCCATGAACGGGTCGCGGTCGTGCACAATGGCATTATCGAAAATCACGATGCCTTGCGGAAACAGCAGCAAAAAGACGGTTTCCGCTTTACCTCGCAAACCGATACCGAAGTCATCGTGCACCAGATTGATCATTATCTCCAGCAGGGCCATGATTTGCTTGCAGCCGTCAGCTCGACGGTAGCGGATCTGGAAGGTGCCTTTGCACTGGGTGTGATTAGCAAGGATGAAAGCGGGCGCATGGTGGCGGCACGTCGTGGCAGCCCGCTGGTGATTGGTATTGCCGATGGTGAAATGCTGATTGCCTCGGATATTGCGGCACTGGTGTCAGAGACACAGCAGTTTGTCTTCCTTGAGGATGGCGATCTTGCTGATATCAATTACCGGGGCATGACCATCCATGACGCCAGCGGTGCCGTTGTGGAGCGCCCGGTAAAGACCTCCAAGGTGACCCTCAGCGCAACCGACAAGGGTGGCTTCGACCACTACATGCTCAAGGAAATCTATGAGCAGCCACGTGCCA
This sequence comes from Gammaproteobacteria bacterium, assembly GCA_022340485.1. Taxonomy (GTDB): domain Bacteria; phylum Pseudomonadota; class Gammaproteobacteria; order UBA9214; family UBA9214; genus UBA9214. The sequence continues at coordinate 15,177 of JAJDNX010000111.1, read as the reverse complement.
TTGCGGATACCCTGGAAGGCAGGATTGGCGCTAACCGGGTACTGCAAGAGGCCTTCGGTGCCGGTGCCGACGAGATATTTGATCGCGTTGCCGGTGTGCATATCATTGCCTGCGGTACCAGTTACCATGCGGGCATGGTCGGGCGGTACTGGCTGGAGTCCATCGCCGGTGTGCCCTGCAGCGTCGAGGTTGCCAGTGAATTTCGCTACCGCTACCCGGTGGTGCGCAACAATTCACTCATTGTCACCCTGTCGCAGTCCGGTGAAACGGCGGATACCCTGGCAGGCTTGCGCGAAGCCAAGCGACTCGGATACGGGCATTCGCTGGCCATCTGCAATGTCCCGGAAAGTACCCTGGTGCGGGAATCCGACCTGGTATTGATGACTCATGCAGGACCGGAAATCGGGGTGGCCTCGACCAAGGCCTTTACTACCCAGCTGGTGGCCATGTTGTTATTGACGATTGTACTGGGGCGACGCCATCGCCTCAGTAGCGAAACCGAGGCGTTGCTGGTAAATGAGCTGCGCAGTGTACCGGGTAAGGTGGAACATGCTCTGACATTGAATGAAGAAATCCGGACGCTTGCCTGGGAACATTTCGGTGACAAGCAGAATGCCCTGTTTCTTGGTCGTGGAGCGCAGTACCCGGTGGCCATGGAAGGGGCACTGAAACTCAAGGAAATCTCCTATATCCATGCCGAGGCATACCCGGCGGGCGAGTTGAAGCATGGCCCGCTGGCACTGGTGGATGCCAATATGCCTGTGGTGGTGGTTGCACCAAATAATGAATTACTGGAGAAGCTCAAGTCCAACCTGCAGGAAGTTAGTGCCCGCGGCGGTGAATTGATCATCTTTGCGGATGCCGGTGTCGGCATGATCAGCTCTCCCGGGATTACAGCGTTGCCTGTGGCACCCACCGAGGACAGCATTGCACCGATTATCTTCTCGGTACCACTACAGCTACTGGCCTACCACGTCGCGGCCCTTAAAGGCACCGATATTGACCAGCCGCGCAACCTTGCCAAGTCGGTTACTGTCGAGTAAGCACAAGGTCGGGACAAACGCCCATCCGAATGCGGTTGCGCGGGGCGATCGCCACAAGGTCAGCGCATCTGCACCATCCTGTAGTAGCCCCCGCATGGCAAAAGCCTTGTGCAAACTAAGCATTTGATATTTATGGCATAGTTTGCATCAAGGTAGACCTTGTGCTAGTATATTGCGTTTTTACCGGCAAGGCTGCCCGTTTTGTTCCGACCGGGCAACAAAGGAGTAGAGTTTTGGATATGGATTCGATGTTTTACTGCATTCCCCAACAGGCCTACCTGAGCGTCACTACCTGTAAGAATTTGCGGGAACGACCGGTTGGCAAGGCGCCGGCAGGTGCACCGCCCAAGCTGATTGCCTGCGAAAAGTGTCAAATGCACCCGCTGGTCGATATGGCCAAGATCCCGGTGGTTTCTCTGGAAGCCTACCTCGGAGGTTCCAAGCCCCGGACTGTCAACCTAAATTCACCGAAGAACAGAAAGTTACTGGCACAGGTTGCCTGAGTACGCCTCAGAGCGTGTGATCGTTCCAGCTATCACTGCGCCGCCGGTTCTTGTGTGACCGGCGGTCAGGTTTGTCCTTTTCGAAACGCACTTCAACACGACGATCTACCTTTTTGCGTCGATGCTGTGTGCGCTGGTTTTTCAGGCCCTTGAATTGACAGGTACACATGGCTGATGTGCAGTCAGCCAGTGGCAGCCGCGGGGCTTCGTCGAAACTAAATTGCTTGCCCAGTAAGGCCAGCGCCGCCTCGCAGCCCGGCTGACCCATTTCCACACCCCAAAACAGCGGGTTATGTTTTAACTTTTCCAGACCACCGGGTGGTGCATGGGTATCCTCGCCGGTACTAAAAGCCTCGTATTTCTGTGGCCCCGTGATGCGACGACGGGCGGGTGGCTTTTTGCCACGCAACATCCAGATCAGCGCGGCAACGATGCCGATGATAAGCAGCAGTATCAGTGTTTTTATCATCGATGCTCCTTCATCTCGCTAAACTGTACAGGTCATCGGGCAGCCAGCGAAAGGCTTGATCGGAAGAAAGAATTGTCGCAATTCATTATCGCGGACAATAAGTAACAGAATCATTCCGCTATCGCAAGGAATACACCAAGTGTAGGACATAGGGATTGTCAAAGCCGGCACACGGTCACAGTAACGATTTGCTAGAATGGCATGCCATGGATGTTTCCCGCATTATCGAATCCCTCAATGATGCCCAGCGCGAAGCGGTGTGTGCGCCACAGGATCCCCTCCTGGTATTGGCCGGTGCCGGCAGTGGCAAAACACGGGTGCTGGTACACCGGATTGCCTGGCTGATTGATGTCGAAGGCCTGTCGCCGTATGCGGTACTCGCCGTGACCTTTACCAACAAGGCAGCCGGCGAAATGCGTACCCGTATCGAGGCCATGATCCATGCTCCGGCGACCGGCATGTGGGTTGGCACCTTTCACGGGCTTGCACACCGCTTGCTGCGCCGCCATTGGCAGGAGGCCGGGTTGCCGCAGGGCTTTCAGATTCTGGATTCACAGGATCAGTTGCGACTGGTGAAACGCGCCATGCAGAGCATGGGGCTGGATGAGGCGAAGTGGCCAGCGAAACAGATGCAGTGGTTTATCAACAGCTGCAAGGATGAAGGACGCCGGCCGGAGCATATCGAACACCGCAATGATCCGCATTTGAGGCGCCAACTGGAGATCTACGCGGCCTATGAGGCCCTCTGTCTGCGAGCCGGGCTGGTGGATTTTGCCGAGCTGCTGTTGCGCTCCCACGAGTTATGGCTGAAGTACCCGGCCTTGCTTGATCATTACCGGCAGCGTTTTCACCATATCCTGGTGGATGAGTTCCAGGACACCAATGCCATCCAGTATGCCTGGTTGCGTATGCTGGCTGGCGATACAGGCAATATCACGGTTGTCGGTGATGATGACCAGTCGATCTACGGCTGGCGTGGTGCGAAGATCGAAAATATCCTCAGCTATCAGAAAGATTTCAAAGATACACGGGTGGTCAGGCTGGAACAGAATTACCGCTCCACGGCAACGATCCTGAATGCGGCCAATGCCATTATCGAAAACAACGCCGACCGTATGGGCAAGCAGTTGTGGACGGCCGGCAGTGAGGGCGACCTGATCCAGCTATACAGCGCCTATAACGAACAGGATGAGGCGCGTTTTGTGGTTGGACGTATAGAGGACTGCATTGACAAGGGCGGCGTCCGCAGCGAGATTGCGATCCTGTATCGCTCCAATGCCCAGTCACGTGTGTTCGAAGAGCGCCTGATGCAATGCGGCATTCCCTACCGCGTCTACGGCGGTCTGCGATTTTTCGAACGGGCTGAAATCAAGGATGCGCTGTCCTACCTGCGATTGACGCGTAATCGTGATGATGATGCGTCCTTCGAGCGGGTCGTCAATCACCCACCCCGCGGTATCGGCGCGCGAACCCTGGAGGTCATCCGGCAACGGGCCCGGGAGGACAACCGCTCGCTGTGGCATGCGGCCACTACCGTGGTTAACGAGAAGCTGTTGCCGGCGCGCGCCTGTAATGCCGTGCTGTTGTTCCTGCAACTCGTGGATGAACTGGCAGCAGGGCTGGGCGATTTGCCGCTCGGCGAACAGGTCGAACACGTGATGCACCCCAGTGGCCTGGTCGATCACTTTTCACGGGAACGGGGTGAAAAAGGCCAGACACGCCTGGAAAACCTGCAGGAACTGGTGAATGCGGCACAGGAGTATGAGGCAGACCCAGATAGCGAAATGGATCCGCTGTCCGAATTTCTTGCGCATGCCTCGCTGGAAGCCGGTGAGGGGCAGGCCGATGCGTGGGAAGACTGCGTACAATTGATGACGCTGCATTCCGCCAAGGGGCTGGAGTTCCCGCTGGTGTTTTTATGCGGCCTCGAAGAAGGCCTGTTTCCGCACCAGCGTGCTATTGCCGAGCCAGGCAAGCTGGAGGAAGAGCGCCGCCTTTGCTATGTCGGCATTACCCGCGCACGAAGGCAGCTGGTATTGAGTTATGCAGAACAGAGGCGCTTGTTCGGTTCCGAGACCTATTGCTTGCCGTCCCGATTCATCAATGAAATTCCAAAGACACTCATTGACGAGATCCGCCCACGTCCCGGCATCAATACCCCGCGAGAGTCACCGTCGGCCACATCATTTGTACAGCACGGTTCCGACGCTGCTGTCGGCGGCTTGCGCCTCGGGCAACAGGTTCGTCATCAGAAGTTTGGTGACGGTGTGGTCACCAATTGCGAGGGTCAGGGCAGTCATGCCCGCGTCCAGGTCAATTTCTCAGGAAGCGGCAGCAAGTGGCTGGTACTGGCCTATGCCAATCTGGAAAATGTTGGCACCTGAGGTAGTACGCAGCTAGCGGCCTGGGCAGCACAGGAGGAGATATGTTCTGCAGTCTGCTGTCCTGGGGTCTGCTGCTGCACCTTTTGATGACGCTGGCCATCGTGCAGACCAGCCCATCCTATGGGGCAGCCGCAAGAGCGGAAAACCACCGACCGGATGCGGCCACAATGTCGCACTACTGGCACAAACTGGAGTTGCACGATACCGGGCTGGCCGGTTCACTGACAACCCGAATCGAGCTGGGAACATACCCGGGCAAAGAACTGCAATCCATCCTGGTTGAGGCCCCGGGCCCGATGTTGCCGCGCGTGCCGGCTACACGTGTACAGGAGCTTGTGGTCGCCAGCTCGGTTAGCCTGTTAGCGGGTCTCAGGATCGACACGGAGGATCACCTCTGGTTCAACCAGGATGACGGCTTGCCACTGCAACTGATGCGGCTGCGTCGCGGCAACAAGCCGGTACAGAAACTCTACCGTTTTGGCAGCGATCAGGTGTACCGGCTGCGAAGGCAGCCGGCTGATCGCGCGGAGGCCGGGCAGACTGCCGGTCAATGGAGCCAGATCAGTGAATCCCTTTATCCCTTGCCTGCGGTGGGTGCAGGATGCCCGTCTATCCTGGAATCATCACAACTGCTCTACATACTATCGAACCCGAAGCAGATGATTAGCGAGAAACCGCAGGAGCTTTGTGTGTTCGACCGCAAGCATGTCTATCGGGTGGGATTCCGTACCCTGGGTCGAGAGCAGCTTACTGTTGATTATTTACAGGTTGACGCGATTCAGGAAACCAGGCTGAGGGATACACTCGAGGCACAACACGTTGTACTTGACAGCCGCCCGATGGACGGCGAGCGGGATGAGGTGGAACCCTTTTCGTTCCTGGGTCTGAATGGCGACATCCATCTGCTGCTTTCCGAGCCCGGCAGGATACCGCTTCGCGTCCGCGGTCAGGTGTCCGGATTCGGGATGGTTGAGCTCGATCTTGGGAAGCTGAGCCGCTAGCGAGAGCCGTTGACCATGGCCCAATATGGTCCAGCCGTGACGGTACCTTACCGTGATCCGATCACTTTTGGCTAAATTAACCTACAAGCGCTGCCGCATAATCGGTATTCTTTGCTCCCTGACCTGCAGGGCAGGCGAACCTTGAAGATTTCATGCCAAGCGACTCCCCTGCGTGTTTGTGAAAGAGAGTAGCCGGGTAAAAGATGGGGGAGGGCACCTCATACTGATCACAGGATCAAGCACCCGTCCCGGATGATGCGTGTGCAAGATTGAAAAATAAGAGGTGTGAAAGCGTGCGTGCAGGCCGAATTCTGGTTGTGATGTCCAGGCTAAAGTTCGTCGGCTATGTTGGGGAAATCCCTGAAAGGTATCAAGGTGTCTTCGAGTTTGTGAGGAAGAGGCAATATCTGAAGGCAGCTGAGCTTGTCAGTCAGGTAAGCCTGGTGATCACCCATTCCTATCTCAGTCCGCGCGCAAACTATTTCATACTGCAGGCCAGGGCCTTCGGGATTCGGACCCTGTTTCTGGTTGATGGTCCCCTGGAGTGGTCCAACAGTTACCTTAATCCGAGCCTGCGTAAGACCAACCGTTTTTTCCGTGGTTATTTAATGGAACCGCTGATTCATGATGCCATACTGGCGGTTTCTCCAGCACAAGCCGGCTATCTGGCCTTCAGGAATCCTGATAGAAACCTCAGCTTTATGACATACAAGAACCAGCGACTCACCAGTAGCAAGCCGGTACCGCCATCCTGTAAGCGATGGCAGTTCCTTATCACGACAGCGAAGACACCGTATTTTGAGGATCGGGAGAAAGACAACCTGATTCATCTGCTCAGGCACCTGACAGCGGTACTCGAGAAAAATGGCTACTCCTACGTTTACCGCATCTTTGATCATGCCTTGCAAGAGGCGTTGTCACCAAAGGAAAACCTGCTGGAGGGTAGCTTCGAAGAGGTATTGCAACAGGTTGAATGCGTGATTGGTACTCCCAGTAGCGTACTGTTGCAGGGTATGGCCAGCGGGAAACCAGTCGGGACACTGATCTACCGTGATGCGCCACTTTTCTACCAGAGCGGCTGGCTGGTGGGGGACCTGTACCGTATGGAAGCAACGCTGGCCTCCATGATCTCCCGGGAAGAGACTCGCATGGAGTTCCAGACGTACTGCCTGGAACAAAATCTGTCGCAACAAGACTTCTTCACGGTGCTGGACGAGTTCGTCAAACAGCAACCGGGAGGAGAGCCAGCAAAGGATAATCTTCAGACATTGCAATTCGAGAACAGTATCCTGCGATCGTTGTTGGAATCTCCGCTGAACTTTAATCCGGGCTATTATTTTTATAAGCTCAAGCGCTTGTTTTTTTCCAGGAACTAGCGCTGTTTATGGGCTCACGGCGGAGGCATCCGGACACCCTGAATGAAGCAGCCGTAACCGGGGTGAGGGTTGGCGGGCAGCACATTTCGATTTATATCTTTGGGCTGTCTGGTGGTGGCGCAACACGTCGCACCCTGACGCTTGCTGGGGGGTTCGCAAAGCGCGGACACCGCGTCGACCTCGTGGTCGTCGAGGCCGAGGGTCCCCTTGCCGGTAAGCTGCCCGAGGGCGTGCGGCTGGTGGTGCTAGATTCTGTGTTATTGCGCCTGGCGGGTCGCAAGCGACGGCGTCGGATCAAGGCCAGTGGCTTTGCATTGGCACGCTACCTATGGCGCGAGCGCCCGGATGTGTTGCTGTCTGCTGCCAACCATGTGCATTTAACCGCAGTGATTGCTGCACGGCTCTCACAAGCTCCGGTGCGGGTGGTGCTGCGCGTCAGTAACCATCTCACCGAGTCCCACCTCGGCGCTAGCGAGCGGCCGCGTCCTCATCGCCTGAGGTTCGCGCGGTATATCTACGGCCGGGCCGATGCAGTAATCACGGTTTCGCAGGGCATCGCGGATGACCTCGTCGATCACACCTCACTCTCACAAGATCGCGTGTTTGCAGTCATGAATCCGAGCTATACCCCCGAAATCGAAACTGCTGCCTTGGCACCACTCGATCATGCCTGGGTTGCAGCGGGTGCAGCGCCACTGCTCCTCGGTGCGGGGCGATTGGCACCTGCAAAGGATTTCGCGACGCTGCTGCGGGCCTTTGCCCGGGTGCGGGCACGGCGACCGGCACATCTGGTGATTCTAGGCGAAGGTAGAAAACGACGCAGCCTTGAACAGCTGGTTCTGAAGTTGGGGATTGCCGCGGATGTTGAACTGCATGGCTTCGTCGAAAACCCGTTTGCATGGATGTCGCGGGCGTCATTGTTCGTGCTGTCATCGGCCTGGGAGGGTTCACCAGGGGTTCTCGTCGAGGCCATGGCTTGTGGTTGCCCCATTGTCAGCACCGACTGTCCCAGCGGCCCGGACGAGATCCTGGCCGGAGGCCGCTACGGTCGTCTGGTGCCGGTGGGTGATGATGCGGCACTGGCGGAGGCGATTATTGAGACCCTGGATGCAACGATCGATCGTGATGCCTTGCGGGCAAGGGCGCGCGAGTATGCTATTGACCGTGCCGTCGAGCGCTACCTTGACGTGCTTTTGCGCAGCGTTTGAAGTCCCGGCTTCGCGATTTGATGAGTGCAACAACATGGATAACGACGCTATTCAAGACGACGTGCGTGATCGCAGCCATTACCCTGTTGCTATTTATTGCGGTCAACATAGGTGCACAGCTCTATCTTGAACATCATCCGCTATCTGTATCAGACGCGCGTTACTTCCTGGATGAGGAGTCCGCTGAAGGGATTGCGATCAGAAAAAGGATATTTAATACCAATGACGAGCATCTCCTGGAAGCCTATGTGAGTGCGCCTGGAATCCGGCCACATACGGTGTTGCATTTCACAGAAGGGGCGGCACGGCCCTATTACAAGGTAGGGTTAGAGGGAATAAGGTACTTGTCCGGCTGGTCGGATAAGTTCGTGCAAAATCTATTAACGCAACAGTACGTGCAGACTTTTGTGTTCGGTGGTTCAACGACTTTCGGAGATGGTGTTCCTGATAACAGTACCGTAGTCGCTCGTTTAGACGCGATCGATGAAGAGAAAACCTATATCAATTTCGGAACTCAGGCATACGACTCCATCAGAGAAGTGGACAAGCTTGTTTATCTCCTGCGCAAGGGGTATCGACCCAAATCGGTTATCTTTATCGATGGCCTGAATGAGGTTACGACCTTTGCTCGATCACCCTATGAACTGCACGATTCCCCCCGTGCACAGGGTCTGATCCTTGACAGGGGTCAGGTTCCCCTTGTTTTTGGTGTCCCGGTTAACAAGAACAGGTTGCTTGCCCTGGCATACAGCTTTCCCGTGTCTCATTTAATCTACCGTTTCCTGAACAGGATGCATGATGCGGATGATGGCTTTATTCGCAAGAGTGCAAATGTGGATGGGCTGGACAACTGGTTTGAGTTAATGGACTTTCACTACAACTGGGCAAGCTTGCACAAAAACAGAATTGACGAACTTGCCAATGAAATCATTCAGTATTACAAGGAAAATATTTCCTTTGTCCGGCAACTGGGGGATTCCTTTGGCTTTGATGCACACTTCATATACCAACCAATAGGATTGCTTGAACCCAACCAGGAATTTTTACTCCCGGATTTTTACGCGTCGGATTATTTTGCTGTTTACAGCGGTGTTGATTCAAGAATCCGTCAAGCAATCAGTCAGGGGTTCTTGATGATGGAAGATTGCTCCCGTGCAATCTCCGAGGCTGGATTACAGGGAAGCTATGTTGATGCAACCCATTATTCTCCACAGGGCAATGATATTCTGGCGTCATGCATTTTTCAGAAAATATCAGCGCCCTAAGGATTCCGTCCGGGGAAGTGCATCGTGGTCACGCTTTTTTCCTGCCCTTGCGAAGGTGGATATTTAGTGCGCCAAAGGGAATGTCTGGTTTTTTGGGCCACCAGCTATTGGCCATGGCTTCCTCTTTGTACTGAAACCAGAGGTCAGCAATTTCAGGCCGGGCATGTTCTTCTGTTACGCCTGGATACCATGCGGGCTTCCACGGCTGGGAGGCCATCTTTGTGTAGTGCAGGTGCCAGATTTCATCGATCGCCAGGTCTTCGCCATCCAGACAATTCCAGCGTCGATCAAGCGTCTGTATATACTCGGAGCTGAGTAACGTATCGGTGATATGGCGATGCCCGTCCCTAAGTCGTTGCAGTTTTTTTGCCGGGGGTATGATGGTTTTCAGCTTCTCGCAGTCCATCAGCATGACGCAAAATCTGTAATTCGATTTAAGGCCGGGTCGAGCCATGATGGCTTTGTCTTGCGCAAAGGTGAGGCTGTATAATTCGCTGATATCATGTAAATTGACCATATCAACATCCATGTAAATGGCTTTTCCCTGAAAGTTGCAGGCTTCCGGAATGGCCCAGCGAAAGCCGGTAAAGGGTGTCGTCCATTTGCCTATGCGCCAGCCACTCCTGCCATACTTGCCGCTATACCAGATCGACCGTGGGTCTCTGGAGAGTCTCATCCAGGTGATATCGAGTGGCCGGGTAGTGTGTTTTCGCAGGGAGTACTCCAGTACCATTTCCGCCTCGGCATCCTCTCCATTGGGTGATGTGCCAACGAAAATCCTGACAGGTTCTTGTATTTCACTATTCATGGCTTAACTTTGTGCGGCTGATGCTGAAGGTAGTATGGAAAGGTCATTTTGCAGATGAGAACCCAAAATAATTCGAAATTGCCACAGAAAGCGGCTTATTTTGTCGGTTTCTGGCCAGACTACGATGAACAATCTCTTGGTATCGGTCAGGTCGGGAGTATAACGGTAAATGTCATCAATTTAAAAAAAAGCCAGTATCAAGGTAATCTACTGGCTAGGTGGTCCAAAACAGCTAGACACTATCAGCTGAAAAGATTGATTAGAAAGCTGACGAGAAAACACCCGGAAGGCTTGTTCTTTTTTCAGGGAAAAGCAAATCTGACGCGGATATTAAGCGAGATTCCGATTACTTTTCAGGCGGCCATTATTTGCAGAAACATAGTGGCCAGAAACAAAAATCTGCTGCACGGAATATCACGCTTGAAGGAAAAAGGCATTGCAATCTGGTCCTTTGATGAAGCGGACTGCAAGGCATATTCACTTAACCATTATTCCCAGTTTGTCAGAAAATTTCACCTGCAAAGCACCCCTGAAGCAGAAATCGATTTGCTTTTTGTTGGGCGTGACAAAGGCAGAAAATCCCTCGTGGATCAACTGCACGCCGCGCTTTCAGACGCCGGTTTCAAGGTGCTCTCAAGGGTTACGGGCAGTGGCGGAATAAAGTTGATTTCCTATCAAGAGTATCTGTCACTGGTTGCAAATTCAAAGTGTCTGCTTGATATCACACAAGACAGCCAGGAGGGACTGTCATTAAGGCCAATCGAGGCTGCACTCTACGGGAAAAAAATCATAACAACCAATGCTGCCATCAAGAAAACAGCGCTTTACAATGCAAACAATGTACTGATACTGAACGAGGCAACCACAAGCAGTGAAATAGCCATGTTTTTAAATTCAAGCCAGGAACCCATTGCGGCAGAGGTGCTCTACGAATATTCACCGGAAAATTTTGTTACCCGTCTCCTGAATAGTTGATTGCACTCGCCAAATGGCAGCGCAAGTTTTGCGCAGGGACTGTGTTCATAGAACACTTGTGCGCACACATCCTCCCGCACCCGATGAATATTATAAAAACGGAGGCTTCTTTGTCGCAGGGATATTTTCATCGGGCTGCTTCAGTACCTATTTGCGGGGCTGAAGTTGCAGATGCCGGATGGGAATCATGGCGATCCAGACTTGGTTGTCAGGAGCCTCTTTCGGGCTTGCTAAGAAACCGGGCAATAGCATCGGCGCCGCGCTGCGCAGCTGTGCTGCCGGCCTCGGTGTGAAAGGTGTAGGCGAAGGCGCGTCGCTGTTCGTCCAGGTATTGCTTGTGGGTGTCGAATGCACGCTCCAGCGCAGGGCCCAGTTGCTTTTCGACATCGTCGACCACCTGGCCGAGCGTGAAATGCAGGTAGTAGGGGTTGCCCTGCCAGTCAACATGATGTGCGTTCAGGTGAATGCACGGTCGCGGCTCGAGCAGGAATTCATAGACCTGGCTGCTCACATCACCCAGATAGATGTCAGAATTCAGGATATAGCTCATGTCGGTCGAGGCGACACTGCCGGTATCAATCAGAATGTTGGGGATCTTGCGGTACTTCTTCGGCAGGTATCCCTGGTGTCGTGCATGCCGTTTGAACAGTACGACATGCGGTGCGAAGATCAGGTTGTAGTCCGGGTTGTCAACGAAGAAGTCCAGCACCTGCAAGCCCATCTTCTCCCAGGAGGACACCCTCTGGTCGAAATGCGGGTTGTAGATAACCACCGGATTGTCGTTGTCGAAGAGGCGCACTGGCTTGGGGTTGAGGCCGCGAACGACCTCGAACTTGGGCCAGCCGACGACTGCATAGGCACCCGGGCGCAGGGCCTCGATCTCCTGCAGACGGTCGACATATTTCTGGCCGGGTAGCAGCGTCAGGTCGAATGCACCGGAGCGGTCATCGAAGCCGCCCTCTCGGTCTCCGGCACCGTGGCGTGCGTGAATCATCCTTACCCCTGCGAGCTTGTAGAGCGTCCGCAATCGCATGCAGTGGCGCTCAGGTGCTACCAGTGCATCCAGGCTGCGGAAGAAATCCAGGTTGTTCTTCAGAACCATCTTCTTTCGCGTGAATGTATACGGCGAGACCAGGGGATCGATTAGGCGGTAAGCCCAGGAGGGACGAATGGACTTGAAGGTGCAGTGGTGGCCGGGATAGAGCTGGCCAATACGCCGGGCCAGTTGCATTTCAGCTCTCGATGAGCATGCGATGATGACTTCAAAGCCTGGATTACGGCGCGAAAGCTCGAACGCATAGGGCGCTGCGTGCGGTACCTGGTGGGGAAAGAAATGATTGAACAGAAATCCGATTCGCACTGGACAATTCCCGGCTGAGGGGTGTGAAATCAAAGGCTGTGTGGGAAGGGGTATAAAGTCTAACAGCTGATGGGGGCATCGCAAAGCACACACCTGGATTCTGGATGCGGCTGGAGCCATAACAGGAATGCTACTCAGTAACCCCCTTTACCAGTTGTGCATGCCCGTCCTGCAAGCGGTAGGCACGCTCGGCGGCATTCAACAGGGCAGGTTGGTGTGAGATCGCAAGGATGGTATGCGCGCCAACCAACTTGCGCAGCGTCTCGCAAATCGCCATTTCACTCTGTGGATCAAGCGCAGAGGTCGCCTCGTCGAGTATCAGCAGCCGCGGTCGGTGAACCAGGGCACGTGCAATCATGATACGCTGCCGCTGACCGCCAGACAGTTTGCCGCCCCGTTCACCCACAATTTCATGTATACCCCCGGACAGCTTTTCTACGAATCCCCAGGCACCGGCCTCCCGCAGGGCCGAAATAACATCGGCTTCACTGATACCTGGATCTCCCAGTGCCACATTGTTGAGCACCGAATCGTGCAGCAGAACTGTCTCCTGCGGGACGTATCCGATCATGCGCCGCCAGCTCCGCATGTCAAGTTCCATCAGGGCAACGCCATCGACCAGCAGTGTGCCACTGTCCGGTTGTAGTAAGCCGATGATCAGATCGAGACAGGTGGTTTTGCCTGAGCCTGACGGCCCGATAATGGCGGTAAACGAACCCGCCGGGATGTTGAGGTTTATCGTATCCAGTATCTTCTTGGCATCGTAGGAGAAACTGACATCCCGCAACTCGATGCCCTGCTCAAGGGTTGGTGTGTAATCGCCCCCCAGATCTTCCCGTGCCCGCTCGGCCTTCTTGATGGTTTTCTGGATAGACCAGTAGGCAGACTCGGAGACGGCCATCTTCTGGTAGCTGCGTTGTACCTGGCCGGTCCTCCGTAATATCCTGGACAACAGAAAACCCAGTACCATCACCGTCGCAACCGGCAGCTCCCACTTCACCAGTGTGATATAGATCCCGATCACCAGTACCAGCGCGAACAGTATCTCCTGTCCGGCTGCCAGGAACTCGGTGCTCACTACCTCGCGGCGCAAGGCGCGGTTAATATTTTTCGTTTCCGACGCCAGTACGGTATCGACCAGGCCCTCCCGTCCCATCGCCTTCAGTGGCTTGACCGAGAGTAGCGTATCTGTGAGACGCGCAATCATCAGCTTGGTCAATGTTGTCTGACGTTTGCCGGCCTTGCGGGCCATTGTGACCAGTCGGTTCAAGGCTACATAGATGATAATGCCCATCAGAAAAGAAAACAGAGCCGCCTGCCACATCAGCATGGTGGCGATAGTGACGTAAACCAGTGCCTGAATGAGTTGTGATATCAGGGTAGCTCCATACAGGTAAGCATTAGCCGCCCTGACAGCCTCAATTGACATGGAATTGGTCAGCTGACCGACCTGCTGATGCAGAAAATATTCCCATCGCGATGCCAGCATTGCTCGCAGCATTGACAGGCGCAGGTCGGTGGAGACCTGCGCCACGATATAGCCAACCTTTTTCTTGGCCAGCAGGACGAGGCCCCCCTTCATGATGGAGCCAACTACGATAACCAGCAGCAGCAACTCGACACTGGGAGTCAAGCCCATGGCCTCGATGCCACTCAGAAGTGCATTCCCTACATCGGAGCGGGGGTCAGCCGCAATCGTTGCCGCATCATTCACGAGTGAGCCTGGTTTGACCAGGACACGGTTCAACAATGGCAATAGCGCGGTCAGACTGAGGCCCTCGACCAGGCCAGCAACCAGCAGCGCGACTAGCATGATGGCACTCTGCAACGGGTAGGCGCGGGCAAAGGTCTTCAGCAGGTGCATGGCCGTAAGGTTATCTGAAAGGACCTGTGTAGTTTATGCGTGAATACCCTATACCAGCATGGAGACTTAAGGCTATGGGCGCAGCTTTTCACTGATCACAGCAAAGGCCTTCAGGATGCTGTCGATCTGCTCCTGGCTATGGGCAGCACTGAGGCTGCAGCGCAGCAAGGGGATACCACCCGGGGTCGCAGGGGGGAGGACCAGGTTGACATAGATCCCCCCCGACAGTAATTGACTCCATAGTGCGGTAACCTCTCCAGCGGATGCCGGTAGCCGCACCGCTATCACCGGGCTGATCTCTGGACCGAGTTCAAAACCCAGTGCCAATAGCCCCTGGTACAGTTGTGTTGCGTTGTCCCAGAGTTTTTTGCGTAGCCCGGTGCTACCGCTGAGAATCTCTAGTGCCTTGCGGGTCGAGGATATCAACGACGGTGAAGCGGATGCGGTAAATATATAGGGCCGCATGGCATAGCGCACAGATTCCAGCTCCGGCCAGCGGCTGACGCAGAATCCACCGATTGAGCCCAGGCTTTTGCTAAAGGTACCGGTGATGAAGTCCACCTCGGCCTCGACACCAACCGTTTCAGCAAGACCCCTGCCATGCTGGCCGAGAACTCCCAGGGAATGGGCTTCGTCCACCAGCAGGGAGGCCCCATACTGGCTCTTGACCTCAACGATCTCGCGCAGCGGTGCCCGGTCACCGAGCATGCTGTAGATTCCTTCCACTACCACGAGGGTGTTCGCCGCGCGGTCACCGAGTCGTTTTAGTCGCTTCTCAAGATCTCCCGGGTTGTTATGATGGAAACGGATCACCTGTGCGTTGCCGAGACGGGTGCCATCGTAGATACTTGCATGACAGTCGGCATCCAGCAGAATCACGTCTTCGGATCCAGTAAGCGTCGATAGAACCGAGAGATTCGC
>JAJDNX010000110.1 GCA_022340485.1 Gammaproteobacteria bacterium | reverse complement strand
TCGCCACGGAAGCACACGGAAAAACACGGACAGGTTTCTTGTATTGGTACTAGTCTTCACTGTACTTCTGTGTACTTCCGTGGCAAAAATGTCTTTAGCTCAAAGCGGGACGCTATTTGTCTTTTGATGCGACGTAACTGTCCTCGCCCGCTTTGCGAAATGTCAACCAGTGCCACAGCTTGTTGAAGATTCCGGGTTCCACGCGCTCTTCGGGGGGGACCACGAGGGTAACCTGCTTTGGCTGCGAACTGTCAGTGCTATCCGGTTGCGGGTGCACGGTACCACTGGTGCTGGACAGCACATCATCCTTGAAAAACAGGCTAATACGTTCTTCAACCACCTCGCCATAGCCCGGTTTCATGCGGTAGATGTAATCCCAGCGGTCCTGGTGAAAGACATCGGCGATCATCGGTGAGCCCATAATGAACTGCACCTGTCGGCGGCTCATGCCGGGTTCCAGCTGGTTAACCTGATCCTGGGTGATGACATTACCTTGCTGAACGTCGATTTTATGGACCAGGTGAACCCCGGAGCAGGCTGTGATCGACAGACTTGCAATGCAGGTAGTAATAATGAGAAGCTTTTTCATCCGCAGATCGGTCTTGTTACCGAGTAAAGGTTCGGCCGCATAATACCGCAAGTTTGCAGCCAGTGGCATCAATACAGGAGAGAGCGCATTGGAATCCAGTGAATTACGCAAGGCCGGTCTGAAAGTGACACTGCCCAGGATGAAGATTCTGGATATCCTGGAGCATACCAGCAGCCGCCATCAGAGTGCAGAAGATGTCTACAAGGCGCTGCTGGATACCGGCGAAGATATCGGCCTGGCCACGGTCTACCGGGTGCTGACGCAGTTTGAAACGGCTGGCCTGGTGAAACGCCACCACTTTGAGGGCGGGCACTCCGTATTTGAGCTCAACGAGGGCAACCACCACGATCACATTGTGTGCGTGAAATGTGGCCAGGTGGATGAGTTTATTGACGAAATAATCGAGAAGCGGCAAAAGGCAATTGCTGCGGAGCTGGGCTACGATTTAACCGACCACTGTCTGTATATGTATGGCATTTGCAGGAAATGCCAGGCGCTGTAACTCAGGGTCTCTGGCCTAAACGGTTCGTTTTCGCTTTTTCTTTGGTTGTGCCGTGTCTGTTTCCGCTTGTCCCTGTTGCAGCATCTCCCGGGCATGCTCCCTGGTCTGCTGTGTAATCCGGATACCGCCCAGCATGCGCGCCAGTTCATCGATGCGCTCTTCCTCGGCCAGTGTACGGATACGGGTGCGGGTGGTGTCCTTTCCGGAGAGCTTGCTGACCTGCAACTGCTGATGTGCAAGCGCTGCCACCTGTGGCAGGTGTGTGACACACAATACCTGCCGGTCTGCGCCGAGTGCACGCAGCTTCCGGCCGACGATTTCAGCGACACCGCCACCAATGCCGCTGTCCACTTCATCGAAGATCAATGTCGGGATGGTGTCACTGCTGACGGAGATCACCTGGATGGCCAGGCTGATGCGCGACAATTCACCACCCGAGGCTACCTTGCTTAGTAGTTGAAGCGGCTGGCCGGTGTTTGCGCTGACCATGAACTCGATATCGTCCATCCCCAGTGGGCTGAAGGAATTCTCCGGACGTGGCTTGATGTGCACGGAAAAGACACCACCGGCCATGCCAAGTGTTTGCATGGCAGAGGTGATTTGCTTGCTAAATGCTGCAGCGGCCCGGGTACGTTTTGCGGTTAATTGCCGGGCTGTATCCAGATAGTCCTGTTGTAGTGCAGCGAGCCGTCCCTGCAGTGACGCACGGTATTCGTCGGCATGTTCGATGCTGTCCAGCTCGCCGCGAATTCTGTCCTCGACCGCCGGCAAGTCTTCCGGGCGGCAACGGTGCTTGCGTGCCAGATCATGAAGAATGGCAATGCGTTGCTCCAGCCATTGCAGTCGCTCCGGGTCGATGTCCAGAGCTTCTGCATAGTGCCGCAAGGACTCGATGCTCTCCCTGATCAACACGGCCGCTTCATCCAGCAGCCGGGTTGCTTCCTCCAGGCGACTGTCCAGTCCGGCCAGTTCATTCAGCTCTTCCAGTGTCTGGTTTACCAGGGAACTGGCGCAGGCACCTTCATCGCCATCAAGGCGCTCCAGCGCCCGGTGGGACGACTCGATCAACCGACCGGCATTTGCCTGGCAGGCATGTTCTTCGTCTATTTTATTGATGTCCTCTATATCCAGTCCGAGCGACTGCAGTTCCTGGTGTTGATAGCGCAGCAGGTCAAGACGTGCATCACGGTCGGCCTCGTTGCCGAATACGCCCTGCAATTCAGCTTGGACGGTATTCCAGTCCCTGTAGAGCAGCGACAGCCTGTCAAGCAGAGCCTGATGTCCGCCAAAGGCATCGAGCAACTGTCGCTGCACGCTGCTGCGCAGTAATGACTGGTGTTCATGCTGGCCGTGGATGTCAACCAGCTGTTCGCCAAGTTCGCGCAGTGACTGCATGGGTACTGCCTGGCCATTAATGAAGCCACGAGTGCGGCCTTCGAGACTGATAATACGGCGCAGCTGGCATTCCCCGTCCCTGTCGAGTTCCTGCTGAGCCAGCCAGTGACCGATGGCAGGATGGTCCTGGATGTGAAATGCGGCTGATATTTCCGCGCGCGCGCAGCCATGGCGTATCACCGAACTGTCGGCACGATCGCCGAGCACAAGCCCCAGCGCGTCCACCAGGATGGATTTTCCGGCACCGGTTTCACCACTCAGTGCAGTCATGCCGGGGCTCAGTTCCACTTCGATCTCGTCGACGATCGCGAGGTTACGTACGTGTATGTGTGTGAGCATGGCTGGTCTTCGTGATTCTCAAGGTTGCTCGCTCCAGCGGAGCTTTTCCCGCAGCACGGCAAAATAATCATGTCCCGGCGGATGCAACAGACGCAGGGCATGATTGTGCTTGCGAACAGTGATGAGGTCATCGGCTTGCAGGGACTGATCGACTTGCCCGTCACAGGATACCGTGGCCTCGAGGGTGCCGGTGTGGATGATGATTTCGATGGTGGAATCATCGTCGATGACGATGGGGCGGTTGCTCAGGGTGTGCGGACATATCGGTACCAGCGTGATGGCTTCCAGTTTTGGATGCAGGATCGGTCCACCGCCGGAGAGGGCATAGGCGGTAGATCCTGTTGGTGTGGAGACGATCAGGCCATCAGAACGGTTGGTATTCAGAAAGTGTCCGTCGATGTAGGTATCCAGTTCTATCATGCGGGCGATGTCTTTCTTGTGCACGACGACATCGTTCAGTGCGGAACTTTGACTGAGTACCTCACCGTCACGGATGACCGTCATGTGCAGCAGGGTGCGATGTTCCTCGGAGTATTGACCGGAAAGGATCTTGTCCAGTTGTGCATGCATGTCCTCGGGTGATACGTCCACCAGGAAACCCAGACGACCAAGATTGACGCCGAGCACAGCAATGCCGGGTTCGGCGAGACTGCGGGCAGCGTTCAGCAGGGTGCCGTCGCCGCCTACAACGATGACCAGATCACAGGCCGTCGCCAGTGTGTTTCGATCAACCACACCATGCGGGCTGTGCGGCAGGATGTCTGCAAGGTCGCCATCGAGCAGAATCTCTACTTCCCGCTGCTCAAGGTGGCTGGTTAATGCGCGCAGGGTGGTCGAGACATTGCTGTCTTCGGATTTGCCAATGATGCCAATGTGCGTGAATCGGGATTTCATAGCGGTTCCCTGTAATGGGTGGTCAAACTAGCACGACTTTCGAGGTGCGCCAACTCTCTGTAGAGTCATGCCGCTGGCTTGCAGGCCACTGCTGGCACTCTTCCGCAGGGAGTGCCAAATCTATTATCATGTTGTGATGTCAACGATCACCTCCCTGCCAAGCCATGACCGACAAAAAAACTGACTTGCCAGATCGCGCCCAGCTGATGTTGCGGTCGCTGATTGATCGTTATGTACGCGATGGTCAGCCGGTTGGATCGCGTACCCTTGCACGTGAACTCGGTATGGATTTGAGTCCGGCGACCATCCGCAACGTCATGTCCGACCTGGAGGCGCTGGGATTTATCAGTTCCCCGCATACTTCCGCAGGCCGGGTCCCGACGGTGCAAGGCTACCGTTTTTTTGTCGATACGCTATTGACAGTGCAGCCACTGGACAGTCATTCGATTGAGAAAATGCGGCTGGAACTGTCACTGAAGGCGACACCGAAGAACCTGGTGGAGTCCGCATCCGGATTGCTTTCCGGTATCACTCACATGGCGGGAGTCGTGACCCTGCCAAGTCATGCGCATGCCTTGTTCAAGCGCGTTGAATTTTTGGCGCTCTCGGAAAGCCGGGTACTGGCGATACTGGTCACCGGCGAGGATGAGGTGCAAAACCGCATGCTCAAGACCGACAAGAAACTCAGTGCCTCCGAGCTGCAACAGGCCTCGAACTACCTGAATGCCATGTTTGCCGGCAAGGACCTCACCGAGGTGCGCGCGACCTTGCTGCGTGAGATGCAGGAGACGCGCAGCACCATGAACAGCATGATGCTGACTGCCATGCGGATGGCGGATCAGGTGCTGGAGTCCAACCAGGATGAAGATTACGTCATGGCCGGGCAAACCAACCTGATGGAGTTTCAGGAACTTTGCGATATCGACAAGCTGCGCAAATTATTCGATGCCTTCAACCAGAAGCGTGACATACTGCATTTGCTGGATCAGTGTATACACAGTCAGGGCATCCAGATTTTTATAGGTGAGGAATCCGGATACCAGATGCTGGATGAATGCAGTATGGTAACCGCCCCGTACTCGGTGGATGGCAAGGTGATGGGAGTGGTGGGCGTGATTGGCCCGACCAGGATGGCATACAACAGGGTGATCCCGATTGTCGATGCCACGGCACGCTTGCTCGGTGCAGCCTTGAATCACAAGTAATTATCCCCATATTGTCAGCTATTAGCTGCTTGCCCGGGGCAGTCGCTCAGCTCATTACTACTAAACATCACGATTGTGGAGTACATCTATGTCAGAGAAAGAAAACTCGACCGATACTGTCGATGAAAATGAAGTCACCCAGCCGGATCCCGCTGTTGCAGGACAAGGCACAGGCGCGGAGGAAATGCCTGATCACGCCGAGCTGGTCTCCTTGCTGGAAGACGCGCGTGGCAAGGCAGATGACCACTGGGGCCAGGTTGTACGCCTGCAGGCCGACATGGAAAACCTCCGTAAACGTTCCGAGCGAGATCTGGCCAATGCACACAAGTTTGCGCTGGAACGTTTTGCCAGTGAACTGTTACCCGTCAAGGACAGCCTGGAAATGGGTCTGGCGGCATTTGATCTCGAGGGAGCCGACAGCGATAAACTCAGGGAAGGTGTTGCCCTGACCCTGCAAATGCTCACCAGCGCGTTGGATAAGGCAGCAATCAGCGAAGTGAATCCGCAGGATGAGCCATTCAACCCTGATTTCCATCAGGCGATGTCCATGCAGGAACGCGATGATGTCGAGCCGAATACCGTTGTTACCGTAGTGCAGAAAGGATATACCCTGAATGGCCGGCTGATTCGGCCGGCGATGGTCATTGTTTCGAAGGCACCCGTGTCCAGCAGTTAAATACCTGGGCAGGCTTGATTTCCCGGGTTATCGCCCCCATTTAAAGGGTTATAGGAATCTGGGTTATAAACTCATATATTTCAAACAGTTACGTGGAGATTAAAGAACATGGGCAAAATTATAGGCATTGACCTCGGCACCACCAATTCCTGTGTGGCGGTGATGGAAGGCAAAGAGGCCCGGGTCATCGAAAACAGCGAAGGCGATCGCACCACGCCATCCATTGTCGGCTTCACCGACAGCGACGAGGTGCTGGTCGGCCAGGCCGCCAAGCGGCAGGCGGTTACCAACCCCACCAATACCCTGTTTGCGGTCAAGCGCCTGATCGGGCGACGCTTCGACGAAGAGGTTGTGCAGCGTGATATCGATCTGGTGCCCTACAAGATTGTCAAGGCGGATAACGGTGATGCCTGGGTAGAGGCGCAGGGCAAGCGCATGGCGCCGCCGGAAGTGGCTGCACGCGTACTGCAGAAGATGAAGAGTACTGCTGAGGATTACCTTGGCGAGAAGGTTACCGAGGCGGTCATTACGGTTCCGGCCTACTTCAACGATTCGCAGCGTCAGGCTACCAAGGATGCCGGCCGTATTGCCGGTCTGGATGTCAAACGTATCATCAACGAGCCGACCGCTGCGGCACTTGCCTATGGCCTGGACAAGAAGCGCGGTGACTCGAAGATTGCCGTGTATGACCTGGGTGGCGGTACCTTTGATATATCCATCATCGAGATCGCCGATGTCGACGGAGAACATCAGTTTGAAGTGCTTTCCACCAACGGTGATACCTTCCTTGGTGGTGAAGATTTTGACAAGCGCCTGATCGATTACCTGGCCGATCAGTTCAAAAAGGACCAGGGCATGGACCTGCGCGGAGACCCGCTGGCCATGCAGCGCCTCAAGGAAGGTGCGGAGAAGGCCAAGATCGAGCTGTCTTCCAGCCAGCAGACTGATGTAAACCTGCCTTATATTACCGCCGATGCCAGCGGTCCGAAGCATCTCAATATCAAGCTCACCCGCACCAAGCTGGAATCCCTGGTCGAGGAACTGATTGATCGTACAATCGGTCCGTGCAAGCTGGCCCTCAAGGACGCCGGCCTGTCTGCCAGTGATATTGATGATGTCATCCTCGTCGGCGGCCAGACGCGCATGCCGAAGGTACAGGAAGCGGTGCAGAAAATCTTTGGCAAGGAGCCGCGCAAGGATCTGAACCCGGATGAGGCTGTCGCCATTGGTGCGGCCATCCAGGGTGGTGTACTTGGCGGTGTGGTCAAGGATGTCCTTTTGCTTGATGTCACCCCGCTGTCACTGGGCATCGAAACACTGGGTGGTGTCATGACCAAGCTGATCGAGAAAAACACCACCATACCGACCAAGGCGAACCAGGTGTTCTCCACTGCCGATGACAACCAGTCTGCGGTAACCGTGCACGTGTTGCAGGGGGAGCGTGATGTGGCCTCGGCCAACAAGTCACTGGGGCGCTTTGACCTGAGCGATATCCCACCTGCGCCACGCGGCATTCCGCAGATCGAAGTCACCTTCGATATCGATGCCAATGGTATCTTGCATGTGTCTGCCAAGGACAAGGCCACTGGCAAGGAACAGTCGATACAGATCAAGGCGTCCAGTGGTTTGTCGGATGAAGAAATCGACAAGATGGTGAAGGATGCCGAGGCACACGCAGACGAAGACCGCAAGTTCCACGAACTGGTCGATGTGCGCAACCAGGCTGATGGTCTGATCCATGCCACCAACAAATCGCTCGCGGACCTTGGTGACAAGGTGGACGAGTCCGAGAAGAAGGATATCGAATCAGCCATCGAGGCGTTGCAGCAGGTTCTCAAGGGTGATGACAAGGCAGCCATTGAGGCGAAGATCAGTGAACTTGGAGAGAAATCCGGCAAGCTGGCAGAACGTGTTTACAAGGAGCAGCAGCAGGCCGGGCAGGGTAGTGCTGAAGGTGCCGGGGCTGAGCAGGCGAATGCTGGCGGTGCAGCTGATGATGTCGTCGATGCCGAGTTTGAAGAGGTCAAGGATGCCGACAACAAATAACGGTGTGACGATCCTTCTTCAGTGATGTTCATAAATCCGGTCCCGTCTAAACGGGGCCGGATTTTTACCGTAGAGTGGTCGCTCGTTCAATATTGCCAAACGGGTACAAGCAGAAAACTGATAAATGCTGAACGATTATGTCAAAGCGTGATTATTACGAAGTTCTCGGTGTCTCCAGAAATTGCAGTGAGGCCGAATTGAAAAAGGCCTACCGGCGCGCCGCACAAAAGCATCACCCGGACCGTAACCAGAATGATGCAACGGCCGAGGCGAAATTCAAGGAGTGCAAGGAGGCCTTTGAGACACTGAACGATCCGCATAAGCGGGCTGCCTATGATCAGTTCGGACATGCCGGGGTAGATCCATCCATGGGTGCCGGTTTCGGTCGCGGCGCCGGTGCCGGCGGTTTCAATGATATCTTCGGTGATGTGTTTGGCGATATCTTCGGGGGCGGACGCTCCGGCGGACAACGCGTCTATCGCGGTTCAGATTTGCGTTACAACCTGGAACTGTCGCTGGAAGATGCAGTCGCCGGGACCGAGGTGAAAATACGTGTACCGACGATGGTGGTCTGCCAGCAATGTGGTGGTACTGGTGCGAAGAAAGGCAGTACACCAACGACCTGCACGACCTGCGGTGGACATGGCCAGGTGCGCATGCAGCAGGGATTCTTTTCGGTGCAGCAGACCTGTCCGCATTGCCAGGGAAAAGGCACCGTAATCACGGATCCTTGTAGTGGCTGTCGCGGCAAGGGTCGGGTGCAGGAGCGCAAGACCCTGTCGGTCAAGGTGCCGGCAGGTGTCGATAACGGCGATCGCATCCGCCTTGCGGGTGAGGGTGAAGCCGGTGAAAGCGGTGGACCACCGGGTGATCTCTACGTGCAGGTATCGGTCAAGGAACACCCGATTTTCCAGCGTGAAGACAGCAATCTCTACTGTGATGTGCCGATCAGTTTCGTGACGGCGGCGCTGGGCGGTGAGCTGGAAGTGCCGACGCTGAACGGCCGGGTTAACCTGAAGATTCCAGCCGAGACGCAGACCGGAAAAATATTCCGCATGCGCGGCAAGGGTGTGAAACCGGTCCGTGGTGGCCCTGTCGGTGATCTGCTGTGCAAGGTCACGGTTGAGACGCCCGTCAACCTGACGCGTAAACAGAAAGATCTGTTGAATGAATTTTCGGGACATATGGATGAGGGCGCCGGGCGCCATAGTCCGCAGACAACCTCCTGGATGGATGGCGTGAAGAAGTTTTTTGATAGCCTGGCCGGGTAAATTCAATGCGTCAATCCGCAGCTGATTCTGAATTTATGGCTACGAGTTTTTCCAGGCGTATGGTTTCACCCTGGAGGGCGTGCTAGATATTACCCGCCTGTTTCGCCCGATCGGGCGAGGTACTTTTCTTTGCTTCGCCAAAGAAAAGTGCCCAAAAGAAAGGCGATCCCGGAGGCTTGCCCGCTACGCGGGTTCCCTGTGTTTCTCGTAAAGCCCGGCGCTCGCGCAACTCGCTACGCTCAAACAGGCGCGAGCTTGCTCCGGTCTTTACTGCGATGCTCGGCTGCGCCAGACGGGTGGAAATAAAAAAACCAACCACCAGAACCTGCCAACTGCTACCCGTTTGCACTCACCGAGTACCGCAGCCACTCCGGGAACAAAGCGCGCACCCTGTTTGAGGCAGGTTTACCTGCCGAGTTGTGCGCGCTCCCGGAGGGGCGAGGAACGCAGGGCATCGGCGCAGCCGATGAGTGCAGCCGGGCTGCCCTTCTCTTTGGGTGCTTTCTCTTGGGTACTCAAGAGAAAGTACCTCGCCCGAAAGGGCGAAACAGGCAGTTAAAAAGACCTCACCCGATAAAGCGAAACCATGTCCCGAACAAAGGACATCGCTTTCAGATGCCGTGTTGACACGAGTAGCTGATTCTCTCACTCTTCTCTCCTCCTGCAGATGAGAACTCTACGAACATGACAAGAATCGCTATTACCGGCGCTGCCGGTCGCATGGGCCGCAGCCTGATCGAGGCCTGCCAGCAGATCGAAGGGCTTGAAGTCACTGTTGCTCTGGAGCACCCCGGTAATTCTCTGCTAGGTAGCGATGCCGGTGACCTCGCCGGTATCGGCAAGCTGGGTATCCCTGTGGGCGCAGAACTGGTTGCAGTGACGGGCGACTTTGATGTGTTGATTGATTTTACCCGTCCTGAAGCTACCCTTGCCCACCTCGAGATCTGCCGCCAGGCCGGTCGCCGCATGGTGATCGGTACAACCGGCTTCAGTGATGAGCAGAAGGTGCGGATCGCTTCCGCTGCGCAGGACATCGCCATTGTGTTTGCACCAAATATGAGTGTCGGCGTCAATCTGTGTCTGAAGCTGCTGGACATGGCAGCACATGTGCTGGGTGAGGATGTCGATGTGGAAATTATCGAGGCACACCATCGCTACAAGGTGGATGCGCCCTCCGGCACGGCCTTGCGTATGGGCGAGGTGGTTGCAGCGGCGCTGGGCCGGGATTTGAAATCCTGTGCCGTGTACGGGCGGCAAGGACATACCGGGGAACGCGATCGCAAAACCATCGGTTTCGAGACCATCAGGGCTGGTGATATTGTTGGCGATCACACCGTGCTGTTTGCCGGCAGTGGCGAACGAGTGGAAATCACTCACAAGGCCTCGAGTCGCATGACCTTTGCCAATGGCGCCCTGCGGGCTGCTGCCTGGCTGA
>JAJDNX010000102.1 GCA_022340485.1 Gammaproteobacteria bacterium | reverse complement strand
TTTATCAGGATTGCCTCGGCGCCATCGCTGTCGATCGCCTGTTGTCGCAACAACACATTAGGCAGCAGGGTAATGGCCTTGATGTTGCAGAGTTTCCAGCGGATATCCGGCAGGGTGATGGCAGTCGTGCCTATGATGCTGTCAATTTCAACCGATGCAGCCAGCGGTGTGCTCATGGCGAACAGTGTGGGTGAGGTATTTTCCGGAAAGGCATGGTCACGCTTGGGTGCCACACCCCGCGTCACCTGTAAATAGACCGCCTGGTCACCGCCATTATTGCGGATAACGAGGTCGTTGAGCATGGTTTCCCATGCTGCAGTCGATAACGGGTTGCCGATGCGCACGGCGTCGAGGCTGTTGCACAGACGTGTAAGATGATGCGTCAGCCGAAACAGCCTGCCGCCGTAAACGGGGATCACCTCGTAGACACCGTCTCCGAACAAAAAGCCCCGGTCCATGACCGACACCCGTGTCTCCGACAGTGGCTGGAATACGCCATTCAGATAGGCTGTTGACATGAGACGCGGCTGCCTGGCCTATTCGAAATATAACAGGCCTTCATCCATGATGCGCTGCCAGAAGGAGCCTTCGCCGATCGTTTGCAAGCTAACCAATGGCTGATTGGCTACTACCTGCTCCCCGAGTTTTACCTGCACGGTCCCCAGTGCCTGCCCTTTGGTGACGGGTGCCATGATGCGATGATTGATATTCATGGAGGCATCCAGTGAGTTGTATTGCCCACGAGGGATGGTGACATACAGTGCCTTGTCGAGCCCCAGTGAAATGGTTTCACTACTGCCTTTCCAGATGCGTGATGTCGTCAACTGGGTACCGGCATCGTAGAGTTTGTGGGTCTCAAAGAAGCGGAAACCATAATTGAGCAGTGCCTGGCTGGCATCAATCCGGGCATTGTCGCTGCCGGTGCCCAGTACCACGGTAATCAGGCGCATGTCATCTTTTTTCGCGGACGTCACCAGGCAATAGCCTGCTGCATCCGTATGGCCGGTTTTCAGGCCATCGACGCTTTCATCCTGCCACAGCAACCGGTTGCGGTTCTGCTGGGTAATGTCGTTAAAGGTGTATTCCTTCTGTGAGTACCACTTGTAGTATTCTGGAAATTTTTTGATCAACAATGCAGACAGCTTGGCAATATCCCTGGCGGTCATGTAGTGATTTTCATCAGGCAGGCCCGTTGAGTTCATGAAGTGGCTGCCGCTCAGGCCAATTGCTTCGGCATGCTTGTTCATCAGGGCTGCGAAGGAATCCTCGCTGCCGGCAACATATTCGGCCAGTGCTACGGTTGCGTCATTTCCCGACTGTACAATCATGCCCTGCAGCAGAGACTCGACCGGTACCTGTTTGCCGACTTCAACAAACATGCGTGAGCCGGGAGTACGCCAGGCCTTTTCACTGATGGTTACGATATCGTTCAGGGCGATATTGCCGGATTGTAATTCATTGAAGATCACGTAGGCGGTCATCAGCTTGGTGATGCTCGCCGGTTCCACTGCGATATCTGCATTCTCCTCTGCAAGTGTGTTGCCGCTTTCATAGTCCAGGATGATGTAGGACTTGGCACCTGTGGACGGAGGTTTGGGGATGGGCATGGCAGCCTGCAGAATACTGGCGCCGAGTAGCTGGGAGGACATAATAACTATGTATAACAGATACTTAAACATGATTTTCCTGTGGTGGCGTGGGCTCGAATGTGCCTGCATTGTCCGTATGTGGACACCATATTGCAATGCCTGTCTACCGCCCTCTCGGGAGCGCTTACTGGACGATTGAATGGCTGTTGTTGATACCCAGGGTCTTCAGTTCCTGTGTTACCCGGTTGGCTTCCCTGTGGCTCGTCAAGGGGCCTACCTGAACCTTGTAAAAGGAACCGGCATCGGTTGTCGCCTCGACGATTCTGACATCCCCGATATTCTGCGACTGCAGGTCCTTCTGCATCCGTTGTGCATTGTGGTGATTCGAAAAGGCACCGACCTGCAGGTATAGCACCGTGTTCTCCGGTGTCGCCGCAGGCGCAGTCTCGGTGAGACTTGCAATCGTGCGGGATTCAGATTCATCGGGGTCGATGGCGCGTATTTCCACCTGCCCGGTGCCATAGGGCAGGATATCGAGCTTGACCGCAGCGGCATAGGACAGGTCAATCAGCCGGTCATCGTGGAAGGGGCCACGGTCATTGACCCTGACGATGACGGTGCGTCCGTTCTTCAGGTTAGTCACTTCGACATAGGTCGGTAGCGGCAGGGTCTTGTGGGCAGCCGTCATGGCGTACAGGTCATAGGGTTCGCCACTGGAGGTGCGCTTGCCATGAAACTTGGTGCCATACCACGAGGCAATCCCCCTCTCCCTGTACCCCTTGCTTGACGCCAGGGTATGGTAACGTTTGCCGTAGACCACATAGGATTCCGGATTGCCATAGCGGCTCAAGGGTTCATTTTGCGGCACGGCATCGGCTACCTTTGAAACATCCCGTGGATTGAGTGGTGCATCATCCGATTGCAGATCGGGCCGCAGAGTGGTGCAGGCTGTAAAGCAGCTGCCAAGCAACAGCAGCGCAGCCAGCCTGGCCGTTGTCACGGTGTTGGATGGCCTATTCGCTGAAATGCGGGCTTTGTTCATAGGCTTCACGGATTTCCTCACTCAACTGGTAGGCTGCCATGGCATAGAGCGGGCTGTGGTTGTAACGGGTAATGGTGTAGAAATTATTGAAGACCAGCCAGTATTCCGGACCATCCTGCTGTTCCAGACTCAATAGGGCCGCGACCAGTTCATCGGGCATCGGCTTGAGGGGAGTGATACCGTCGTGACGCAGTGCATCAAGTACGGTGTTGGGTTCATAACCGAGCTCCAGGACAGGCAGGTAGTCGTCGCCTTCCACGGCGGCGCGAACGGCGACCGGGGCGTCAAGTATCCAGCCATGTTGTTTGAAATAATTGGCGACACTTCCAATGATATCCATTTTACTGTTCCACAGGTCGCGCTTGCCATCTGCATCAAAATCGACGGCATAGTTGCGATAGCTGCTGGGAATGAACTGTCCATAGCCCATGGCGCCTGCATAGGAACCGGTGGTCTCTACAACGTCAATGTTTTCTTCCCGGGCCAGAATCAGGTACTGTTCCAGTTCACCGGTGAAAAACTCACTGCGTGGCGGATAGTCAAACGCCAGTGTGGAGAGCGCATCCAGTACCCGGTGCCGTCCGGTATTGCTGCCATAACGGGTTTCCACCCCAATAATGGCCACGATGATCTGTGGATCAACAGCGAATGCGGCACTGGCCTTCAGCAGGGAATCTGCATTCTCCTTCCAGAAATTGACGCCGCCCTCAATGCGTGCGGGTGTCAGGAAAATCTTTCGATATTCATACCATTCCAGCCGTTTCTCGGCCGGTTTGCGCATCAATTCCAGGATGTCTTCGCGGTGCTGTGCCTGTTCGAAAACGCGGACCAGTTGCTCCTCTTCGAAGCCGTGTTTGTCGACCATCATGTTGATGAATGCCTGCACCTGTGGCTGGTCAGTGGTGAACCCGGCTGCTGCAACCGCAGAAACGCTGGTAGCCACTGCCACCAGGAGGAGTGATGAAAGGATGCCTGCTTTCAAAGCCTGTAACTGCATTCACGGGTTCCTTGCCGACAAGTAGATCGGGTGCATTCTAACACCGACACTAATGCTCAGGTAGCCAGTAATTTGCGATGCGTTTGTATCGACATCAGGATGCCAAAACCGGCCATCAGTGTGACAATGGAGGTGCCGCCATAGCTGATCATGGGTAACGGTAAGCCAACCACCGGCAGCATCCCGGTGACCATTCCGGTGTTGACAATGAAGTACACACAGAATGTCATTGACAGGCTGCCAGCCAGCAGGCGTGTATAGGTATCCTGGGCATGGATGGTAATCATGATGCCGCGTACCACGATGGCGGTGTACAGTGCAAACAGCAGCAGTATGCCAAAGAAACCAAACTCTTCGCCAAGTACGGCAAAGATGAAATCCGTTGAACGTTCCGGCAGAAAATCCAGTTGTGACTGTGTGCCGTTCATCCAGCCTTTACCCAGCAGGCCACCCGAGCCTATAGCGATCTTGGACTGGATAATGTGGTAGCCAGCGCCCAGCGGGTCGCTTTCCGGGCTCAGAAAAGTGATGACACGCTGGCGCTGGTAGTCGTGCATGAAGTGCCAGAGGACCGGCGCTGCCGCGGCCAGCAACACGCTGAAGAATGTCAGCAGACGCCACTGCAGGCCGGCCAGGAATACCACGAAAAACCCGGAGCAGGCGATCAGCAAGGCAGTGCCGAGATCCGGTTGTTTGGCTATCATCAGCATGGGTACGGCAATGAGCGTGGCGGATGCAAGCAACTGCCAGCGGTTCGGCGGCAGACGGGTGTCCGCAAGGTACCAGGCAACCATCATCGGCACCGCGAGCTTCATCATTTCCGATGGCTGGAAGCGAACAAAGTACAGGTTCAGCCAGCGCTGTGCACCACCACTGATCTCGCCCCCAATGAGTACCGCAAGCAGAAACAGTACACCAAGAACGAACAACCAGGGTGTCAGGCGCTGCAGCATCACGGGCGGCAGTTGTGCCACCACCAGCATGCCGGTAAAGGCAATGCCAAGGCGCACCAGCTGGCGTTCTATCAATGCGATATCGCCACCACCGGCACTGTAAAGCACGGTCAGTCCAAACGCAGATACGGCAATCAGGGCAACCAGCAGCGGAGCATCGATGTGCAGCCGGTATTGCCAGCCCCTGCGGCTGGCGTCCTCGCGGTGGGGGGTGAGGGCGGTATTCATTGCGTGGCTCCCTGCAGGTAGGCATCGATGATGGCGCGGGCAATGGGTGCGGCGGTGGAGCCACCACCACCACCGTGTTCGACAATGACGGCGACTGCGATCTTCGGTGCTTCAACCGGTGCAAAGGCGATGAACAGGGCATGGTCGCGCAGCTCTTCGGGGATGGACTCGGCATCGTATTTTTCTTCCTGCTTGAGTCCGTACACCTGTGCCGTGCCGGTCTTGCCGGCAATCCTGTAGGGGCTGTCCTCGCCGATCTTGCGCGCCGTGCCGCGCGCACTGTGAACGACATCTGTCATGGCCTTGATGATATCGTCCCAGTGTTGCTGCTCAATGACGCTGATGGTGTCGCGGATGCGTGGACGGTGCGGTAACAGATCCTTACTGTTGGCCTCCTGTTCGGCATGCACAATATTTGGTTGCAGCAGCCGTCCGCCGTTTGCAAGTGCTGCCGTTGCGGTGGCAAGTTGTACCGGTGTGACCAGAAAAAATCCCTGGCCTATACCGGTAATGATCGTCTCTCCGGGGAACCAGGGCTGATCGTGCCGGGCACGCTTCCAGGTGCGCGACGGCAGCAGTCCCGACAGTTCGCCCAGAATATCGATGCCGCTGCTATTTCCAAAACCGAAGTTCTGCAGGTAACTGTGCATACGGTCGATTCCCAGGGACAGGGCAAGGTCGTAAAAGTAGACGTCGCAGGACTGCACGATCGCCTTGTTCAGGTCGACGGTGCCGTGACCGGTATGCTTCCAGTCGCGGAATTTACGAGTGTTGCCGGGCAACATATAGAATCCGGGGCAGTAGGTACTGGAGTGGCTGGTAGTAACTCCCTGTTCAAGACCTGCCAGCCCGACAAAGGGTTTTATGGTGGAACCAGGTGGATACTGACCGCGCAGGGCGCGGTTGAACAACGGTTGCTTGTCATCGTCCCGCAGTGCCGCGTAGTCCTGGTACTCGATGCCGTTGACAAACGGGTTCGGGTCATAGGTCGGCAGGCTAACAAAGGCAAGAATGTCTCCATTGTCAGGATCGATAGCAATTGCCGAACCGTTATGATTGGCAAAGGCCTTCTCCGCGGCGGCCTGCACCCGGGAGTCGATGGTCAGGTACAGGTTGCGACCGGATACTGGCGGAGTTCGGCTGAGCACGCGGATAACACGGCCCTGCGCCGTGGTTTCCACATGCTGGAAACCAACGGTGCCATGCAGCACTGATTCATAGGTCTTTTCGATACCGGTCTTGCCGATGTGGGTGGTACCCCGGTAGTTGGAGCTGTCCAGTTCCTGCAGCGCCTTTTCATCGATGCGTCCCACATAACCCAGTGCATGCACGGCCAGTGAACCCTGTGGGTAATGCCGCGCCAGTCCCGCGGCAATGTCGACGCCGGGGAAGAGGTGCCGGTTGACCGAGAAGCGTGCAACTTCATCATCACTCAGGTGAAAACGTAGCGGGACCTCTTCAAAACGCGGTTTTCTTTTTAGCAGTTTTTCGAATCGGCTGCGATCGCTGTCCCGGATTTCAATAATCTTCTCGAGTGCACCAAGGGTAGCCTCCATGTCTTCTACCTGCTCCGGTGTAATTTCGAGCCGGTAGGAGGGCAGGTTTTCGGCCAGCAGAAGGCCGTTACGGTCAAAAATCAGGCCACGGTTGGGTGCGATCGCCTGCAACTTGACACGATTGTCTTCTGACAGGGTGGTGAAGTGCTCATGTGCGAACACCTGCAGGTATAGCAGGCGCCCCAGTAATGCAGCCAGCAGAATACCCCCCGCAATGAGTAACAGGATTGCCCGGTTCATGACCAGGCGAGACTCGAAAATATGATCCTTTAGCGTGATCTGGCGGGGCACTAGCTTACCCTGAAGCCGCGACGCAGGCCGCGCAGTGTGACATACACCAGTGGCCAGATGATCATGCCCAGTACCGAGGGCATCCAGAAATACCAGGGGACGCCGGGGCGACCGATGATGCGACTGATCCACAATGCCAGCAGCTGGTGCAGCACCAGCAATACCAGCACGGTCAGCGATTGTTGCCATACCGGTACCAGTCGCAAGCGCTGATGGAATTTCAGTGTGATGTAGGCAATCACCGTCAATGACAAGGCGTGCTGGCCGAGCAGGGTGCCGGTGAGCAGGTCAACCATCAGGCCCATGAACCAGCCACTGGCTACACCCACCCGGTGAGGTAATGCCATGCACCAGTAAATTAGTACCAGTCCCACCCAGTCGGGGCGCAGGAAACGCAATCCCTCGGGTAACGGGATTACGGTCAGTAACAGGGCGATGATGAACGTGAATGCGATGACGCCGCCGCCATGTTGTCTGCTGCCTATCATGGTGTAGCTGTCGCTGTGTCGGCAGCAGTGCTGTGGTTGTCTGCTGCTTCGCCGTTCTCGGGAGCGGCCTCTGTGTCTGCTTTCTCGGCAGACGCCTCCACCGGGGCACTGACCACCGAATTGATGTCTGTGGTATGCCCTGGCCAGATCAGCAGCACCTCGCGGCTGCGATTCAGATGCGCCAGTGGTGTGGCGACCACGGATGCAAAGGCATTGCCCGGGTCGTGTTGTACGGCACTAACGGTGGCCACCGGGTAACCCTGGGGGAAACGCCCACCCAGTCCGGAGGTAATCAGCAGGTCACCCGGCTGGATATCAGCGCTGTTGGGTATGTATGGAAGTTCGAGACGGTTGATGGTGCCGCTGCCCAGTGCGATGGTGCGCAAGCCGTTGCGGTTTACCTGTACCGGTATGGCATGCGAGGTATCCGTGATGAGCATGGCCGTGGATGAATAGGGTCCGGCATGGACGATCTGTCCCATGACCCCATCCGCATCGACCAGCGGCTGACCGGCATAGACATTATGCAATTCGCCCTTGTTGATTACCACCTGGTGCTTGTAGGGATCGAGGTTGACGGACATCAGTTCCGCAATGAGCACCTTTTCACCAATTTCAAACGACGAGTCCAGTAACTCGCGCAGACGAATGTTTTCTGCCTGCAACGCAGCAAATTTCTGCATCTGGGCCTGCTGCATGAACTGCTGGGTGCGCAGGCTGTCTACCTCTTCCTGCAGTTTTCGGCGCGTGGCAAGGGATTCGTCGAGCCAGTCAGTAACCGTGCCGGGAATCTCGACGATTAACTGGATCGGGTAGACCAGCAGCGACAGTGTGTTGCGCACCGATTCGAGGCTTTTAAAACGATGGTCCATCACCATCAGCACCACCGACAGTGAAACCAGCACGAGCAGGCGTGTCGTGATGGATGGACCTCGTGTGAAGATGAGCTTGATCGGGCACCCCGTAGTGCTAGTACTCTGGCAGGCGTTCTGCCAATCTAAGGGC
Organism: Gammaproteobacteria bacterium; assembly: GCA_022340485.1. Lineage (GTDB taxonomy): Bacteria > Pseudomonadota > Gammaproteobacteria > UBA9214 > UBA9214 > UBA9214. The sequence goes on along the minus strand of JAJDNX010000102.1, from coordinate 22,513 downwards.
GGTATTCTAGCCTAGTTGGAATCGTGGATGCGATCCGCTGCTGCAGGCGTTTCTGTTTGAGGTAGTGGAACTTTGCTGATGATCGGCGAGTAATCGGGAGCCGGTGCACTTCCGTATCCTGTCGCAGCGGCACATCGCTGTACATTGTCTATCTGCTGGCTTACTCGACGGTAAAAACGTCGCCACCCCGTTCATCAAACAGTTCCAGTGCACGACCACCGCCGCGGGCGACACAGGTTAGGGGGTCATCGGCAACCACGACGGGCAGGCCGGTTTCTTCCATGAGCAGTTTGTCGATATCCCGCAGCAGTGCACCACCACCGGTCAGTACAATCCCGCGTTCAGCTACGTCGGCACCCAGTTCCGGAGGTGTCTGTTCCAGTGCGGTCTTCACCGCCCCCACAATACCGGTCAGGGGTTCCTGCAGTGACTCCAGGATTTCATTGCTGTTCAGGGTGAAACTGCGTGGAATGCCCTGCGAGAGATTACGGCCCTTGACCTCGAGTTCACTGACTTCCTTGCCGGGATAGGCGGAGCCGATGGCGTGCTTGATGCGCTCGGCAGTGGATTCGCCGATCAGGGTGCCGTAGTTGCGTCGTACGTAATTGATAATGGCGTCGTCAAAGCGATCGCCACCGATGCGAACAGAGGAGGAGTACACGATGCCATTCAAGGAGATCACTGCGACTTCAGAGGTGCCACCGCCAATATCCAGTACCATGGAACCGCGGGCTTCATCGACTGGCATGCCGGCGCCGATGGCGGCCGCCATCGGTTCTTCTATTAAATAGACCTCTCGCGCCCCTGCGCCGGCCGCAGATTCGCGAATGGCGCGCCGTTCTACCTGGGTGGAACCACAGGGCACGCAAATCAGGACGCGTGGACTGGGCTTGAAGAACCGGGCTTCATGGACCTTGTGGATAAAATGCTGCAGCATCTTTTCCGTGATGGTGAAGTCGGCGATAACGCCGTCTTTCAATGGCCGGATCGCCGTGATGTTGCCGGGGGTTCGCCCCAGCATCAGTTTCGCCTCGGTGCCGACTGCGGCAATGCTCTTCGGTCCGCCGGGCCCGCGATCCTGGCGAATGGCGACTACCGATGGCTCGTTCAGTACGATTCCCTGGCCACGCACATAAATTAGGGTGTTCGCCGTGCCCAGATCGATGGACAGGTCGTTGGAGAACATGCCAAACAAGCTTTTTATTAACATTACATGCAGATCCAGTGAAGGTCGCTGAAAAAGGAAGCGGGTAATCTAACAATGAGGGGCCCCTGGGGCAAGGAAATCAGTTGAAAACGTTGGCAGCCCTGGCAACGGCCATCCTGAATGCGGAGATGTGCCAAACAGGTGATTGTGATACCGTTGCGCACCTGTTTTTTACGCAAACGACTGCAACGGAGTGACCATGGAGCTTGATGCCTCGGATGTCGAGAAAATCGCCCACCTGGCACGGCTGGGAATCAACACAGAGGATATCCCGGCATATGCCCGCAACCTGACGGATATTCTGGCTTTCGTTGAACAGCTGAACAGTGTTGACACGACTGGTGTGGAGCCCCTGGCACACCCGCTGGATGCCACCCAGCGTCTGCGTCCTGATGAAGTGACGGAAACAAATAATCGTGAGAATTTCCAGAAGGTTGCGCCAGAGACCGAATCCGGACTGTATCTTGTTCCGCAGGTGATTGAATAAAGGTTTGGTTCCAAAAAGCCTTGCCTGGACGGCTACAGCGCAGCACAGGTGAGGCACAGCAACACCTTCAGGAAAATTTTTTTATGTACCAGAAAAGTCTTGTTGAACTGGCTGCCGATTTGCAGAAAGGCGCCTACTCCAGCGAAGAATTGACACGCGCCTGCCTGCAGCGGATCCATACGCATGATGAACGGCTCAACAGCTTCGTCACGGTTACCGAGACACAGGCGCTGACCGCCGCGCAAGCCGCTGATGCGGCAATCAAGGCGGGTACTGCCGGGCCGCTGACGGGCATCCCTTTTGCGCACAAGGATATTTTCTGCACCAACGGTGTAAAGACCAGCTGCGGATCGAGAATGCTGGATAACTTTATTGCACCGTATGATGCAACGGTAACACAGAAGCTGCTTGCTGCCGGGGCCGTGATGGTCGGCAAGACCAATATGGATGAATTTGCCATGGGTTCATCCAACGAAACCAGTTTCTACGGACCAGTCAGAAATCCCTGGGATGAAACGACCGTTCCCGGTGGTTCTTCCGGTGGTTCCGCGGCAGCGGTTGCGGCCCGGCTGGTGCCGGTCAGCACCGGTACGGATACCGGCGGATCGATTCGACAGCCTGCGGCGCTCTGTGGTGTAACCGGGCTCAAGCCGACCTATGGGCGGGTGTCACGCTACGGCATGATTGCATTTGCCTCCAGCCTTGACCAGGGTGGGCCGTTTGCCCGCTCGGCGGAGGATGCTGCCGTGCTACTGGGTGCCATGGCCGGCTTCGATGCACGTGATTCAACCAGTGTTGACCGGCCGGTAGACGATTATGTTGCACAGCTGAACCAGCCGCTGCAGGGTCTGAAGATCGGCTTGCCGAAAGAGTACTTCGGTGCAGGGCTGGATACTGCTGTCGGTGATGCAATTGCTGTGGCCATTGAGGAATTCAGGAAACTGGGCGCCACGGTAACCGAGATCACACTGCCGAATACGCACCTGTCGGTGCCGGCCTATTACGTCGTGGCGCCGGCGGAGTGTTCTTCCAACCTGTCCCGTTTTGACGGTGTGCGCTTTGGTCATCGCGCCGCCAATGCGCAAGACCTGCAGGACCTCTATACCCGTTCACGTGGTGAAGGCTTCGGCAGCGAGGTCAAGCGTCGTATCCTGGTCGGCACCTATGCACTTTCTGCAGGTTACTACGATGCCTACTATCTCAAGGCGCAGCAGGTGCGACACCTGATCCGCGATGATTTCCTGCAGGCGTTCGCGCAGGTCGATGTCATCATGGGGCCGACAGCGCCCTCGGTTGCCTTCAAGCTGGGCGAAAAGGCCGATGATCCGGTTAGTATGTATCTGTCTGATATCTATACGATATCCGTAAACCTGGCGGGATTGCCGGCGATCTCGATACCTGCCGGGTTCAGTAACGGTCTGCCGATTGGCTTGCAGGTGATCGGAAATTATTTTGCAGAAGCGCGCCTGCTCAATATCGGGCATCGCTACCAGCAGGTGAGCGACTGGCATACGCGTTCCCCGCAAGGATTTGAGTGATGGAATGGGAAACTGTGATCGGGCTGGAGATACATACCCAGCTCGCAACCAAGAGCAAGATCTTCTCCGGTGCATCGACCACCTACGGTGCTGAGCCCAATACCCAGGCATGTGCCGTTGACCTGGGCCTGCCAGGGGTGTTACCGGTACTGAATGCGGAAGTGGTACGCATGGCTGCCATGTTCGGGCTGGCAACGCATTCCACGGTGGCGCCGCGTTCGGTGTTCGCGCGCAAGAATTACTTCTACCCGGATCTGCCCAAGGGATACCAGATCAGCCAGTTTGAACTGCCCATCGTGCATCATGGCTACCTGGATATCGAACTGGAGGACGGCCGCAGCAAGCGTATTGGCATTACGCGCGCACACCTGGAGGAAGATGCCGGGAAATCCCTGCACGAGGCCTACCTGGGCAAGACCGGAATTGACCTGAATCGCGCCGGTACCCCGTTGCTGGAGATTGTCTCTGAGCCGGATATCCGTTCTGCCAGGGAAGCGGTCGCCTACATGAAAAAGATACACTCGCTGGTGCGTTATCTGGGCATCAGCGATGGCAACATGCAGGAGGGTTCGTTTCGCTGTGATGCCAATGTGTCGGTGCGTCCGAAGGGCCAGCAGGCATTCGGTACGCGTACCGAAATCAAGAATATCAATTCCTTCCGTTTCGTTGAACAGGCAATCAACTACGAGGTTGAGCGCCAGATCCTGTTGCTTGAAGGTGGCGGTACGGTAGTCCAGGAAACCCGCCTGTTCGATCCCGACAAGCATGAAACCCGTTCCATGCGTTCCAAGGAAGAGGCCAACGATTATCGTTATTTTCCCGACCCCGACCTCCTGCCGGTAGAAGTGGACGAGGCGTTTCTGGCATCGATCAGGGATTCCTTGCCGGAATTGTCGGATGCCAGAAAGACACGTCTGGTCAGTGACTACGGACTATCAGAGTACGATGCCGGCATCCTGACGGCATCGCGTGAACTGGCGGATTACTTCGAATCCGCTGTCAACGCGGCAGCGGGAGCAGGCAAGCTGACTGCCAACTGGGTTATTGGTGAACTGTCCGCTGCCCTGCGCCGCGATGACCGCGAGATCAAAGACAGCCCCGTCGATGCGGCCGCACTGGGAAGCCTGTTGCTGCGCATCGAGGATGGCACCATCTCCGGCAAGCTCGCCAAGCAGGTGTTTGAGGCCATGTGGAAGGGCGAGGGCTCGGCGGATGAAATCATCGAACAGCAGGGCCTGAAGCAGATTTCCGATGCCTCCGCGATTACCGGCATCATCAGGGAAGTGCTGGGAAAAAATCCCGCACAGGTTGAACAATACCGTGCCGGGCAGGTGAAACTCATTGCCTTCTTTGTCGGCCAGGTAATGAAAGCCACCCAGGGGAAGGCCAATCCGCAACAGGTCAACGAGTTGCTCAGGAAACTACTGGACAGCTGATTACGGGGACTTTGCAAGCACAGGTTGCAGCTGCGACACACGGTCCGGAAAATTATCACAGCGGTAAACCACTGCTACGTTGCCGCTCGCATTCAAAGACAAACCTTCCGCATCAATGAAAATCATTGCTGATGAAAACATCCCCTGCGTGGAACGGGCGTTTGCTTCACTTGGTGAGGTAAGCCTGTTGCCGGGGCGTGGCATGCACGCCGCACAGGTCCGCGATGCGGATATCCTGCTGGTGCGTTCGGTAACCCGTGTGGATTCATCCCTGCTGGAAGGTTCGTCGGTGCGCTTTGTGGGGTCGGCGACGATTGGATTTGACCATGTCGACCGAAATTACCTGCAGCAGCGGCAGATTGGTTTTGCAACGGCCCCGGGAAGTAATGCCACCTCGGCAGCGGAATACGTCGTCAGTGCCCTGTTGGTGCTGTCCGAACAGCAGGGCATTGAGCTGGCTGGCAAAACCGCTGGCATCATCGGTTGTGGCAATGTCGGTTCCCGCGTGCGCCAGAGGCTTGCTGCCCTGGGCATAAGCTGTCTGGTCAATGATCCGCCCTTGCAGGCAAGTGGTGGCCAGGATGGTTTCGTTTCGCTGGACGAGGTGCTGCAGGCCGACATTGTCACGGTGCATGTGCCCTTGACAGAAGGTGGTTCATACCCGACCCGTCATCTTGTTGATGAGGCGTTACTAAGTCGACTGAAAGCCGGTGCCATTTTTATCAATACCGCGCGCGGGGCGGTTGCTGACAACCGCGCGCTGGACCGGTTGCTTGCGAGACGCACGGATCTGTCGGTGGTGCTGGATGTCTGGGAAAATGAGCCGGCAATCAGTGCCTCGCTACTGCAGAAGGTAGACATCGGAACGCCGCACATTGCCGGCTACAGCTACGACGGCAAGCTGCGTGGCACCGAAATGATCTACCAGGCAGCCTGTGACTATTTTTCAGTACCCGTGCAATGGCAGGCAGCCGCTGAGGTCGGGCCTGCAGCCCGTATTGACCTGCGAGTGCAGGGTACAGGCGAGCTGCTCGAGGTTGCGAGGCTGGCAGTGCTTGCCTGCTACGATGTGCGCCAGGATGATCAACGGCTGCGCGAGACACTGTCTCTGCCGGAAGCGCAGCGTGCCACTGCGTTTGACCGCTTGCGCAGGGACTATCCGGTAAGGCGTGAATTTTCCGAATGTACCGTGTTGCTGCCTGAGCCGGCGGGGGCGCTGGGTAGCTTGCTATCCGGACTCGGATTCACGTTGCTTGCAGCACAAAAAGGCTAATACTTCTCGCAAAGGTCTTCGTTTCTGCACACTCCGATTCCGGACTCCCCGCAGGCAGGATGCAGCATTCGCAAGACGATAAGGCACAAATACTCAGCAAAGTATCCTTTACCTTACCTGCTTGCCAGGGTTGGTCGCTCCAGCCGGAAGGAGGGTTCATGCGGCAAATGTCAGCCGTGTTGGCTGCACACGGGGCAGGCGGGATCCCGTGGCAACGTCAGGTTGCGCCATTCATGCTGAAGTCCGTCAAAGAGGATGAGTCGGCCGGCGAGACTGTTGCCGAGCGCAAGGATGACCTTGATGGCTTCCAGTGCCTGCAGGGAACCGATGATCCCTACCAGCGGCGATAGCACGCCGTTCTCGGCACAGGTCTGTTCTTCCTGCTCGCCTTCCCGGTACAGGCAGCCGTAGCAGGGGCTGTTTGCTTTTCTGGAATCGAACACCGCCAGCTGTCCCTGCAGGCGGATCGCGGCACCGGACACCAGGGGGGTCCGCTGACGGACGCAGGCCGCATTGACACTGAAACGGGTGACGAAATTGTCACTGCAGTCAAGCACGATATCCGCGAGTCGCACCTGCTCCTCAAGGGCTTCATCCTGTAACGAAAAGGGCAGGGCGGTAACCTGAATATCAGGATTGATCGACATCAGGGTATCCCGCGCAGAGGCGGTTTTCTCCCGGCCGATATCCCCGCTACGATGTAATAACTGGCGTTGCAGGTTGCTCAAATCAACCACGTCATAATCGGCAATGGCCAGTTGTCCGATGCCGGCTGCGGCGAGGTACATTGCTGCGGGTGAACCGAGTCCGCCGGCCCCGATAATCAATGCCCTGCTGGCCAGCAGGGCTTCCTGTCCGGCTATGTCAACCTGCGGCAGCATGATTTGGCGGCTGTAACGGAGCAACTGGTCGTCGTTCATGCCTGGGCTCGAGGATATAGGATGATGATTTTCAATGCGATACAGTGCAAAACAAACTCGTCGCCTCTCCGCGCTGATGGTCTTTTGGGTGCTCCGGGAGAAGCGCGGGATCAGGGGGCAAGATAGGGAAATTATGCTTTGAGGTTATCTATTTTCCCCAGCACGGTTCCGGTGGAAGAGGGCCTTGACGGGCGGGCATTCCATGTTGCCTGCTGCTTACAGATAGCGCCGTAAGTATTCCGGTCGACGATCGCGGCAGCCATGATCCCGGCGCAGATAGCGGGTAATGAAGGCATCCCTTGTGTAGCCGGCCATGTCCGGCTTGCAACTGCTGCATTCAATGTCCTCAACGTAATAGCAGAGGGCGCGCATTGTCCGGCAGACGAGGCTGGTGCGGAGCTTGTAGCCGAATTCGGTCAGCAGGGCTTCAAGAATCTGCAGGGTTATTTCACGAACATTATAGCAGACGAGCAAATGGTCCGAGCGGGCAATCTGTACACTGACAACACCCCTGGCATTACGCAGCAGGTCAGCTGCTGAATCCGCATAAGCAGGATCTTGGCTTGGCTCGATTAGCCGTATTGAACGCTGTCTGAGTTTTTCATCCACATTTTAATCCTAGCGACATGGGGGAAAAATACAAGTTTTATGCTACGGACTGTGTCTGCCGGCGATAACACGATTCTGTCCTGCATCATCCGCATGATCAGTAATATCTATGAAGCCAGTGTTCTCGAGTAGTTGTTTGGCTAACTCGCCCTGGTCATAACCGTGTTCCATGAGCAGCCAGCCGCCGGGTTGCAGGTGGCGGGCGGCGCAGTGCGCTATGCATGTCAGGGCGTCCATTCCCTGCACTCCTGCGGCAAGTGCTGTGCGCGGTTCAAATCGGACATCACCCGAGCACAGGTGGGGGTCGCTCTCAGCAATGTAGGGCGGGTTGCTAACGATCATGTCAAGTGGCTTCCCGGCCAGTGGTTCACACCAGTTGCCGCTGAGGAAGGTGACCGTGTCGATGCCCAGCTGCCGGGCATTGCTGCTGGCTACCGCAATGGCTGCGGTAGAGATGTCGGTTGCAATAATCCGGCACTGTGGCCGTTCTCGGGCGATGGCAAGTGCAATAGCGCCGCTGCCTGTGCCAAGGTCGGCAACCCGCTGTGTCTGCCCGGCGGGTAGCCGCTGCAGTGCCTGTGCAACCAGCGTTTCCGTTTCCGGACGTGGTATCAGTGTGTCGGTGGTAACGTTCAGTGGTAATGACCAGAATTCACGTTCACCGGTCAGGTAAGCGACTGGCCTTCCCTGCCGTCGTTGCTGCAGCAGATGCCTGAAACGTTCGCGGCTCTCATAGGGCAACCGTTTCTCCGGCCAGGCGTGAAAGTAGCTTCGCGGCTGCTGCAACACATACCCGAGCAGTACCTCGGCATCCAGTCGAGCCGATTCCGTATCCAGTAACCGGGTTGCCTGTTCGAGCAGTTGCCGGATCGAGGCCGGATCAGTTCCCTGACTCATTGAGGGCGGCCAGTTGATCTGCCTGGTATTCGTTAATCAGTGGCTCAATGGCAAGATCAAGATTGCCGGCCATGAATTCGTCCAGCTTGTAGACGGTCAGGTTGATGCGGTGATCGGTCATGCGCCCCTGGGGAAAATTATAGGTGCGGATCCGTTCAGAGCGGTCGCCACTGCCGACCAGCGAACGCCGTGTCTCCGTTTCCTCCGCCTTTTGCTTTGCCAGCTGGGTGTCCAGCAGTTTCGCTGACAGCAGCGACATGGCACGGGCGCGGTTTTTATGCTGTGAGCGCTCATCCTGGCACTCGACCACGATACCGCTGGGCAGGTGCGTCAGACGAATGGCAGAGTCCGTCTTGTTGACATGCTGGCCACCGGCGCCGGAGGCACGAAAGGTATCCACCTTGAGGTCGGCCGGGTTGATTTCCACCGGGTCGATGTCGCCGGCTTCGGGCAGGATGGCAACAGTCGCGGCCGATGTGTGAATGCGTCCCTGGGATTCGGTTTCCGGGACCCGTTGTACCCGGTGGGCACCGGATTCGAACTTCAGCCGCGAGTATGCGCCCTGACCGACAATGCGTGCAATGAGCTCCTTGTAGCCGCCATGTTCGCCGGGGCTTTCACTGAGGACCTCTACCTGCCACTTGTTGAGCTCGGCATAGCGCACGTACATGCGAAACAGGTCCCCTGCAAAAATGGCCGCTTCATCCCCGCCGGTTCCGGCACGGATCTCGAGGAAGATGTTGCTGTCATCATGCGGGTCTTTCGGCAACAGCAGTTTTTGCAGGTCCAGTTCCAGTGTTTCGGTGCGTTCGCGTGCCTGTTTCAGTTCATCCTCGGCCATGTCTTGCACATCCGGATCCGGGTCCCTGAGCATCTCCTGTGCCGAGCTGACGTCATCCTGTGCCTGCTGCCAGGCCCTGAAACAGTCGACGACCGGTGTGAGCTGCGCGTATTCCTTTGAAAGGCCGCGGTACCTGTCCTGGTCTGCAATGGTATCTGCGTCGGACAGCAGCGCACTGACCTCGGTATAACGCTCCTCGATGTGCTGCAGTTTACTGACGATGCTTGGCTGCATGATTATTCCGTGTCGTTGAGTTTGAGGCGAAACAGTGTGCGCACGGCTTCCAGTAAGCCGGTTTCACCTTCCGCTGCCGCGCCACGAAGGTTCACGCTGGGACTATGCGTGAGTTTGTTGACCAGGTTGCGTGTCAGGGTGTCGATTACCTCCTGGGGCGCTTTGCCACTCTCAAGCTGGTGGCGGGCCTTCTGGCGTTCGGCTTCAGCCAGCGACTGTGCATACTCGCGGTAGGCACGCACCGTGGGTACAGCAAGCAGTGAACGTGTCCATGCCATGAAGCGGTCAACCTGTACATCGATAATTTCCTCTGCCTGCTGGGCGGCCTCCTGGCGTGAGCGCATGTTTTCCTCGATGACATGCTTGAGATCGTCGATGCTGTACAGGTAGATATCATCCAGTGTCGCGACATTGGCCGCGATGTCCGCCGGTACCGCCAGGTCCACCATCAGTATCGGGCGGTGCTTGCGCGAAACCAGGGCCTTCTTGACAAGTTTCCGGGTGAGGATCGGTGCCGTGCTGCCGGTCGATGAGATCACGATATCCGCCTCAGCAAGGTGGGCGGGAATTTCATCCAGACCAATGCCATAGCCATTGAACTGCGCTGCGAGGTCATGGGCGCGTGATACGGTGCGATTGGCAATCACCATTTTTCCCATCCCCTGGTCATGCAGATGCCGGGCAGCCAGCTCAATGGTTTCACCGGCGCCGATCAGCAACGCCGTCTGGTTCTCCAGGCGACCGAAGATCTGGCGTGACAGGCTGACGGCCGCAAACGCAACCGACACCGGGCTGGCCCCGATCGCGGTGTCGGTGCGGACTTGCTTGGCGACCGAAAAAGTATGTTGAAACAGTCGATTGACTAGTGTATTGATGCTGCCGATCTGCAGCGCCTGCTGGTAAGTGTCTTTCATCTGTCCAAGGATTTGCGGTTCACCCAATACCATGGAATCCAGCCCTGCCGCGACGCGCAGGATGTGGCGCACGGCATCCGCTTCCTCATACCGGTAGAAATGTGGCTGCAGGGTACTGAGATCGAGCTGATGAAAACGGCACAACCAGTCAGACACCGGGTCTGCACACTCATTTTCCCGGTTGATATACAACTCCGTGCGATTACAGGTCGACAATATAGCCGCTTCGTGAACACCATCCAGCGCCATCAGCTCACCCAGTGCGCGGGGTATAGACTCGGGCGGGAACGCTACCTGCCCGCGAACCTCGACGGGTGCAGTGCGATGATTGATACCAAGGACGGTCAAATGCATATCTTAATCAGGAAAATACTGAAGCGAACACAAAATTCTGCATGGCAGGATCGCTGAATACAAGCTGGAGACGAATCCTGAAGCATCCCCTGCGGATATACAACAAAATACTGATTTTACTGTCCATTAAGATACCAGCCTATAAAGCGGGCTGTTAGAATGACAGGAATGAATGAATTGCTGATCCGAATTGAAGATTCCATGAGCAGGCTCGTACTGGGCATCCTGATGGCCGGAACGCTGGCGTCCTGTGCGGCCTCCGGTGACAAGATCCAGGCACGGGATGTGACCGTACTGGCGGACGATACCCCGCCAGCCGCGGGTGTGGCCAGCGGGCAGAATACACAGCTGCAACAGACACTAACGAGTGACCTGATGTACGACATCCTGCTGGGCGAGATTGCCGGCCAGCGTGGTGAAATGAATACCTCTGTTCCTCACTACCTGCAGGCCGCACTGGAAGCACAGGACCCACGGGTTGCCGAGCGTGCCGTACAGATCGCCTCCTATGCCAAACAATACCAGGCAGCTGAACGTGCGGCGCGCCGCTGGGTCGAGCTCGACCCGGACAGCCTCGAGGCACGCAAGGCCCTGATTGCGCTGGCGCTGCATAACAACGACCGGGAAGAGGTCATTACACAGCTCGATTACCTGCTCACCACTTCGGATGACCAGGAAGCAAGCTACAGCCTTGCAACGACCATACTCGCGCACGAGGATGACAAGCAGGCCGCACTGGAGGCGATGGAGAAGCTGGTTGCCCATAACCCGGACAATCCACACGCCTGGATGGCGCTGAGCCGCGTTGCCGTCACCGCGGAGCAACTCGAGCAGGCGCTGGAAGCAGTCAACAAGGCACTGGCTGTCAGTCCTGAGCTGCCATCGGCCATTCTGCTCAAGGCCCAGATCCTGGTCAGGATGGAACGCAAGGATGAGGCCCGGCAGCTGCTGGCCGATGCCGTTGCGCGGCACCCGGAGAACACCAACCTGCATTTTGCCTATGGGCGCATGTTGCTGGATGCGGAAGACCTGGAGGCCTCCAGGGAGCAATTTGCCCTTGTCGTGAAGCTGGAGCCGGACAATGCAGACGGACTGTATTCCCTGGCGTTGCTGGAACTGGAAACCGGTCATTATAAAGACGGTGAAAAGCACCTCAAGCGGCTGATCGAGATCGATGAAGGCGTGCAAAACGCCTATTACTACCTCGGTTATGCCAGGCTCAAGCAGGATGATGATGCCGGGGCACTGGATTGGTACGGCAAGGTTGAATCGGGAGATTACTGGAGCCAGGCGCAATTGCGGATAGCCGAGATCCTCGTCAGGCAGGGTAATGTCGCTGCCATGCGGCAGCATATGCAAGTCCTGCGGCAAAAGGATCCTGCACAAAGCGTGACCTTTTACCTGCTCGAAGGACAGGTACTCTCGGATGCGGGCATGGACGGTGAAGCCTTCAGCCTCTATGACGAGGCGCTCCAGGACAGTCCGGATAATATGGACTTGTTGTATGCACACTCACTGGCGGCGGAGCGGCTGGGGAAACTCGATATTGCGGAAGCGGATATGCGCCATATTCTGGAGATGGATCCCGACAATGTCCGTACCCTGAATGCGCTCGGCTACACGCTGGCAGACCGTACCACTCGTTATGAAGAGGCACTGGTTTATATCAACAGGGCCTATGCGCAGGAACCGGATGACCCGGCGATTATCGACAGCCTTGGCTGGGTGCATTACCGCCTCGGTAACCTGGATGAGGCGCGCACTCACTTGCAACGCGCCTGGGACATGACACAGGACAGCGAGATCGGGGCACACCTCGGCGAGGTCATGTGGGAGCAGGGTGATCACGAAAGCGCCCGCAAGGTCTGGGAAGCCTCGCGCCAGTCTTCACCTGATAATCCAGCGTTGCTGGAAGTGATTCGTCGATATAACCCGTGAAGCATTTTGCCGGGCTTCTTCTGACGAGCCTGTTGCTAAGTGGTTGTGCAGCAACGACTCACCTCAAGACGACTCGCTCAGCAGCAGATTTCAGCGACTGGCAATTGAATGGCCGTATTGCCCTCACCCATGGCGATGAGGGCTGGCATGCAAGTTTACTGTGGCTGCAACAGGCGGACGCTTACCAGTTGAAGGTGTCCGGGCCGCTGGGACAGGGTGGTTTCCAGCTTGCCGGTGATGAGCATGGTGTCGTGCTGGTGGATGCCGAGGGCAATTCATCCTTTGCCTATGATAGTGATGCTCTGTTGCTGCAGGCTACCGGTTGGCAGTTGCCGGTATCTGGAATGCATTACTGGGTGCGTGGTCTGTCTGTACCGGACCTCGAGGCTATCCGGGAGTATGACGAATCAGGGCGGCTGAGCCACCTGGAGCAATCCGGTTGGAGCATTGATTACCAGCGTTATCAGGTTGTTGCGGGTGCTGATGTACCCTCGAAAATGCAGCTGGTGCGAGATGATATCGCTGTGCGTCTGGTGATCAATCAGTGGCAACTGGGCCCATCCGTAGACACGCCACCTTGATGTTGGAGACGATCCCTCACACGGCCAGTGGCCCTTGGCCGGCCCCGGCGAAACTCAATCTGCTGCTGCATGTGGTCGGGCGGCGGGCTGACGGCTACCATGAATTGCAGACCCTATTTCAGTTCCTGACCCTTAGTGACTGGTTGTATTTCGATGTCCACCAGCAGGCAGGTGTAGCCCTTGCCGGACAGCCGGCCGGTGTGCCGGCAAGCGCTGACCTGTGTGTGCGGGCAGCTGCACTGTTGCTGGAAACCACCCACCGTAACGCCGGTGTGACGATTTATAACGACAAGCGCTTGCCGGTGGGCGGTGGCCTCGGTGGAGGGAGTTCCGATGCTGCCACCACGCTGCTGGTGCTGAATCGGCTCTGGAGTCTGGGCCTGTCACCTGATGAACTGGCCCGGCTGGGCCTTTCGCTGGGTGCTGATGTGCCGGTGTTTATCCATGGTCAGGCGGCATGGGCCGAGGGTATTGGTGAAAAACTTACCCCGGTGACCCCTCCGGAAGCATGGTATTTCGTGCTGGTGCCGCCGGTAAGCATATCAACTGCCGTAATTTTCTCCGATCCGGGTTTGACACGGGACACGCCCCGAACGAAAATACCCGACCTTCTGCAGGGCACGGGCCATAATGACTGCGAGGCGGTGGTACGCCGCAGGTATCCGCAGGTGGCCGCGGCCATCGATTGGTTGAGTGCGTTTGCTCCTGCGCGGCTGACGGGCACTGGTGGATGTGTCTTTGCTGCGTTCGAAACGCAGGCCGCTGCACAAGCCGTGGCAGCGCAGCTGCCGGCTGACTGGTCCGGCTTCGTGGCACGGGGTGTAAACCGTTCCCCCTTGCTGGCTGCATTGGAGTAACTGGATACAAGTCCCATACGGGTGTGTCGTTTTTTAAAGAGTCATTGGGACGTCGCCAAGTGGTAAGGCCCGGGGTTTTGATCCCCGTATTCGCAGGTTCGAATCCTGCCGTCCCAGCCAGGCATGATCATCGCGAAGCGATGTGTACTGACGCAAGCTGCGGCAGGGTGAGAACCTCAAGGTTCGACAAGCGTGCAAAGCACGCTTGAACGTTGTCGCGCAGCGACGACGGCCCGCAGGGCGAGGCGCGCAGCGGTGAGTCATCCTGCCGTCCCAGCCAGGCATGATCATCGCGAAGCGATGTGTACTGACGCAAGTAGCGGTGATAAATAGATGACTTCCCTCTTCCTGTGCGGAGAGGGGGAAATGCATTGTAGTAATGGCAGACACATTATGAACGGTATGCACAACTCTGATCCTGATGGCCAGATTATGGTGTTCACCGGGAATGCCAACCCGAAGCTGGCGCAGGCGGTGGTCGAGCAGTTACAGCTGAGCCTGGGTGCTGCACATGTCGGTAGTTTCAGTGACGGCGAGGTGCAGGTAGAGATTAACGAGAACGTTCGCGGCAAGGATGTTTTCGTGTTACAGCCGACGTGTGCGCCGACGAACGACAACCTGATGGAATTGCTGGTAATGATAGATGCAATTCGGCGCTCATCCGCACAGCGTATTACCGCGGTGGTGCCGTATTTCGGTTATGCGCGCCAGGACCGTCGGCCACGGTCGATACGTGTCCCGATTACGGCCAAGGTGGTTGCACAGATGATCGGCAATGTGAAGGCAGACCGCGTGCTGACAGTCGATCTGCATGCCGACCAGATACAGGGGTTTTTTGATATCCCGGTTGATAATGTCTATGCCTCGCCAATCCTGCTGGGTGACGTCTGGAAGCAGAAATACCCGGATATGGTGGTGGTATCACCGGATGTCGGCGGTGTCGTCAGGGCACGTGCACTGGCAAAGCGTCTCGATGATGCAGAGCTGGCGATTATTGATAAACGCCGGCCACGACCAAATGAAGCGCGGGTGATGAATATTATCGGCGAGGTAGAAGGACGCACCTGTGTGCTGGTGGATGACCTGGTCGACACGGCAGGCACGTTGTGCCTTGCTGCGATGGCCCTGAAAGAGCATGGTGCTACCCGCGTGGTTGCTTACTGCACGCACCCGGTATTGTCCGGTTCAGCAGTAGAGAATATCGATGCGTCGGAACTGGACGAGCTGGTGGTGACCGATACCATACCGCTACAGGAAAAGGCGCAGGCGTGCAGCAAGATCCGGCAGTTGAGTATTGCGACCATGCTGGCAGAAACCATGCGCCGCATCAGTAATGAGGAATCGGTCAGCTCACTGTATATGGATTGAGATCTGTTTCGTGGCACTGTTGTTTGTATGACATTGCCGCATCAAGTTTTCCCTGGTCGCGGGGGAAACGTTATTCGCACCAAAGGTGCATTTTAATCTGGAGAAGTAACATGGCTATTAGTTTTGAATTGAATGCCGAGCCACGCAGTGACATGGGTAAGGGTGCGAGCCGCCGCCTGCGTCGTGCCGGCAAGGTACCTGCCATCCTCTATGGTGGCGACAAGGACCCGGAGGCGCTGACACTGTCGCATAATGAAGTGTTGCGTAACCTCGAGCACGAGGCCTTTTATTCACATATCCTGACTGTCAAGAGTGGTGCCAAGGAGGTACAGGCCATCCTGCGTGACCTGCAGCGCCATCCCAGCAAGACAATCATTATGCACATGGATCTGCAGCGCGTCATTGCCACAGAGAAGCTATGGACGAATGTGCCCATACACATTATCGGTGAGGATGTCGCTCCGAGTGTGAAGGCAGGTGGTCTGGTGTCGCACGACCTTACGGAAGTCGAGGTCGAGTGTTATCCGAAAGATCTGCCGGAATATATCGAGGTGGATATCTCTGCACTGGAGGTAGGCGAGTCCATCCACCTGTCGGGCCTGAAGGTGCCTGCTGGTGTGACGCTGACAGAGCTGGAGCGTGGCGAGGATCATGACATCTCTGTTGTCACTATCCATGCCAAGCGGGTTGTAAGTGAGGAGGAGGAAACCGCGGCTGGCGGTGGTGAGGCCGGTGAGGCTGCCACAGGTGCTGGTGAAGGCGAAAGCTAGGCGGTTTTGACGCTTGGCTGCGATACAGCTCGTTGCCGGGCTGGGCAATCCTGGAGAGAGGTATGAACAGACCCGGCACAATGCCGGGTTCTGGTTTGTGGATGAGGTCGCTCGCCGGTATCACGCCCGGTTCAGATTCGAAAGCAAATACAAGAGCGAGGTTGTACGTTGCACGATTGCCGGTAACGACTGTCGCTTGCAGAAGCCCATGGACTTCATGAACCGCAGCGGCTTGCCAGTGGCGTCACTGGCCCGTTTCTTCCAGATTCCACGCAGCGGCATCCTCATTGTGCATGACGACCTGGACCTGCCGACGGGTACGGTAAAGCTGAAAAGAGGTGGTGGACACGGTGGACACAACGGTCTGCGTGACCTGATTCCGCATCTTGGTGGTAACGATTTTCTGCGCCTGCGTATCGGCATCGGACATCCCGGCCACCGTGATGATGTGGTGGGTTATGTGCTGAACCAGGCCTCCAGCGAGGAGAGGGCTGTCATCGACCGGGCAATAGACGAAGCCGTACGGGCGTTACCGGATATTATTGCCGGTTATCTCGACAAGGCGATGAAAATGCTGCACACGGCGAAATAGCAGTCAGCTCTTGGGTCAGACGGTCATGCTGAGCAGTGTCCACCCTGCAGTACTTTTAACAACAGGATAAATATGAGCGTCAAGTGTGGCATCGTAGGCCTTCCCAATGTTGGCAAGTCGACCCTGTTCAATGCCCTCACAGAAGCGGGTATACAGGCGGAAAACTACCCGTTTTGTACCATTGATCCGAATATCGGCATTGTGCCGGTGCCGGATCCACGCCTCGAAAGGCTGGCAGAAATCGTCAAGCCGCAGAAGGTGATCAATACCACCATGGAGTTTGTCGACATCGCCGGGCTGGTTGCCGGTGCATCCAGGGGCGAGGGCCTGGGCAACAAGTTCCTGGCAAATATTCGTGAGACCGATGCCATCTGTATGGTGGTCCGCTGCTTTGAAGATGATAACGTCGTACATGTCTCCGGAAGTGTTGACCCGATACGTGATATCGAGGTCATCAATACGGAACTTGCATTGGCAGACCTGGAGACGGTCGAGAAGGGTATTACCCGGGCCAGCAAGATTGCGAAGGGCGGTGACAAGGGCGCAAAGGCAAAACAGGCCTTGCTGGAAGCTGTCCGTGAGCATCTGGACGCTGGTGGAATGGTTAGCGCCATGGCTCTTGACGAAGAACAGCAAGCGCTCCTGTACGAACTACATTTACTGACCGCCAAGCCAGTGATGTATGTTGCCAATGTCAACGAGGGCGGTTTTGAAAATAATCCACACCTGGATGCGGTATCTCGCCGTGCCGCGCAAGAGGGTGCCGAGGTGGTTGCCGTTTGTGCGGCGATTGAGGCAGAACTCGTCGAGCTCGATCCTGCAGAACGCAAGGATTACCTCGATGAGCTGGGGTTTGATGAACCGGGGTTGAACCGCGTAATACGCGCCGGTTACAAGCTCCTCAGGCTACAGACCTACTTCACCGCCGGGGTAAAGGAAGTTCGCGCCTGGACAACGCACATTGGTGCTACTGCCCCACAGGCCGCAGCCGAGATTCACACAGACTTCGAGAAGGGTTTTATCCGCGCCGAGGTAATCGCCTACGACGATTTCATCACCTACAAGGGTGAGAATGGCGCAAAAGAGGCCGGGAAATTGCGGTTGGAAGGAAAGGACTATATTGTGCAGGACGGTGATGTCATGCATTTTCGCTTCAATGTCTAGTCGCCGGTTGCACTCGCCAGAAAACGGCAGGGGAGCTTGTCCGTAAGTACCGTTTTCATGTAATCTAGCGCCCCCTTGGCTACGTAGCTCAGTCGGTTAGAGCACAGCATTCATAATGCTGGGGTCGGTGGTTCAAGTCCACCCGTAGCTACCATTAACTCCTTAATTACAAGGGCCTTTCCTGCTGGGTAAGGCTCCTGTTCCTCTCGTACCATTAGCGGTGCGGGAGTTTTGCGGGAGTCGTCTTCGCAGATTTTATTGGCGGCCTCGATTAGGTTCCTGCTTTCTGCTGTCGAGTAGTGGGTCGTAATACTTCCCGATTTGTGCCCCAGTAAGTCCTGACGATCTTCGTGTGACACACCTGCTTCGCGTAGCCGATGGCCGAACGAGTGTTTCAGGTCATGTACCCTGATGCACAGAAATCCATCGGGACATGCTTTTCCTAACACTTTTAGATACATCTCAGCTGCCTTTCCTCTTGCCCGCTTCCATGCGCTGTTGTACATCCGCGTGACCCTGTTTCCCCTGTAGGGGAAAACATACTCAGAATGTAAGCCCCGTTGGCCATTGATCACCAAAGCAGCTTCACGGTTGGCCGTGCATCCTCGTGCTGAGTCCTTAAAACGAAAACCCCGGTGCCGCAGTCAGCGCTCGTTGACGGCTAGTCGTACACAGAAGCACTCGCCGCTGTAACGGTTGTGCGAAGGGAAGGGCACGGTTATCGCAGGAAGTGTTTTAAATGCACAGGAGGGCATTGCGCCCATCTGCGGCTATGCTACTTGGTACTAGTCAGAGCCCAGGGTAATGAGTGTGGCCCGCTACGCGGTGCTCAGGCGGTCTGGTGGCGAGTGGTTGCGCTCGTACTGAGCGCTAGCACTAAGGTCGTAATTCCGGGTGCATAAAACCCAGGACCGAGTGCGCGGACTTCGCACGAGGACTTTCGGCTTCAGTGCCAGTGGCCAGTGGCAGGTATTTCGTACTCAGGGCCAGTGGCCAGTGGCAGGGATTACGCACACAGGTTCAGTGCAGGGGCACGACTGACGCGCGAAGGAGTTCGGTTTCAGTGCAGGTGCACGACCGAAGCGCCAGGGATTTCGGCTTCAGTGCGAGCACTCAGGACTAGCGGTCAGTTTTAAGTGGCAAGGTCTCTGTTAGCCAAGTGATAACCGTCAGCTCTTGTGCCAGGTGCTTCGATCTGGTGTCCGAGGGAGTGTCGTGCCTGGAACGGAAAGTAATCGCCCGACAACGGACCTTTAGCTGTTTCTTATATTGGCGGATAGTGTAGGACCGTTTCCACCCAACCCGGTCATACGTCGCAAGTCCCTGTATGTTTTGAATGCACTGGAAGCGGTCGTTTAGTGTTTGGTGATATACCCTATGTGGTTGTAGTCTTGGAATAACGTTCAAGAATGGAAAAATCACATATGGCTTTTTATCACCGGCCTGTTGGGATTAATTGGGATAGCAAGAAGAAAGAAAGCGACTTGTTCCAAGCATAGGACAGATACTATGAGCATACACAATCTACCCGTTTTAGCCGTTTCCACCGCAGCGCTGCTGTTTGCCTCAACTGCAATGGCGCAGGAAAGCGTGACGACGGATGGCGGCACCATCAACCGGGAACAGGTATCACGGTTCTTCAACCAGCCGGGCTACTCGCCCTATGCAGGGCGTAACTTTCCGAGCCGGCCGCTCTGGGGTGAGATGCATCTGCATACCTCATGGTCGGGCGACGCGATCGCAGGCGGCACCCGGGTCGGCCCCGACGAGGCTTTGCGCTTTGCCAAGGGGGAGGAGATTACCTCCAACACGGGCCAGAAGGTGAAACTCTCCCGACCCTATGACTGGATGATGGTCGCCGACCATTCCGATGCGCTCAACGTCATGAACAGTGTTCTGGAGGGTGACCCCGCGCTGATGGCCGACCCGACGCTGAAGAAGTGGAACCAGGGTATGAAGGCTGGAGGTGAGGAAGCCAGCGCTGTGGTGATGGAGATTATCACGCTACAAGGGAGAGGCGAATTACCGGCGGCGATGATCGACAAAAACGTCCAGAACGACATGTGGCATGCAATGACTGAGATCGTCGAAGACCACAACGACCCCGGCAACTTCACAGCCCTCATCGGCTACGAGTGGACGTCGAACTACGGTGGCGGAAATAACCTGCACCGCAACATCGTGTACCGTGACGGCAAGGCGCTTGCCGATCAGGTACGCCCCATGACCACCATTGACAGTGACATTCCCAGCAAACTATGGGAATGGATGCAAGCCTACGAGGACAAAACCGGCGGCCAAGTGCTGGCGGTGCCGCACAACGGCAACCTATCGAACGGGCTGATGTTCGCCACTGAAACGCCCGACGGTCAGCCGATCGATGTCGGGTGGGCGGAAACGAGAGCCCGCTGGGAACCGCTCTACGAGATTACGCAGGGCAAGGGCACGTCGGAACAGCATCCTTCGCTGGCACCGGGGGACGAGTTCGCTAATTTCGAGATCTGGGACAAGGGTAACCTCAATGTGGTACCCAAGGAGCCCGGCATGATCGACTTCGAATATGCCCGTGAGGCACTGAAGCGTGGGATGTCACTCGAGAAACAGTTCGGCACCAACCCTTTCAAGTTCGGGTTCGTTGGTTCCACCGACTCCCACACTGGGCTTTCTACCGCAGAGGAGAACAACTTTTTCGGCAAGTTTCCAGCCAGCGAGCCGGGTCCCGAGCGCTCGACCGGCAACGCCTTCGACTTCGAGGGGCGTACGGTCAAAGACTGGAAGCTTGGCGCCTCCGGCTTAACCGGTGTCTGGGCACGCGAGAATACACGTGCCGCGATTTGGGACGCCATGAAGCGCAAAGAGGTTTACGCCACCACCGGCACACGGATAGGCGTACGCTTCTTTGGCGGCTGGGACTTCGCGCCTGAAGATGCGCAGCGGCGCGATCCGGGTGTGGTCGGCTATGGCAAGGGCGTACCGATGGGCGGGGACTTGCCGCCGGCGACGGACGGTGTCAAGGCTCCGAGTTTCCTGGTCGCCGCGTTGAAGGACCCGCTGTCCGGCAATCTCGATCGCATCCAGATCGTCAAGGGCTGGCTCGACAAGGACGGCAAGACCCAAGAGAAGGTATACGACGTGGTCTGGTCGGGCGACCGCAAGCCCGGCATGGATGGCAAGGTGCCGATGGTCGGCAGCACAGTCGATGTCGAGAAAGCCATGTGGACTAACACAATTGGCGCAACGGAGCTGATAACTGTGTGGCAGGACCCGGACTTTGATCCTGCACTCAAGGCATTCTACTATGCCCGCGTAATCGAGATCCCGACGCCGCGCTGGACGGCCTTCGACGCCGCCTATTTTGAGGAGTCCGAGTTCGGTCCAGAGGTGCCGATGACCGTCACCGAACGAGCCTATACCTCGCCCATCTGGTATACACCGAAATCCTGAGAAGCGTTATCGGTCAAGTAAGCAATGGCCACATCTCCGATAGGAGGTGGGGATTTTCTTTTGTTCCGCTTTGAGCCAAATAGCGGACGTTTACCAATACAGCCATGAAGGCTCACTGTTGGCTGGTTATCACCGTTTATTTCGGTAAGAATAGATGGGCCTTAGAGCTACGCGAATGTCTTGTTACTTGCTGCCGGCTCAACCGATCGACGCAACACACGCATTAAAACGTTCTGCCGGTGTTTCAAATCCGAGCGTCTTACGTGGCCGCTCATTTAACTGACGTGCCACGGCATTCAGCTTCGAGAAGACCTTCATCCTAATCCACCCCCGGGCATGTCGCACTTAGCACTGCATACCAGGTGGTAGTCCTTCGGACTGAGAGCGAGGACGAAGTGCCAGGCTCCAAGTGCCCGATGCAAAGCACTCCTTCCAAAATCTCTCGCACTCAGCACGAAGTGCTAAGTACACAGACTGTCGTATCCGATCAGCAGGCAGTGTTCATAATGCATCGAAACGAGAGGTTATCGGCCAATCATCTATCCGGGGAACTAGCTTCAACTCCGCACAGCTCCACGCCCAGGGGATTCCTGGCTTCTCAGCTATCTTACGGATGAGAAGGGTTACTATGCTGTGGAAAGATGTCATCGATTCTGACCACGATAACCACATTCGATTGTTCCGATCACCACCATTAAAATACATGTATTCCTTTTATCAACGACCGCTGATTATGCACCGCCTTTCCGACCACTTCCTCCCGGGTATCAAGCTTGCTGCAATCTGCCTGTTTCTTGCGGCGTGCAGTTCAGATGATGATGAGTTGGAGACAGATAGACAACCTGATGAAGCAGTAGAAAAGGCCAGCTCAAATGTCATTCGAGGGACTGTGCCCTTCATTACTCTGCGCAACAAGACCGGTAACATTGCAGCCGCTGAGCACTTTGGCGATGAAAGGAACTCGGTTCATACAGGCTACTGTGATGTCTCCTGGACACCGATCCCCATGCTGGAACCAGTTGCCAATAATGTGCCTTTCTACATTCCGCATGGAAAGATACAGTTGGAAGCGATTTACGAAGTCAGTGA
>JAJDNX010000088.1 GCA_022340485.1 Gammaproteobacteria bacterium | reverse complement strand
ATCCTAACCAGTTGGTAATAAAGTTTTATTATGATTTCCCTGTGGGGGTGCGCCCTGGGCAGAGAAGTGACCGTGTTTATCGATGAAAGTTAACAGGTGTATATGAACAAGGACCGATCTGGACCCGGCTCCGCCAGGCGCTCCTGGGTTTCCAGGATAAAGCAGGCGACCACGCGGGTGCCCTCCGATACCGAGCAGTTACTGGAGATGCTGCGTGCCGCGCAACGTAATGGCCTGTTCACTAGCGATGCGCTGGTCATGTTTGAGGGCGTGTTACACGTAGGGGATATGCAGGTGCGTGACATACTGATCCCGCGTTCCCAGGTTGTTATGCTGGAGCGTGACGCCAGTCCCGATGACCTGCTGCGTACCATTGTCGAATCCGGACACTCCCGTTTCCCGGTAATCGGTGATAGCCGGGACGAGGTTGTTGGCATCCTGCTGGCAAAGGACTTCCTGCTATATGCCTTTGAACGCACCGATGGCCGCCTGAATATTCGCAACATGTTGCGTCCTGCCGTCTTCGTTCCGGAAAGTAAACGGCTCAGTGTGCTATTGAAGGATTTTCGTGCCAGCCGTAATCACATTGCCATCGTGGTTGATGAGTACGGTGGGGTGGCCGGCATGGTAACGATTGAGGATGTGCTGGAACAGATCGTCGGGGAAATTGAAGATGAGCATGATGTGGAAGAAGAAGATACGATCCGCAAGCACAGCGAGGTCCATTACACCATCAAGGCGCTGACGCCGGTCGAGGACTTCAACGAGTATTTCAAGCAGTCACTTTCCGATGAGGAATTCGATACCATCGGTGGACTGGTGGTGCACCAGATCGGGCATCTGCCAAAACGCGGGGAACGGGTGGTTATCGGCAACCTGTTGTTCAAGATCTTGCGTGCGGACAGTCGTCGCGTACACATGCTGCAATTAACGCTGCTGCCGGAAGCAGTAGAACCGTCGAACGATCAGACAGACAACGGTTTGTGAACAGCCTCACGGGTCGTTATGGCGGACTGCTGATGCTGTTCGCAGGGGCGGTGGCTGTCACCGCCTTTGCCCCGTTTGGCTTCTATCCGGTCATCATCGGATCCCTGTTACTGCTGTTCAACCAGTGGTTGTACGACACCCCGCGACAGGCTTTCCGCCACGGTTTTTTCTTCGGGGCGGGATTCTTCGGTGCCGGTGTCAGCTGGGTGTACAACAGCATCCATGTGTTCGGTCATGTGCCGCTGGCCGGCGCGCTCACTGTTACCGTGGGTCTGGTTGTCATCCTGAGCCTGTATCCCGCGGTCCTCGGATATTGCCTGCGACGCGCCTTTCGTGATCCATCCCCGGCGGTACTATGGATTGCCTTTCCGGCAGGCTGGGTGTTCGCGGAGTGGCTGCGCAGCTGGTTGTTCACCGGCTTTCCGTGGCTGAACATTGCCAACAGCCTGTTGGACAGTCCCATGGCAGGCTATATTCCTGTGCTGGGTGTTTACGGCAGCGGCTGGTTGCTGGCACTGTTACCGGCCCTGCTGCTGACGCTGCTGAAGTCTCCGCAACGGCTGATCAGTGTGGCCTTGTTGATAGTGGTGCCAGTGGCGGGTTATCTGCTGGACCGGGTGCAGTGGACCACGCCGCGTGGCGAGCCGATTCAGGTGAGCCTGGTACAGGGCAATATCAGCCAGGAAGACAAGTGGGCGCCGGAGAATTTGCTCAGTACCTTCAGTCGCTATACGGATCTCACCTTTACTGCGCAGCCCAGTGACCTGACGATCTGGCCGGAGACGGCCATCCCTGCATTTTATGACCAGGTGAAAGATGGATTTATTGCCTACCTGGAATCGGAACTGCAGAAAAGCGGAGCCTCGCTATTAACCGGGATCCCGGTATTGGAGCGGCAGAACTGGGAGTACTACAACGCCGTGATTACACTGGGCGGGGAGCCGGCCTTTTACTACAAACAGCACCTCGTGCCGTATGGTGAATACCTGCCAATGCGCTGGTTGATTGGCCATGCCCTGGATGCTCTGGCGGTACCGAATGCCGATTTTTCCAGTGGCAGTGACTCGCAACCCCTGTTGCAGGCAGCTGGCTACCCGGTAGCCACGTCCATTTGTTACGAAGTCGTGTTTGGCGAGCAGATGATCAAGGCACTGCCCGAGGCAGCCATGCTGGTCAACGTCAGTAATGATGCCTGGTTTGGCGATTCCCTGGCGCCGCATCAACACCTGGAGATGGCACGGATGCGTGCCAAGGAAACCGGGCGCCCGATGCTGCGGGCAACGAATACCGGTATTTCCGCCATTATCGATCCCCACGGTCGCATTACACGGCAAAGTCCGCAATTTGAAGTCGCCGTGGTGACCGGCCCGGTGGTCCCCATGCAGGGCGCCACACCGTATGTGCGAATCGGGAACACACCGATTGTGATCTTCAGCCTCGCCTGCTTGTTGCTCTGCTGGCTGGCCTGTGGCAAGGGTGCTATTCGTACCGGCCAGCGTGCGGCCGGGGAATAGTCCCTGAAGAGGTATTCCCGGCCGAACCAGGATAGATTCGGCCGGGAAACGGGTTTGTGGACAGTTATAGTGGGGTGTAGGAGAACTTCTGTCCGGCAAGTACTGCCTCGTACATCAGGCCACCCTTGACCACGGTAAAGGTCGCCATGCCCTTGTGATAGGAGCCTTTGGTGGTAGCGTCTTTCTTGCCGCCACTGGCGCCGGCGGAATTGCCGGTCGTGCTTGCGGACGCGGTAGCGGCGGCGGTTATGGCCACGGCCGTGGCATCGGCACTGAACTCGAAGTTGCCAGAGGTGAATTCATCGAAGGCACGTTTGTCCTCGAAGAAGATGATCTGGCTGAAGCCCTGTCCGCCAAGTTGAAAACCGATGCTTAACTGGGTCATGGATGTGTTGCCCACGTATTTGCCGCCGGCATAGACACGTCCCTTGCCGTAGGCGCCGCCGATGCCAATGCCGCCCTTGCCGATGGTCGGGAACACCGCATAGCCGTAGCTGTTGTTGAAGAAACTACCGCTTTCACCGGCATTCTTGAACAAGCCGATGGTTTCTGCATACTTGGCAGCATCTTCATCGGCCAGGGCATTGCCGAGGGGCAGGGCAAGTAGCAGGCAGACAAGGTAAGTGCGAAACTGCGCATAGACATTCATGTGACGATCTCCTGGGCTGGGAATAAGCCTGTTTATGAGGGAACTACTGGTTAGGTTCAGCTATTGTTAAAACGCAATATTCTGTGCCCGGCTGACTCACGCTGGAGTCAGCCGGGTACAAGCCGCTTGCGACGGCGCGATTACTTGACGGGCTGGAGCTTCTTGAACTTCTGTCCGGCAAGCACGGCTTCGTACATCAGGCCGCCCTTGGCCACGGTAAAGGTCGCCATACCCTTGTGAAAATCACCGATGGTGGTCGCGTCTTTCTTGCCGCCACTGGCGCCGGCGGAGCTGCCGGTAGAACCTGCAGAGGCGGAGGCACCGGCGGTGATTGCCACGGCCGTTGCATCGGCGCTGAACTCGAAGTTACCGCTGGTGAATTCATCGTAGGCACGCTTGTCTTCCAGGAAGACGATCTGGCTGTAGCCCTGGGCACCGAGCTGAAAACCGATGCTTAACTGGGTCATCGCCGTGTCACCCATGTATTTGCCATTGGCATAGACTCGTCCCTTGCCGTAGGCACCGCCGATGCCGATGCCGCCCTTGCCGATAGTGGGGAATACTGCATAGCCGTAGCTCTTGCTGAAGAAGGTGCCACTTGCACCGGCATCCTGGAAGATCTTGATGGTCTCGGCATATTTATCGGCCTCTTCATCGGCCATCGCGTTGCCAAAGGGCAGGGCCAGCAGCAGGCAGATTAGGTAGGTAGGAAATTGTAAAAAGACTTTCATGTGTTTCACTCCTTTGGTTATTTGTCTCTTGAGTATTGCCGGGAGGATTTTACACCCATTATCAATGCTTGAATATGCCTTGCTGTCGCCTTGATAAATATTGAAAGTCTATACACTACAGACAGATAGCATGTTGATTTGATGCCTGCATGAGAAGTCTGCGCGTTGTTTTTTTATCGTTTGAGTATCTTGCGATGAAAAACGGTGTGTCCGCAGTTCGGGCAATCCGGTATTTGCCCGGTGGCGTGGAACCGTATCGTGGCGTCACAGCTGTCGCAGACCAGGGTCCCGGGGCCGGTAATCTCGCCGCTGTTCCACGCAGGACCTTCTTCGATGTCGTGTTCGAACTGCAGCATCTCCAGGCGGGTGCGATCGGCGACCTGTGACAACACGGCCATCAATCGATCTTCAATCAGATCAATATCAAAGCGTAACCAGTCGCCCAGCTCGTGACCGCTTTCTGCGAGGTGTTTACCGGCATCCTGCAGGTCACGTTGCAGATAATAGGCAATCTTTTCCGCTTCCTCCTTGCTCAGTTCCTCCAGCTCAACAGCGGTGTCACGGGCCTTGTGGATTAAACGCTGCAATGCCGGCAGGGTAGTTTCTTCTGCCTCTTCGTAGGCCGTTTTGACGCGCACCATCATGTCATCGTATGCCTGCAACCATTTTTCCCGCGTGGATTTTTCTTCTGGATCGGTCATCTGCGCTCCTAGCCTCCTGTTCGTTGCTGCTGCGTCATAGTGTACAACTACAGGCCAATCCGGTCAGCAGCCGCAGCAGATACACAATCCCGTGTTGAGGGGGTCTCCTGGCTAAGGTATTCTTCCGCGTTCAATTTTGTAAGTCGAAGCAAAGCGATGGACGAAATCTACAAACCGGACAGTATCGAGGCAGGTGCACAGGATTACTGGGAACAACACCAGACCTTTCGGGTGACGGAAGATCCCGGCCGGGAGAAATATTACTGTCTGTCCATGTTTCCCTATCCCAGTGGACGCCTGCACATGGGGCACGTGCGTAATTACACCATTGGTGACGTGATCTCCCGCTACCAGCGCATGCAGGGTAAGAATGTACTGCAACCGATGGGCTGGGATGCCTTCGGTCTGCCGGCAGAGAACGCGGCGATACAGAACCAGGTACCCCCTGCACAGTGGACACGCGAAAACATCGATTACATGCGCAAGCAGCTTAAACAGCTGGGCTTTGGCTACGACTGGGACCGGGAGGTGACGACCTGTGATCCGGAATATTACCGCTGGGAGCAGTGGTTCTTTACGCGCCTGTTCGAGAAAGGCGTGGTCTATAAAAAAACCGCGGTGGTTAACTGGGACCCGGTCGACAATACCGTGCTTGCCAATGAACAGGTCATTGATGGCCGCGGCTGGCGTTCGGGTGCGCTGGTGGAACGCCGCGAGATTCCGCAGTGGTTTCTGAAGATTACCGACTATGCGGAGGAACTCCTCAACGACATCGACCGACTGGAGGGCTGGCCGGAACAGGTGCGGACCATGCAGCGCAACTGGATCGGGCGATCCGAGGGTATCGAGATGCAGTTTGGTATCGCCGGCCGCGAGGACACGCTGGCCATCTATACCACGCGACCGGATACCCTCATGGGTGTGACCTATGTCGCCATCGCACCGGAACACCCCTTGGCGGTCGAGGCTGCTGTCGGTAATGCAGCGCTGTCGGACTTCATCGAGGTGTGCCGCCGGTCCGGTGTCAGTGAGGCGGTGCTGGCAACACAGGAAAAGAAAGGCGTTGATACCGGTCTCAGGGCTGTCCATCCGGTCAGTGGTGAGGAAGTGCCCATCTGGGCAGCCAACTTCGTGTTGATGGAATATGGTTCCGGTGCGGTGATGTCGGTGCCGGCACATGACCAGCGCGATTACGAGTTTGCAAAGGCAAATGGTATCCCCATCCGGCAGGTCATTTATCCTGTCGATGAACAGCAGGTCGCGGATCTGAACTGTGCGGCCTTTGTGGACAAGGGCATCCTGAAGCATTCCGGTGAATTTGACGGGCTGAGTTCCGCACAGGCGTTTGCAGTGATCGGTGACTGGCTGGAGCAGGCCGGCAAGGGCAGGCGCCAGGTGAATTACCGGCTGCGTGACTGGGGCGTGTCGCGGCAGCGTTACTGGGGTTGTCCGATACCGGTGATTAACTGTGACAACTGTGGCGCGGTGCCGGTGCCGGCAGCCGATTTGCCGGTACTGCTGCCGACGGATGTCACCGTGGATGCCAGTGGTTCCCCGTTGAAGAAGATGGCTGCCTATCTCGAAACCCGCTGTCCACGGTGTGGCGGCCACGCCGAACGAGAGACCGATACCTTCGATACATTTTTCGAGTCCTCCTGGTATTACGCGCGTTACAGCTGTGCAGACCAGGCCCATGGGATGCTGGATGAGCGGGCCAATTACTGGTTGCCGGTTGACCAGTACATCGGCGGCATCGAGCATGCCGTGCTGCACCTGCTGTATGCACGCTTCTTCAACAAGTTGATGCGTGACGAAGGATTGCTGCGTGCCGATGAACCGTTCAGCTGCCTGCTGACGCAGGGTATGGTGCTGAAGGACGGTTCCAAGATGTCCAAGTCAAAGGGCAATACCGTCGACCCGCAGGGTCTGATCGATCGCTATGGTGCCGATACCGTACGCCTGTTTACCATGTTTGCCGCACCGCCGGAGCAGTCGCTGGAATGGTCTGACTCGGGGGTCGAGGGGGCTTCACGGTTTCTCAAGCGCCTCTGGAAACTGGTATACCAGCATGTCGAGGCGGGCCCCCCCGAGATGCTGAAGATCTCCGCACTGAACGCGGCACAAAAGGCGATTCGCCACGCAGTTCACAGCACCCTGGCGAAGGTCAGTGATGATATCGGACGGCGCTATACCTTCAATACGGCCATCGCGGCGAACATGGAGCTGATGAACACCCTGTCGCGTTTTGCCGATGGCAGTGAGCAGGGGCGGGCGGTTATACAGGAGGCACTGGATGCCGTGGTGCTGATGTTGTCACCCATCATCCCGCACATTACGCACGCGCTGTGGGTTTCGCTGGGTCATCAACAGGCGATCGTTGACTGTAGCTGGCCAGTCGTTGACGAGCGCGCGCTGGTGCAGGCGTCTGTTGCGCTGGTGGTACAGGTAAACGGCAAGGTGCGTGGACGCATTGATGTTGCACCCGAAGCCTCGCG
This sequence comes from Gammaproteobacteria bacterium, assembly GCA_022340485.1. Taxonomy (GTDB): domain Bacteria; phylum Pseudomonadota; class Gammaproteobacteria; order UBA9214; family UBA9214; genus UBA9214. The sequence continues at coordinate 287 of JAJDNX010000088.1, read as the reverse complement.
GGAGGAGATCGAGGCGGCGGTTACTGACGAGGAAAATGTGCAGAAGTACATCGCAGGCAAGACGGTGCGCAAGATGATCGTGGTGCCCGGCAAGCTGGTCAATGTGGTTGTCTAGCGATGTACCTCTCGGGAGCGTTCAATCGCAAGCTACTCTACCCCATGCTTTGCAGGTTGCTGCTCATGTGCCTGAGCGTTACGCTTGCTGGCTGCGGGTTCCAGTTGCGCGGTACCGCCGCGTTACCCGAAGAGATGTCGGTGACCTACATCCGCAGCAACAATCCCTATGC
>JAJDNX010000072.1 GCA_022340485.1 Gammaproteobacteria bacterium | reverse complement strand
CTTCCTTGTTGCCGCTGTACACGCTGGATATCGCTCTCCGACACGACACGCGCAGGCCGCTCAAGGTTGGAGAGCCCTTTGAAGTGAGCATCGTGCAGCACGCCGCTGGCGTCGCTGGTGAACGCCTGAGCGACGCAACGGCACTGCTGGAAAGTACCGACTTCAGGGTCTACCCGGGCAGGAGTAGCACATCCAGCCGCCTGGTGCGCAACGGCCAGCTGCTCGAGGGACAGCGTATTGACAAGTTTACCCTGGTACCACTACATGAGGGGCAACTGCGAATACCGGCTATTTCGCAGCCCTGGTGGGATATCGGCCGCGCTCGTGTGGCGCAGGCCAGCTGGCCTGGGGAATCGGTGGAGATTTTGCCAGAATCCCTTGTGACATCGACACCGACTGCAGGCGCGCCACTCCCGGATACGTCCGGTGTCCTTCCGGGTCCGATGCCGCTCTGGTCAACAATTATCGGCATGGTGTTTGCCTTTGTGGGTGGTTGGTGGCTGCGCGGACGCGGCATATCAGTGGATACAGGAAGGTTGGTCAACCCGTTTGACGGTTTCAGCGTGCCACTGCGACCGAGAGGGTGGGTGGTGGCTGTGTGGCAGCATGCCGCTGCCTCGCGCAACAGGTTCTCGAGTTGGCTGCATCGAGAGGGGCAGTTCATCGGGCGAATCAGGACACACCTACCGAAGCCCTGGGCTATCGCGCATGAAACCGACCACCTCAGAAAAAATATCGAGGCAGCAAGAAATGCCGATGTCCTGAGGAAATGCCTGCTGGGCTGGGGCAACAAGGTACTCGGCCTCCCCCATCATACGACCCTGACCGAGTGGGGCCAGGCCGTGGTGCAGGCCTACCCACAGGTTGATGGTGAAAGTCTCGACCAACTGCTTGCCGTGCTGGATGCCTCGCTCTATGGCAGCACACGGGGACTGGAACTCGAGGCATGGAAACGAGCCTTCAGGATCGAGCTCGATCGGATGGGAAGACACAAGCCATTTCATGCACACCCCATTCGACACAGGGGTCTGCCCGCGCTCAACCCTGTCTGACGGGGCGCGGAACAACTGCCATTCAGTCGGGCCAAATATAAGAAGTCGCTAAACGTCAATTTCAGCGCGAAGATGATATTCACGGGATTTCGGTGAACTTCCGTGTTGCAGCAGCTTTTGTCATCCGGATCATGGAAGCTGTATAGCCGTTAATCCCTGACTGTTTTATCAGAGCAAAAACCAATTCAGAATGATTCATGTGAAGCATGAACGCTGCAACAGATTAAATGGTCAGGTTCTGCCCACAGCTTTCCAGTTATACGTTCTCCCCTGTACTGTAGTTATGAGTAATTTCCTCACCAGGCCATATATCCCGCAACGCACAAACCTCAAGAGTGTCGTAGAAAACAGCATTTGGTCTTTCACTGTGATTGATATAGCGAAGTTCACACTTCACAAGCCACCCATTGTTTCCATTTACCCACAACACATGATGGCTGTCTTCTAATGCTGGCTCACCGCGCACGTTTGCAATAACTGCCCCTGACGGAATAAAGGTCCTTGCAAACAGTCCCTTGCCATGGATCGGACTACTATCAATGTATACTTTGGAATTAGAAAACATGAGTATCCTCTACACAGCAATTTATCAAATCTCACTTGAGATTGCATAAGCTTGGTTAGTATTCAGCTTAATTGCAGTCGGTAGCATGAATTACACGCCGCGTAGCAACAATGGACCAAGCAGCGTTCTCGTCTTGTGCTTGCACATAAGCAATGTACGTTATTATTTTGAGTGGCAAACATATTTCCACCGATCATGTTTACCAAATCGTATTCGCCTTATCCGCAATTTCACAACGATTTGAATTATGATCGATTGATGCTTTACACTGCACCTCACCCTGTACTTTAAAATTTAACATTCTACCAGCCTCATTCAGCCGCTAACCCTATCCATGATCCCACTACGCAGCATCACACCCGGTGAGCACGCAGTGGTTATCAGCTTGCTCGCAGTGGCACTCGCCTGCCTGATTGCGACGGATCCAGTCCTGGCGATACAGACGGCGCCTCGTTTGAGCAGTGATACCGATACCGCCACAGCGGGTTTCTACAGGCTGGAGTGGCAATCAGCAGCAGAGCTTGTTGAACTGCAGGAAGCCACGGATGCGGGGTTCGAATTCGCAACAACCATATACACGGGACCTGACCGGGCTACTGTCCTTTCAGGGAAATCGGATGGCACGCGCTACTATCGTGTCCGCGCCAACGATGCTTCTCAAAACAGTCCGTGGAGCAATCCCATTGCTGTAACTGTCGTACATCACAGTCTGTCGCGTGCGTTGTTGTTCCTGTTTATGGGTATTTTTGTTTTTCTTGCCATCGTCACAGTCGTTGTTCGTGGCCCAGCGCACAAAAGATGAATGTCCCCGAATTGCGTGTTTCCGGCACACGCCTGCGCCAGGATGTAGATGAGCTTTCCTGTATTGGACGGCAGGAAGACCACGGAATCTACCGCATGGCCTTCAGCGCGGGTGACATGGCGGCCCGCGCATGGCTACAGCAGCGCATACAGGACAGTGGGCTGGAACTTTACCAGGATGGCGCCGCCAATTTATACGGGCGTCTTGGCTGGGATGGCAAAACGCCCAGTGTGATGGCAGGTTCCCACATGGATACCGTGCCAGGCGCTGGGCATCTCGATGGTGCTCTGGGTGTTGTGTGTGCACTGGAAGCCCTGCGAGTGCTGCAGGAAGCAAATATAGAGTTACAGCGACCGGTAGAGGCGGTTTCTTTCAGCGATGAGGAAGGACGCTTTGGCGGCTTATTTGGCTCACAGTCAGTAGCTGGTCTCGTCACTCCTGAATATCTGCACAATGCCTGCGACCTGGAGGGCGTATCACTGACAGAAGCGATGATGGATCAGGGCCTCGATGCCCGTGAGGCGCTACATGCCCAGCGGCCGGCCGGCAGCATATATGCCTATGTGGAACTGCATATCGAACAGGGCCCGGTACTCGACCGCAAGAGACTCCCCATAGGTGTCGTCGATGCCATCACCGGGCTTTTCAAATGGGAAATCAAGCTCAGTGGTATCGCTAATCATGCGGGCACGACCCCTATGAACATGCGTGTCGATGCCTTTCAGGGGCTTGCCGAGTTCGCAGGCCAGATTGAACGCGTGCTGAGTGAATATGGCAGCCCGCGCAGCACGTCAACCATTGGTAAAGTCTCTCTGACCCCCGGCGCAGCCAATGTTGTACCTGGACAGGTCTTGTTCTCGCTGGATGTACGCGATACGGACCCTGACATCCTAAACGAGCTGGGCGAGGCATTTCGCAGGACGCTCTCGGCGATAGCCCGGCGTCGTGGCTTGATGTTCGAGTACATCGTGCTGAGTGAGATCGCACCAGTACGCTGCGCAAACATGGTCATCGAGGCGATTGACCAGTCAGTGAGTGCGGCTGCAGTACCGACAACCCACTTACACAGTGGTGCGGCGCATGATGCACAGATCATTGCAGGAATGGCTCCCGCCGGCATGATCTTCGTGCCCAGCAAGGACGGTCTAAGCCATTCAGCGGCAGAATGGACTGCCTGGCAAGACATAGAGACCGGGGCAAATATTCTTGTAAACACCCTGAGACGGCTGGCTAGCTGATGACAGAAGAAAAAATACTGAAATCTACGCAGGAGGATTATCTTGCGGTCGACCCGTTGCGCGATGCGTATCGTGAATCGATCACCCATACACCGGATGTTGCAACATCGATCAGGGCACACAAGACAGCCTTACTGTGTATCGACATGCAATATCTCGATGCCGCACCAGGTTGCGGCGTGTTTGCAGATGTCGAAGCCTCGGGTGTCCCCCATGAGGCACAGGAATACTATTTCGATCGTCTGAAATATACCGTGCTGCCCAATGTTCGAAAACTGCAGGATGAATTTCGCAGGCACAGCCTGGAAGTCATCCATACCCGCATCCAGTCGCTGACTAAAGACGGCCGCGACCGCAGTGCTGCGCATAAGCGTCTTGGACTACACGCTGCACCCGGCTCCAAGGAAGCACAGTTTCTTGATGAGGTCGCACCACAGGGTGACGAAATCATTATCGACAAGACAGCTAGCGGCGTATTCAACGCATCTAATATCGCCTATGTACTGCGCAATTTGGAAGTGACCGGCCTGTTTGTCACGGGTGTATACAGTAACGAATGCGTCTCCACTGCCATACGTGATGCATGTGATCGAGGCTTCTACGTAACGCTGATCTCTGATGGCTGTGCCACGGTAACACCAGAACTGCAGAAGGCCACCATTACCACCATGAAGGACCGATATGCACGAGTAATGAAAACGATGGACGCCATCAACGAGATACGGGAACTGGCAGCATCGTGAACAGCGTTCAAAACGCCTCACTCAATGCCGATACGGGCTGGCTGATCCTCGCCGCATTCTCGGTCATCTGGATCGCTCTGGGTGGCTACCTGGGTCGACGTACCACCGGGCTGGAAGGTTACATGCTGGCTGGTCGCAAGGTAGGTCTTGCACTGGGCACCGCTACGGCCATGGCAACCTGGGTCACAAGCAACACTACCATGGCTGCACCACAGCTGGCACTGCAAATGGGTGTATGGGGCATGCTCGGCTATTCACTCGGAGCGGTCGGCCTGATGCTGTTTGCGCCGCTTGCCCGACGCATTCATGCCTTGATGCCGTCAGGTTTTACCAGCGGCGATTTTATCCGGCTGCGTTATGGCAAGACCACATGGCGGGTATTCCTGGGTATTTCCCTTTTCTATGGACTCGGGTGGCTGGTATCCATGGGAATGGCCGGTGGTGTACTGGTCCATGCACTGACCGGCATCGATTACCGTATCGGCATGACCGTGATTCTGGCGGTGTGCGTACTGTATACGGTATTGGGTGGCCTGCGCGCAGTTATTGGAACCGACTTTCTACAGACGCTAATCATTCTGGTCGGCATACTGGCGCTTGCCTGGCTTGCGATCATCAATGTCGGTTTCGAGCACATGCATGCGGCCGCATTGGAACAGCGACCTGAGTTGCTAAACCTGCTATTTCCTGCCGCCATCATGTTTCTGTTTAACAACCTGCTGTTTGGCGTCGGTGAAATCTTCCATTCAAATGTATGGTGGAGCCGCGCATTTGCCTTTCGCGAGGGCGTCGGTTTTAGGGCTTACCTGATTGCAGGCGTATTGTGGATGCCTATTCCCGTTGTAGCCGGGTTTATCGCATTGACGGTGCCTGCACTTGACCTCAATATTCCTGCTGCCGACATGGTGGGCCCGATGGTCGCAGCCAAGCTGCTCGGTACCAGTGGCGCCGTATTGGTCTTTATCGTGGTATTCGCGGCACTGGCCTCCAGCCTCGACTCACTGCTGGCCGCTACCTCAGACCTGATCCTGACTGATATTTACAAGGGCCACATTCGGCCACATGCCGACGAGACAGAACTGGCGAGCGTCGCACGGTGGGTAGTTCTGAGCCTGGGAGTGGTGGCCTGGCTGTTGTGCCTGCCACGCATCACAACGCTGGCCGAGCTTCTCTATTTCACTGGTGCATTCGTGGCCAGCACCATATGGCCAATTGCCGCCGGCCTGTTCTGGAAAAATACTAATCCTGCCGGCGCCACAGTGGCGATGGTAGCCGGCACTGCAATCGGTCTGATCGGCTATTTTCTTATCGGTTTCTATGTGGCTGCGCTAATCTCGGCAACGGCATCAATGGCTATCGTCCTATTCAGTACCTGGTGGCGTCCCCGTGAATTCGACTGGCGGATATTGGCAAACAGCCAGCAGGTGTACACATGACAATTTCCGTTTCCGCACTCTCCCTGCTTGTCAGTGTGGCAACATTAATTACCGCCGCGGCACCCGTTTTGCTGGTGGTCTTTTGGCTGACTGACTGGATCAGGGGACGGCTATGGTAGACAAGTACAACCCACGCCTTCAGGAACAACTTGAAGATCAACCGCTGGATACCCAAGGCTTTGAACGTCCACGCGATCTTATTGATGCCACCGATGAAGACCTTGCGCCGCTGCTTGCTCTGACACAGCGCCCCGTCGTTACAGCAAACCAGTTTACACGTGACCAGTTGCTACAGCTCTCCCGGCTGGCCGCTCGCTACGAAACACAGCCACAGATGATTGCACGTCCGCTGACAGGCAAGATTCTTATCAGTGCCTTTTACGAACCCAGCACCCGCACACGACTGTCATTTGAAAGCGCCTGGCACCGGCTGGGAGGCGACATCATGTCCATCACCGACCCTGCCTCGACCGGTATCGCCAAAGGCGAGTCACTGTTCGATATCGGGGAGATGCTCAACCACTATGGTGACCTCGTCGTGTTGCGCGACAGTAATGAACGGGCAGTCTATGAAATGCTGGAATCGCTGCGCATTCCGATAATCAATGCCGGTAACGGCATTGACGAACATCCAACGCAAGCGCTGGCAGATATCTATGCCTTGCTCAAGTGGCGCCCATTGTTGTGTCTACCAGAAGTAGCACAGGAGCAACGTATCCGTATGGGTATTATCGGTGTGCCGAAACGCATGCGCACAGTACATAGCTTGCTTACCCTGCTGAGCCTGTTCGCTAATGCCATTTCGGACGTCGTCATTATCACCGATGAGGATGACCCATTATCCGAGGACCAGATATCTATGATAGAGAAAAAAGGTCTGTGCACGCGCGTCACTTCAGATCTCGATGATGAATTACCCGCACTTGATGTGGTGTACATCAACACCATTGCCTGGGTTGGAGATGACTACGAAGAACTGGGCAGTCACTATCGCCTAGACCTATCTTCACCTCTGAAACCTGGCGCCATCATCCTCCACCCTCTTGCACGCGGTGATGAGCTGCCGCGAGAACTCGATGACACGCCGCATAACTGGTACTTTGCGCAGGCGCGTGGTGCCGTGTTCATGCGGATGGCGCTGTTATCCTCAATCATGAAGACCTTTACCTGATATGTGTGGAATAGCCGGATTCATATATGCAGACCGGGAGCGTCCGGTCGATCCTGACACGCTGGTAGCTATGGCGGCCATCCAGCATCATCGAGGCCCTGATGGTTTCGGCTGGCAGGCAATGGAAGGCGTCGGTTTCAGTCATGCCCGTCTTTCTATTATAGACCTCGACCAGGAACGCGGACGACAGCCGTTCGTCTCCGCAGACAAGAAGTTAATGCTGACAAAAAATGGCGAGCTCTACGACTATCAGCGCCTGCGCACAGATCTGTCGGCACGTGGCGCACGTTTCAAGACCAAGAGCGATTCCGAAATTATCATGCATCTCTATCCCCGCGCTGGACTTGATGCCACACTGCCACATTTGCGTGGCGAGTTCGCCTTTGCCTTGTACGACCGGGAAGAAGATACATTGCACCTCGTGCGTGATCGCTTTGGCATCAAGCCACTCTACTGGACAGCCATTGATGACGGTCTGGTATTTGGCTCAGAACTTAAGGTGCTGTTTACTCACCCTGCGGTTACCCGAAAATTTGACGCTGCCGGTCTCTATCACCAGCTGATGCAGACCATGGTACCCGGCACCACCGCCTTTACTGGTATACACCAAGTCAGGCCCGGCCATGTCCTGACTGTACGCCGTGGTGACGGCCGTCTGCTTATCGAGGACAGACGTTATTGGGACATGCCGTTCCCGGAACAGGACGAACGCGGCATACCTGCAGACGAGTCCGAATATATCGAGGGTGTGCGCGAACAGCTCATCGAGGCCGTGCAGCTGCGTCTAGAGGCCGATGTGCCAGTGGGCTGTTACCTGTCTGGTGGTATTGATTCCTGTGCCATTGTTGGCATGGCCGCAGCCACTACGCAAGGACCGGTCAAGGCCTTCACCATCGGTTTCGACAGCGACGATTATGATGAAACCCCGATTGCCACAGAAATGGCTGTGTCGGTAGGCGCTGAGCAGGAAATTCTAAGAATCGAGGCGGATCATCTTTATGAGTACTTCGAGGAAACCCTGTGGCACACCGAGCGTACCATTTACAATACTCTCGGCGTTGCCAAGCTGCTAATGAGCCGTCGTGTCAATGAGATCGGTCACAAGGTCGTGCTTACCGGTGAGGGATCCGATGAACTGTTCGGCGGCTATCCCGCCTTTCGGCGTGACATGTTTCTGCATGGCCTTGATCATCTCTCAAAATCTGAACGCAAGGAATGGGAGTCCTTGCTGGCCGAGAATAACAAACTGTTCCAAGGCGCGATGCTGGCAGAGGAAAGTATTGAGGATCCTGCACTGACCTCAAAGATAGGATTTACACCTTCCTGTCTGCAGCCCTGGCTGGCAAGCAGTAAGCGGGTAGCAGCACTAATGCACCCGGATCAACGCGCAGCACTTGGTGATTATTCCCCGGGTACCGCTATCGCCGACTCCCTTGACGGTGAAGCCTTGAAGAACCGGCACCCGCTGGACCGGACACAGTATGTGTGGATCAAGACCATGCTCGAGGGCCAGATTCTGACTTGGGGTGGTGATCGTGTCGACATGGCCAACTCCATGGAAGCCCGCCCTCCATTCCTTGATCACCATCTCGCCGAATATGCTGCCTCGCTGCCGCCATTCATGCGCATCCATGGTCGCACCGAGAAGTATGTACTACGCGAAGCCATGAAAGGACTCTTGCCTGAAACATTGTATAAACGTGAAAAGTTCGCCTTTATGGCACCACCTGCACATACTGACCCGAAAAAATGGCAGGCAATGCGAAACCTGGCAAGAATGCACCTGAACCCAAAAGCAATCGAGGAGGCCGGCCTGTTGGATAACCACGGTGTAGAAGATTTGTTCAGGTTGCATGAAGCAGCGGACACCTCCGCCGCTACCCAAATACAGCTGGACGCAGTGATCAATCACCTGATTGGTGTTCAGATATTACATAAGCACTTCATCGCATCTGACATTCCGGCACAGGCCCGTCGCAAGGCAAGCGAACTGGGGTGGCACGCCAGTCAGGCACGAACCTGATCAGACTTTCACAACGGCCACAGTGGCTGCTGACAGCTGAGCAGGTCAAGGAATTAATTTTATGTGGCTACGCACAATCTGCGACCTAACATTCAATATCAATGTACCCACTCCATTTATATTAATGCTGCGGCCGCGAAGTGGCGCCCAGCAATGGGTTGCAAGCGAAGAATACCGACTGGAACCGAGTGTATCAGTCATTGAATTTACGGATGAATACGGCAACCTCTGTCAACGTCTCATTGCGCCGCCTGGTCCATTCCAAATATACACCAGCGCCGAGGTGATGACTGCGGACAGCATTGATCAAGCAACAGGAGCACCATTTATCGAAGTCCAGAATCTACCGGACACGGTACTTACCTACCTGTTACCCAGTAGATATTGCGAATCTGATCGTTTTCATCGGATGGCAGGTGAAATTACTGCAGGTGAGCATCCGGGTTACGACCAGGTCGCAGCAATCGTCAGGTGGTTGCGTGACAATATCAGGTATAGCCCTGTCAGCAGTGATATTCTTGTATCCGCAGCGGAGGTCAATTCAAGGCAAGAAGGTGTCTGCAGGGATTTGGCACACCTCGGTATCGCATTGTGTCGCAGCCTTAGTATCCCGGCGCGGATGGTAGTCGGCTACCTCCACCAGCTAGAGCCAATGGACCTGCATGCCTGGTTCGAAGCCTATGTTGGAGGTCGTTGGTATACCTTCGATGCGACTCAGGCCGACTTAAAGGGCGGTTATGTGTCAATCGGCTATGGCCGTGACGCCGCAGACGTAGCCGTCTTCAACCAGTTTGGGCCGGTGGTTTATCCGACAGCACAGACCGTGCGTGTGGC
>JAJDNX010000066.1 GCA_022340485.1 Gammaproteobacteria bacterium | reverse complement strand
TTGTTTGGTGATGCCGTCTGAAGAAAAATTCTGGGCCATCGTTCCTGCCGCCGGCACGGGCACGCGCATGGGTGCCGAGGTCCCCAAGCAATACCTCACACTCGGTGACCGGACCGTACTCGAGCACACGCTGGATACCCTGCTGTCCTGCCCGCGGATCGCCGGCGTGATTCTGGTGCTTGCGCCCGAGGACGGACACTGGGCGCAGATTCGGCATCGTTATACGCAAAGCACACTGGCTACGGTGGCCGGTGGTGCAGAACGTTATCATTCGGTTCTCAATGGAATCGATCACCTCCTCGCCATGCACGCCACCGAGGATGTCTGGGTGCTGGTGCATGATGCGGCCCGGCCCTGTGTGCGCCGGGAGGATATCGAGCAGTTGATCAACGCACTGGAAGATGGCACCGAGGGCGGGGTGCTGGGCGTACCGGTGGCGGACACCATGAAACGCGTGGATGAGGAGGTGTGTATATCGGGCACGGTCGATCGGGTCGGCCTCTGGCATGCCTATACACCGCAGATGTTCCGTGCCGGTGCCTTGCGTGCCGCCTTGCAACAGGCCATCGCCAAGGGACAGCAGGTGACCGATGAAGCGAATGCGATGGAGCTTGCCGGCTACCGGCCGCGCATGGTGCAGGGGGCGCGGGACAATCTCAAGATTACCGTGCCATCGGACCTGCCGCTCGCTGCCTTTTACCTGCAGTCACGAGGCCCGTCATGAGAATCGGGCAGGGTTTTGATGTGCACGCCTTCCAGCCGGGTGGTCGCCTGGTGCTGGGCGGGGTGACCATACCCTTTGATCGCAGCCTTGAGGCACATTCGGATGGCGATGTCGTGCTGCATGCGCTTTGCGATGGCTTGCTGGGCGCTGCCGGTCTCGGCGACATCGGCCGGCATTTCCCACCGCATGATGCCAGCTACGAAAACATCGACAGCCGCATCCTGTTGCGCAACACCTGCGAACTGCTGCTGGATAAGTATACCGTGGTCAACGTGGACATCACGGTGGTCGCACAGGCCCCGAGGCTGTCGGCTTATATTGATGCCATGTGCGACCACATCAGCGCGGATCTTCAGATCAGCGTTTCGCAGGTCAACGTCAAGGCGACCACCACCGAGCACCTGGGTTTTACCGGCAGGGGTGAGGGTATTGCCGCCTTTGCCGTGGTTCTGCTCGACAGCCGCTAGTGGGTCCTGGTCATTCCCACCTTGCTTGACCAGGCCATCGATTCCCTTGGCTATGCCTATGGCCAGCCGGAAGTCACTGCACGGTTGCGCCGGTTGCCGGAAGATTTCTGTGTCACGGAGATCCCACTGGTGCAGCCCGATGGCGAAGGCGAACATGTCTGGCTGTGGCTACGCAAGCGCAATGAAAATACTCCCCGCGTCGCCGAGCAACTGGCAAGGTTCGCCGGCGTCCATCCAAGACAGGTCAGCTATGCCGGACTCAAGGACCGCAGTGCCGTGACCGAGCAGTGGTTCTCGGTGCAGATGCCGGGGCGCGATGCACCGGACTGGCAGGGCTTGAACTCGGAGACGCTGACCGTGCTGCGACACGCCCGTCATTCACGAAAGCTGCGTCGCGGCGCCCTGAAAGGCAACCGTTTCCGGATAATGCTGCGTGAAATCCAGGGAGATCAAGCCGAGCTGGAACAAAGACTCCGGCGGATAGACGACCAGGGGGTGCCGAATTATTTTGGTGAACAACGCTTCGGCCGTGCGGGCAGCAATCTGGTGGATGCGCAGCGACTGTTTGCCAGGCCGGCACTGCGCTTCTCGAGAAACCGGCGCAGCCTGGCCTTGTCAGCGGCGCGTTCCTTGCTGTTCAACCAGGTGCTGTCCCGACGTGTGAACACGGAGACCTGGAATACCCCGATCAACGGGGATGCCATGCAGCTCAATGGCAGCCACAGTTTCTTCATTGCCGGGGTGATTGATGCGGAGCTGCTGGGACGCGTACACCACCGGGATGTGCATCCCACCGGACCGTTGCATGGCTGTGGTGAATCCCCTGCACAGGGTGAATGTCGAGCACTGGAACAGGCCGTGCTTGCCGGGTATGCAGACTGGTGTGCGGGTCTGGAAACAGCCGGACTGAAACAGGAACGACGTGCGCTGCGGCTGATGTTACGGGACCTGTCCTGGGAGCGTCACGGCACCACTGACTGGCAGCTGGAATTCAGTCTACCGCCCGGCGCATACGCCACCGCTGTGCTGCGTGAGCTGGTGCAGGCATGAGCGTCTGGGGGCGGGCCGCGTGACGGGCGGGCAGGCTGGAAATTGAGCAAGCAGGTGAGTATTCTCCGCTATCCAACTGCCAGAGGGTGCAGCGTCTGCCATGAATAAACCGCTTATCCTGTTACTTGCCATCAGCGTAGCCATGCCGGTTGGCTGTACGTACTACCAGACGGCACCGGGCACCTATACCACCAGTACCACCACCTCGGCGAGTAAGTTCGATCGCTCATGGTCAGCGACCGTCGGTGCGTTTGCCGATCAGGGAGTCCGTGTCAGCAGTCAGGACCGTGCTGCAGGGGTGATACAAGGTTCGCGCAACGGGATTGATGTCACTGCCAGTGTACAACAACAGGCGGACGGCAGCGTACGGCTGCAGTTTGATACCTCGGGGGATACGTCGCGGGACCCGGGACTGATTGATCGCATCACACAGTCCTACCAGCGACGCATGGGTCGTTAGGGTTTTCCCGATCAGCAGGGAGTGTCAGTGGCCTGATCGCAGCAATACATACAGGGCACCACTGCCACCATCCTTGATTTGCGCGCTACTGAAGGCGAGCACATCCTGATGCTGCCGCAGCCAGGAATTGATGCGGTTTTTCAGCACCGGTGCAGTGCCTGCCGAGGAGTAACCCTTGCCGTGAATGATGCGCACACAGCGGATCTGCTGTTCATGGCACAGCGCGATGAACTTCACCACGGCAGTGCGCGCCATGGCTGCCGTCATCCCGTGCATGTCCAGTTCGGCGCCGATGGGCAGCTGGCCGCGCTTCAGGCGTTGCAGCTGCCGCTGTTGCAGTCCCGGTCGGGCAAAGAACAGGGGCTCGTCCGCGGTGACCGTTCCATCCTCAAAACCATCGGAAAAGCTGTCTGTCAGTGGTGCTTCCTGGAAGATACCGTGTCGACGTGGCCGTGACGGCGGCGGTTTCCTTGCCGGTACGATCTTGTCGTGGTGTATTTTCCTGACCGGGCCAACACTACGGCGGAACAGCTCGATCTCGTCTGTCGAGGGTTTTCTGGACTTTGCCATAATGATTGCAGCTTCCTTGTGTAATGTTCCTTTATACTACACGGCTTGCCGTGATCGCTGTTGTACCCAGGAGGGCATTTTTCACGCGAACCCCTCTTGAGTACCTGCCGACACCAGGGGGGCAGCAACCAGGGGGTGAGGTAACATCTACGGACATCATGAACATACTGATCAGTAATGACGACGGTTACCAGGCACCGGGGATCGAGGCCCTGGCCGCTGCGCTTGCGGAGATCGCCAGCATCTACGTGGTGGCGCCGGATCGTGATCGCAGCGGTGCCAGCAATTCCTTGACCCTCGATAACCCGATTCGCGCACGCCAGGGCAGCAATGGCTTTACCTATGTGGATGGCACGCCAACGGATTGTGTGCACCTGGCCATTACGGGGCTGCTGGAGGTGGAGCCGGACATGGTGGTTGCCGGTATCAACTCCGGCGCCAACCTCGGTGATGACGTGCTGTACTCGGGTACGGTGGCCGCGGCAATGGAAGGACGCTTCCTGGGTTTTCCGGCGATTGCGCTGTCACTGGTGGCGGAACGGCCAAGCCATTATGATACTGCCGCCCGTGTCGCTGTGGATCTGGTCAGGCGATGTAGCGCCGGCAGTTTGCCCGCCGACACCATTCTCAATGTCAACGTCCCCGACGTACCCTGGAGTGAATTGAAAGGGATGCATGCAACCCGACTCGGACATCGTCACAAGTCAGAACCAGTCATCAAGGAGACGGATCCGCGTGGCCGGCCGGTATACTGGGTCGGTCCGGCGGGTAGCGAGCAGGATGCCGGGCCGGGTACGGATTTTCATGCCGTGCGCTCGGGTTATGTCTCCATCACCCCCATCCATGTAGACCTGACCCGCTATGATGCCATTGACGGGCTGGCGAGCTGGCTGACCGGATAAGCAACGGCACGAGGGGAACAGCGTCTTGAATGCATCGACCCGCGGCATTGGCATGACCTCGCAGCGTACGCGTGACCGGCTGGTGGCGCGCTTGCGCGAGGAAGGCATACGCAACGAGGCGGTACTGGATGTGATCCGTAACACGCCACGGCACCTGTTTGTGGACGAGGCACTGGCAAGTCGTGCCTATGAAGATACGGCATTGCCGATTGGCTATAACCAGACGATTTCACAGCCCTATGTCGTTGCGGTAATGACGGATCTTGTGGTCCGCGCCAATCCGCAGAAGGTGCTGGAGATCGGCACGGGTTCCGGCTATCAGGCCGCGGTGCTCGCCTCGCTGGTGCCGAAGGTGTACACCGTGGAGCGCGTCGAGCCACTGGCGGTACAGGCACGCCAGCGGTTTCGCATGCTGGGCCTGAGGAATATACGTGCCAGCTATTCGGATGGCACGGAAGGTTTGCCGGACTTTGCACCGTATGACACCATCCTCACCACGGCCGCCGCGGAGATCATCCCGCCGGCCCTGCTGGAGCAATTATCGCCCGAAGGGGGGCGGCTGGTTATCCCGGTGGGGGGACGAGAGCGCCAGGTACTGATGGTGGTGACACGCAACGGTGACTGCTTTGAGCAGGAACACCATGAGGATGTGATTTTTGTACCCCTGCTGACCGGACAGATCTGACAAGTGTTTACCCGACTTTACGACAAGTGCATGCAGTGGTCGCGTCATCGCCACGCGGCCTGGTATCTCTCGGGGCTGAGTTTTGCCGAATCGTCGTTTTTCCCGGTTCCACCGGATGTCATGCTGGCACCGATGAGCATGGCGAAACCTGGCAGTGCCTGGCGCTTTGCGACCCTGACGACCGTGGCTTCGGTACTCGGCGGTCTGCTGGGTTACCTGATTGGCTACTACGGCTTTGACCTGATACATCCCTGGTTGCAGGAGAGCCACTACTGGGACAAGTATCTGGCTGCACGCGGCTGGTTTGAGGAGTGGGGTTTCTGGGCCATCCTGGTCGCCGGCTTCTCACCGATCCCCTACAAGGTGTTTACGATTGCGGCCGGTACCCTGGGTATGAACCTGCCGTTGTTTGTGCTCGGATCGTTTATTGGCCGTGGGGGGCGGTTTTTCCTGGTCGCCGCATTGATGAGCTGGGGCGGCCCGCAGATGGAGGCCAAGTTGCGTACCTATGTAGAGCGTATCGGCTGGCTGGTTGTGGTTGCAGCGTTGATCGCATTTTTGTATTTTCGTCACTGATGTATCCACGTTACCGAGCAATCATTACCGGCCTGTGCGTCGTTATGCTGGGCGGCTGTGCGGCACAGACAATCAACGCCCCGATTGATTCGCGCACCAATTCGCGGTCTGCAGCGACGCAGGCACCAGCAAGTTCTTCCCCGGCGACTGCCAAATCTGCACAACCCGATTTTTACGTCGTCAAGCGTGGCGATACCCTGTATTCCATCGCCTGGAATCTCGGCATGAATTACCGGGAACTCGCAAGCATCAATGACATCCGTTCCCCGTATACGATCTATAAAGACCAGCGCCTGCGGGTAAGGCCGGCGCTCGGGCAGCAACGGGCAACGCCGGTTGCGTTGCCATCACAACCGGTTGTTAGCGCATCTGCCACGCCCGCGAGGGCAGCCACAAGCAAGCCCGCTGCGAAGCCGGTCACGAAGTCCGTTGCGTCTCCGCAACCCGCAGTAGCGTCTGCCAAGGCCGGCAAGGCAAGCACCGTGGCGGGCCAGAATTCAGTCGTGCCTGCCTATGACGGGAAATGGGTGTGGCCGACTCGTGGCCGGGTATTGAGTCAATTTCAGCCGTCAGCTGCCGGAAAGAAGGGGATTGATATCGGCGGGCATGCCGATCAGCCGGTCAATGCGGCAGCCAATGGGATGGTTGTCTATGCAGGGAGTGGACTTGTCGGCTATGGCAGGCTTATTATCGTAAAGCATAACGAGAGTTTACTCAGTGCATACGGGCATAATAACAAGCTGCTCGTGAACGAAGGCGAGCACGTCTCTGCGGGGCAGATGATTGCAAAAATGGGCAGCAGTGGTACCAACCGAAACCAGTTGTACTTTGAAATTCGCAAGAATGGCAAACCAACTGATCCCCTGGGGTACCTGCCCAAGCAGTAGCTGCAATTGCGGTCGTGGCTACCCGATGTCTGTTGATGGACATTCACGGGCTTGCAGCACAAGGCGGGAATGCCAGTGGTAAAACGCAAGGACTCCGACGACAGCAACCATTCCGGAACCGGCAAGTCTGCGAAGCAGCCGCAGGTGCCGGCCGGCAAGCGGCCTGATCAGGATGCACAGGCCCATCGGCACACGCCTGGTCCTGATTCCTTCCATCACGATCCTACCCGCCTTTATCTGAATGAAATCGGTGCTTCGCCACTGCTGAGCGCAGAGGAAGAGGTAAGGTTTGCACGGCTTGCGCAACAGGGCGACGAGGATGCCCGCAACCGCATGATCGAAAGCAACCTGCGGCTGGTCGTGAAAATTGCGCGGCGTTACATGAACCGTGGCCTGGCGTTTCTTGATTTAATCGAAGAGGGGAACCTCGGGCTGATCCGGGCGGTTGAAAAGTTTGACCCGGAACGGGGTTTTCGTTTCTCGACCTACGGTACCTGGTGGATACGCCAGACCATTGAACGCGCCATTATGAACCAGACGCGCACCATCCGTTTACCGATTCACATCGTCAAGGAAATAAACACCTACCTGCGTGCCGCCCGCACGCTGGCGCAGCGGCTTGATCATGAACCCAGCGCCGAGGAAATTGCCGAATTACTCGACAAACCGCTGGAGGACGTTGAACGCATGCTGTGGTTAAACGAACGCATCTCATCGACCGACAGCACGGTGATGGCGGATTCCGGCAAGACCTTGCTGGATACGCTTCCCGATGCGGATGCCCAGGATCCGAGTGATACCTTGCAGGAAGAGGGCGTGCATTCCAATCTCGAGGAATGCCTGACGCAACTCAGTGACAAACAGCGCGAGGTGGTGGAGCGCCGCTTTGGTTTGCACGGCTACTCGGTATCCACTCTGGAAGAAGTCGGCCAGGAAATCGGCGTAACCCGGGAGCGTGTTCGCCAGATCCAGATGGATGCGTTGAAAAAACTCAAACGCGTCCTCGAGCAAGAAGGTTTCTCGATCGAGGCGTTGCTGAAGTGATCTCGTAGAACACCGTGCCGCGCAGGCGTAGACAGGATGCGCCTAGCGTACCGACGGGTTCATGATGAGCGCTGCCAGCACCCGACGGTCCTCGGCCAGCAGGATATTGAAGGTTCGGCAGGCCGCATCATGGGCCATGATTTCCACTCCGACGCCGCGAACCTGCAAGGTGGCCGTCAGTGCCAGTGGCGGGAACTGCAGGTGCTTGCCGGTACCGATGATGACAATTTCAGGGTCAAGCTCGGCCAGCCGGTCGATATGCACGGTTGTCAGTTCATCGATGCTGCGCGGTTCCCAGAGGCGGATACTGTCCGGTGTAATCACCACACTCTGCGAGATGATCTTGTCATTGATCGTGATCTCCCCGTCACGGTACGCGCGGATGCTGTTATTTGCGAAAGAGTCCTGGGTAAAACGCATGAGGGAGAAGATACGCAGGCCGGCAGAGGCTGGCAAGGGAGCGGCAACCGCGGCTACCCGGATGTCTTTGCCAAAGATGTTTGGAAGTCCCGGTCAATTCCTGTAATCTTTTCTTATTCAACGATATAAGCGGTGTCCAGCGTGATAGAAGATTTTGCCCGCATCAAGCGGTTACCTCCCTATGTTTTCAACATTGTCAATGAGTTGAAGGCAGCGGCACGCGCACGCGGCGAGGACATCATAGACTTCGGCATGGGTAACCCGGACCAGCCAACACCGCAGCACATCGTGGACAAGCTGATCGAGACGGCCCGGCGTGGTGATACCCACCGTTATTCACTGTCGCG
>JAJDNX010000031.1 GCA_022340485.1 Gammaproteobacteria bacterium | reverse complement strand
TCCTCGCTGGAAAATGAACTGGACGTCGTCGAGGGCATGCAGTTTGATCGCGGCTACCTGTCCCCGTATTTCGTCAATAACCAGGACAACATGTCCGCCGAGCTTGAAGATCCCTACATCCTGATTCACGACAAGAAGGTCTCCAATATCCGTGAGCTGCTGCCAGTACTCGAAGGGGTTGCAAAGTCCGGCAAGCCGCTGTTGATTATCGCCGAAGACGTGGAAGGTGAGGCATTGGCAACACTGGTGGTGAACAGCATCCGTGGCATCGTCAAGGTGTGCGCTGTCAAGGCACCGGGCTTTGGTGACCGCCGCAAGGCCATGCTGCAGGATATCGCGATCCTCACAGGCGGCCAGGTGATTTCCGAGGAAGTGGGTCTCTCCCTGGAGAAGGCGACCCTGGATGACATGGGTACCGCCAAGCGTGTGGTGATTACCAAGGAGAACACCACGGTGATCGACGGTGCCGGACGCACGGAAGACATCCAGTCACGTGTCCAGCAGATCCGTTCACAGATGGAAGATTCCAGCTCGGACTATGACAAGGAAAAACTGCAGGAGCGCATGGCCAAGCTGGCCGGTGGTGTTGCCGTTATCAAGGTAGGCGCTGCCACGGAAGTCGAGATGAAAGAGAAGAAGGCGCGCGTCGAGGATGCCCTGCATTCAACCCGTGCAGCCGTGGAAGAGGGTGTGGTCCCCGGTGGTGGTGTTGCACTGATACGTGCCAAGGCCAGCATTGGTGATCTGAAAGGCGCCAATCATGACCAGGCAATGGGTATCCAGATTGCACTGCGTGCCATGGAAGAGCCGCTGCGCCAGATCTGCGAGAACGCCGGTGAGGAATCCTCGGTGATCCTCAACCAGGTGGCCAGCAACAGCGGTAACTACGGTTACAATGCGGGTAGCGGTGAATACGGTGACATGATCGAGATGGGTATCCTCGATCCTACCAAGGTCACCCGCTTCGCACTGCAAAACGCAGCCTCTGTAGCCGGTCTGATCATTACCACGGAAGCCATGGTCGGTGATGCACCGAAAGAAGAAGGTGGTGGTGCTCCGGATATGGGTGGTATGGGCGGTATGGGTGGCATGGGCGGCATGATGTAAGCTGGCCTGATCCCCGTAGTAACAAAAGGCCCCGCTGGCAACTGCGGGGCCTTTTTTTTGCAGGGAATTTCTTCAACAGGCGCTTGGAGGGCGTCGCTCCCACACGAAATGGTAGCCCCCGAGATTAATACTCGAACAGTCGTCGCAAGCCCTCCTCGAAACCCACGCTGGGCTGCCAGTCGAGATACTCCCGGGCTGCGTGTATATCGGCGCGTGAATGCCGGATGTCACCCGGTCGTGCCGGCTGGTACCGGGGCTCAAACGGCTGGCCCTTGATGTTGCAGATGGCCAGCAACAGCTCGTTGATCGACAGCTTGCTGCCGGTGGCGATGTTGATGGCCTTGCCCGGCGCCGTCGCTGAGGTGGCCGCCCTGATGTTCGCCTCGACCACGTCCGAAACGTAGACAAAATCCCGCGTCTGCTCACCATCGCCGTAGATGCTGGGTTGTTTGCCATGGTTCAGCAGTTCGGTGAAGATCGAGATCACACCCGAGTAGGGGGATGATGGATCCTGTCGCGGGCCATAGACATTAAAATAACGTAACGACACCGTCTCCAGCCCGTACAGGCAGGTATACATCTGACAGGCCAGCTCGGAGGCCAGCTTGTCAACGGCATACGGCGACAGCGGCCTTACCGGCATGCTCTCCTGCTTGGGCAGTTCCGCAAGATCACCATAGACCGCTGCGGAACAGGCAAACATGACTCGCCGTACTGCAGCATGGCGCGCTGCCTCGAGTACATTGAGGGTGCCGCGGTAATTCACGCGTTCACTGGCGAGTGGATTGCCGACCGTTTCCGGGACCGAGGCGATGGCGGCCTCGTGGAACACGCTATCCACCCCCTTCATCGCGATGCGCACGGTGTCGTGGTCGCCGACATCACCCTCAATCACCTCGACCTCATCGGAGTCAGGGATGTTCTCATGTTTCCCGGTAGAAAAATTGTCGAGAATACGGACTCGGTGCCCGTCGTGCAGTAATCGATCGCAGATGTGCGATCCAATAAAGCCGGCACCGCCGGTAACCAAATAGAGCATGAGAATGGCTTCCCTGTGTCTTTAGCTGCAGCGATACTATACAGAAAAAATCACCTCTGAATATGCGCTGCAGTTTGCAGGCCAGTGTATTGAATAGCCACGGAAGCACACGGAAATACACGGAAAAATGCCTGACAAGAAGTCCTTCCGTGGCGATACGATCTATCCATGTCCGCATGGCAATCGCAACGGCAACGGCGTTCCTGCAGGTGGACCCTATCTCGAGACAGATACCGGCAGTTCCTCGTCATCCTTGTGTTCTTCCTTTTCCATCAGGCTCAGGTTCACCGCGGTCGCCTTCTTTTCCACCTTGTCGGTATTCAGGCTGAGGGAGAGGCGCAGATTGTTGGGTGAATCGGCATTTTTCAATGCCTCGTCGGCGCTGATCTTGCCGGCTTCGACCAGCTTGTAAAGGGCCCGGTCAAAGGTCTGCATGCCGAGATTTTCTGACTTTTGCATCACTTCCTTGATTTCATGCACATCACCTCGACGGATCATGTCCTGCACCAGTGGAGTACCCAGCAGGATTTCCACGGCGGCAGCGCGCTTGCCGTCGATCGTCTTGATGAGTCGCTGCGAGACAAAGGCGCGCAGGTTCAGTGACAGGTCCAGCAACAACTGGTTGCGACGGTCCTCGGGAAAGAAGTTGATGATGCGATCGAGTGCCTGGTTGGCGTTATTGGCGTGCAGTGTGGAGATGGCGAGGTGTCCGGTCTCGGCAAATGCCAGCGCGTGTTCCATGGTTTCGCGGTCACGGATCTCTCCGATGAGTATGACGTCCGGTGCCTGTCTCAGGGTATTCTTCAGGGCGTCCTCGTAGCAGTCGGTATCCACGCCTACCTCGCGCTGGTTGACAATCGAGCGCTTGTGCGAGTGCACGAATTCTACCGGGTCCTCGATAGTGATGATGTGTCCGGAGCTGTTGCGGTTGCGGAAATCGATCAGTGATGCCAGGGAAGTGGACTTGCCGGAGCCGGTAGCACCGACGAACAGCACCAGTCCGCGTTTTTCCATGACGACATCGGTCAGTATTTCCGGCAGCCCCAGCCGCTTCCAGTCCGGAATGTCGGTCTTGATATTGCGAATGACTAGTGAAATGCTGTTGCGCTGTCGAAAGATATTGACCCTGAAGCGGCCGATGCCGTCTTCGGAGATTGCCAGATTCATTTCCGGCTTCTGCTCGAATGCGGCAATCTGTTCACTGTCCATGATGTCATAGGCAATGTTGCGTATTTGTTCTGTCCTGAGTTCCGTGTCTTCAAGTGGCTGCAGAACACCGTCAATCTTTGCACTGGCTGGAGCGCCGCTGCTCAGATACAGGTCCGATGCATCCTTTTCAACCATGGTTCTGAGATAGGCCTTGAAATCCATATGTACCCTCGGCTGGTGTTGGTTATAATCGGAATCGAATGAGACAGATCTGTCGGCCGTCGGCTGGACTAACTTAAACGACCCCTATGATAAGCCCAGCGTATACGCCAACGGCTGTTAACCGACTGTACACGGCCGAGTTACCGGCGCAGTTGCGTGGCCTGCTGAACGAAACATGGGAAGCCTTTGTACAGGCCTCGAAAGAGGCGCAGGTCCCGCTCCCTGCCAATCCGGATTTCACCGCCAGTCTGCAGCGTGTCTGGGCCTGCAGTGATTTTGTATCACAAACCTGTATACACGATCCCGATCTGCTCAACCGCTTGCTGACAGGCGGCGACCTGCTTGGCGACTATGCGGCCGGTGAGTACCTGCGCAAGCTCAGGCGCGCCGGCAAAGAGGCTGGCGAGGTTGCATCGCTGGGCCGTCTGTTGCGTGACTTCCGTCGCCGGGAAATGCTGCGTATCGCCTGGCGCGACCTGGCCGGCTGGGCATCACTGAACGAGGTACTGCACGACCTGTCTGCGCTGGCGGATGCCTGTGTGGGTGTTTCGCTTGACCACCTTGGCACGTGGGCCACACAGCGGTTGGGGGCGTCCGCACGCAAGTTCACACCGGAACTGGTCGTGCTGGGTATGGGCAAGCTGGGTGCGAACGAGCTGAATTTTTCCTCGGACATCGACTTGATCTTTGCCTATCCGGACGACACGACGCTGGCTGACTGGCAACGCCAGTCGCTGAGTGCGGATGAATTCTATCTGCAGCTTGGGCAGCAGCTGATCCAGCTGCTGGGTAATCGTACCGAGCATGGCTTCGTTTACCGGGTAGATATGCGCCTGCGGCCTTATGGAGACAGTGGTCCACTGGTTGCCAATTTTGATGCGCTGGCTGATTACTACCAGTCGCAGGGCCGCGAGTGGGAACGCTACGCCATGATCAAGGCGCGCCCGGTTGCCGGTCCGGAAAAGGCTGCCTCGCAACTGATGAAACTGCTGCAGCCCTTTGTCTACAGGCGCTACCTGGACTTCAGCGCCTTCGAGTCGCTGCGCAATCTCAAGGAACAGATCGTGCGTGAAGTCGAACGCAAGGGGATGCAGGACAATATCAAGCTCGGGCCGGGTGGTATCCGCGAGATCGAATTTGTCGCACAGGCCTTTCAACTGGTACGCGGTGGCCGTCAACCACTCTTGCAGCAGCGTGGGGTACTGGCGGTCCTGGATGCGCTGGCCGTCCTGGGCTATCTGCCGGGCCACGTGAGCCGGCAGCTGAGCGAGGCCTATCATTTTCTGCGCCGCACAGAAAACCGCTTGCAGGCCTTCGCGGACCAGCAGGTGCATGATCTGCCTGGAGACGCCATCGGCAGGGCGCGGCTGGCATTTGCCATGGGGTTTCCCGACTGGGATGCCTTTCAGCAGGACCTTGCCGCCCATCGGCAACGGGTACAGGAACATTTCGAGCAGGTGTTTGCCGAGCCCGACACCCGAGTCTCGGCTACCCAGCGTGACCAGACGCCCGGCCTGTCCGTGGTATGGAAAGGGAGTGCAGACCCGGCGGACTCGATGGCTGTCCTGGCGGCCGCCGGCTACCCGGATGCCGAGGAGACCCTGCAGTGGCTTACGGAGTTTCGTCGCGGGCCTGTCACCCGTCACCTCGGTGAGCAGGGGCGGCAACGGTTCGATGAGCTGATGCCCCTGGTACTGCATGCAGCAGCAAACACCTCCTCACCACTGGCGGTATTGAAACGCCTCGGTGGTTTACTGGAGGCGATTGCAGGACGTACCACCTACCTGTCACTGTTGCTGGAAAGCCCGATGGTCTTGTCACAACTGTCGCAGTTGTGTGCAGCCAGTAGCTGGGTTGCCACGCAGTTAACGCACTATCCCATTTTGCTGGATGAACTGCTGGACCCGCGCGCGCTCTACGAGCCGCTCGACAGGGCCGCTTTGCAGGAGGTGCTGGAGGTCCGTCTCGCCGGTATCTCCGCCGATGACCTCGAGCAGCAGATGGACCGGTTGCGGCAGTTCCAGCAGGCATCGGTGTTACATGTTGCCGCGGCTGATATCGTTGCCGGGTTGCCGCTGCCAAAGGTTGGAGATCACCTCACCTGCATTGCAGAAACGGTGCTGGAAAGGGTGTTGCAGCAGGCCTGGGAGCAGTTGGTGGTACGTCACGGCAAGCCTGGTTACCTGCAGCACGGCCGGTTGTGCGAGGCCAGTCTCGGTATCATTGCCTACGGCAAGCTGGGTGGCTACGAGCTGGGTTATGGCTCGGATCTGGACATTGTCTTCCTGCATGACAGCAGTGGCAATGAACAACACACGGCCGGTCCGAAGGTGCTGAGTAACAGTGAATTTTTCACGCGCCTCAGCCAGCGCATCATTCATTACCTGAATACCTATACCCCCGCGGGGATCCTCTACGAAGTGGACATGCGACTGCGCCCGAACGGTGCATCGGGCCTGCTGGTCAGCAGTCTGGATGCCTTTGCCGAATATCAGCGCCTCAGCGCCTGGACCTGGGAGAACCAGGCGCTGGTGCGTGCGCGCGTGGTTGCCGGTAGCGGGGAAATCGTACGCCAGTTTGAGCGCATACGTTCAGGGGTGCTGGCGCGGCCACGTGATGCTGCAACCTTGCGCAAGGAAATCGGTGAAATGCGCAGTCGCATGCGTGCGGAGCTGGACAAGACCAATGCGCAGCAGGTGGATCTGAAGCAATGCCGGGGTGGTATCGTTGATATTGAATTTATGGTTCAATGTGGTGTGTTGTTGTGGTCTTGTAATCATCCGGAATTGCTTGTGCACACGGATAACCTGCGTTTACTGGACGCCTTTGCCGTGGCGGGACTGCTGCCCGCGGATGACGCGGCACAACTGGCAGATGCCTATTGCACCATCCGGCATCATATTAACCACCTTGCCCTGCAGGAACAGCCAAGTCTCGCCAGCAACGATGTGCTGCTGGAGCAGCGTACGGTTGTAGCGGCGATCTGGGACCGGTTTATGGCTGCAGACTAGTAGGTAAGAACTTGCCACGGAATCACGCGGAAAAACACGGAAGGATCTTCTGTCAGGGTTTTGGTATTCCGTATGATACCGTGGCCAATTGAAGATTTTCAGGAGATTGTTGTATGTCAATGGCTGATCGTGAAGGCGTCATCTGGATGGATGGCGAGCTGGTGCCCTGGCGCGAGGCAAAGGTCCATGTCCTGACGCATTCCCTGCATTACGGCATGGGTGTATTTGAAGGCGTGCGTGCCTACAACACCGACAGGGGTACGGCGATCTTCCGTCTGGAGGAACACACCCGCCGCCTGTTCGGCTCGGCACATATCATGATGATGAAGGTGCCATGGGACAGGGAAACGATCAACGCGGCGCAAATCACCGCGGTGCGCGAGAACCAGCTGGACTCTGCCTACATTCGTCCCATGTTCTTCTATGGTGCCGAAGGCATGGGCCTGCGCGCGGATAACCTCAAGGTGCATGCTGTGGTGGCAGCCTGGGAGTGGGGCTCGTACCTGGGTGCGGACAACATGGAAAAAGGTATCCGTATCAAGACCTCGTCCTATACCCGACACCATGTCAACATCACCATGTGCAAGGCAAAGGCGACCGGTAATTACATCAACTCCATGCTGGCTCTGAACGAGGCGCTGCAATCCGGCTATGACGAGGCCATGTTACTGGATGATCACGGCTTCGTTGCCGAGGGCAGTGGCGAGAATATCTTTATTGTCCACGATGGCGTGCTCTACACGCCGGATACCAGTTCGGCGCTGGAAGGCATTACCCGCTCCAGCATCATGGAACTGGCGAGGGATCTTGGCCTGACGGTACGCGAAAAGCGCATTTCCCGTGACGAGGTATACCTCGCGGACGAGGCCTTCTTTACCGGCACGGCCGCGGAGGTCACCCCGATCCGGGAGGTCGATAACCGCGTCATTGGCAATGGCGGCCGCGGGCCGCTAACCGAGCAACTGCAAACACTGTACTTCGATGTCGTGCATGGCCGTGTCGAGAAATATAGTGACTGGCTGACGGTGGTCTAGTTTACGCTGCTGGCGTATTCACGAGTGTTATCCTCTTCGGGTGGACACTAGTCAGGCC
>JAJDNX010000008.1 GCA_022340485.1 Gammaproteobacteria bacterium | reverse complement strand
GTCCGGGAAGAGGTGATTGCACAACTCGACCCGCGCGTGGAAGGTGTTGCCTACATGAACCTGGGGAAGGTACTTGACTGGGCAGGGAAATTTGAAGAGGCGAATCACCTGTTCAAGCAGGCCCTGGAGATACTGGGCCCGAGTCCGGCCATCTATGACCGGCTCGCCAGGTCTTCCTACGGCCTGGGAGAATATGACAAGGCAATGAATTATCTCGAGGAAATACTTGTGCTAGCTCCTCAATTACCCGGGGTACATTCAAGAATGGCAATGATCTATGAGAAGCAGGGTAATGTAGATGAAGCCATTGTGCATTGTAATGCAGAGCTGGCACTCAAACCCGACGATCATTATGTACATGCCGCGCTGGCGAACCTGCTGGAACAGAAGGGAGAGGATGCGGCCGCGCTCAGGCATTACAATACTTCCCTGCAAATCAAACCCGACAATGAATACGCGCAGGTAGCATTGGCCACTCTCCTGATCAGGCAACATCGGTATGACGAAGCACGGAAGCACGCCGAAGAGGCCCTGCGCCTCAACCCGAAACAGTTCCGGGCGCATAATGCACTTGGCATGATCATGAGAGACCAGGGTCATACCATAGAGGCGATTCGCCATTTCAACGAGGCCTTGCGTCTGGAACCTGGGTATCCCCTCGCGGAGGAAAACCTCCGTCAGCTGCAAGCGCTGCACGGCAACAGGGGTAGCCGCGAGGACCTTTCGTGAATTGTCTGACTCTTGACTTGGTGCGCAGGCAACCGGCTGCCTCGAGAGCCACCTGCAGACGCAGCACGGGAATCAGCTGCTTGCAATAACCTTGCTGTGCACCCGGACCCGCACGGCATCCTCAAACTCCAGTTCCTCGAGGTGCGACGTCATGACACGCAGCGCCTGCGCGATTTCGGGCAGGATGACATTTTCAAGTGCCCGTGCACGGCGTTCGGTCAAACGGTACTCCGCCAGCAGACGATAGAGGTTACCGGATATACCCGCCAGCTGACTGCTCACCTCCAGCAGTTGGCGAAAGGCCTCTTGGCAGCTGCGTGCCTCGGACGAGGGACACGCTGCACCATCGGCTTCATTGTCCTGCGCGAGCTGCAGACGGGTAGCGGCGAGCATGACACCCATGAAATTGCGCGTCTCCATCTCGAAGCCAACCGTTTCGAGTACTGCCGCCGGATAGACCCCCAGTCCCTGCAGGCCATGCTGGGCGATCGCCCTTGCCAGTGCACTAACGGCCTGCTCGCGTAACCGTTCAAGCTGCCCATGCAGGCGATCATACTCGGCCAGCTGGCGCAGCAGTTCTGCGGCCAGCAACAGGCGTTTCTCATCGAGAAAATCATAGGCCTCGGTGACAACAATTCGCTCTGCCTTCAGTTCCAGGACAGCGGAACGTGTCGGCGCCTGCTGGGTGGTGTTCATTGCCGCTACCCCTGCTCCTTGATGTAGGTCACGATCTGCCGGTCACTGAGCCGGTGCAACTCTGTGGCAGGCAGGCTGCGTAGCAGTTGCCAGCCGAGCGTCATACTCTGTTCCAGACTGCGTGCCCCCTGCTGGTTGACCAGTTCGCGTTCGAAGCGATCTCCGAAATCAAGGAATTGACGGTCGCTTTCGGACAGACCTTCACGGCCGACCACACTGGCCAGCACCCGCATATGGACGGCCCGCGCATAGGCCGCGTACAACTGGTTGGCAAGATCCGGGTGATCGGCATGGGTAAAGCCCTTGCCGGTACCGTCCTTCATCAGCCGGGACAGGCACGGCAATACATTGACCGGTGGGTAGATTCCCAGGCGATCGAGGTCACGATCCAGTACGATCTGGCCTTCCGTGATATAACCAGTGAGGTCGGGTATCGGGTGTGTAATATCATCCGCTGGCATGGTCAGGATCGGTAACTGCGTCAGTGACCCTGGCTGCCCCCTGAGACTGCCGGCTCGCTCATACAGGCTGGCCAGATCCGAATACATATAACCGGGGAATCCCTTGCGGCTGGGCACCTCACCATGACTGGCAGACACCTCGCGCAGCGCCTCGCAGTAATTGGTCATGTCCGACATCAACACCAGCACCTGCTTGCCTGCATCAAAGGCCAGATACTCTGCTGCCGTCAACGCATAACGTGGTGCCAGCAGTCGCTGGGTACTCGAGTCCGATGCCAGGTTCAGGAACAGCACGGTGTGCTCAAGCACCCCGCTATCTTCCATCTCGCGACGGAAACGCTCGGCGGTGTCATAGGGAACCCCGATCGCCACGAATACCAGCGCAAACTCGCCGGCATCCACATCGCGCAGCCGCGCCTGCCTTGCCACCTGTATCGCCAGCTGGTCATGTGGCAAGCCTGCGCCGGAAAAGATCGGCAGCTTCTGGCCCCGCACCAGGCTATTCATCAAATCAATGGTGGTGACACCGGTCTCGATGAAATCGGTCGGCACGGAGCGTGCCGCGGGGTTGATGGAACGCCCGTCGATACGTCGCCGGATTTGGGCAGCAACGGCCGGACCTCCATCAATCGCCCGGCCAACCCCGTCAAAGACACGCCCAAGCAGACCAATGCCAACGCCAAAGGTCAGCGGTTCACCGCGAAACCGCACCCGGGTGTGATCCAGGTCCAGTCCGGCGGTCGACTCCAGCACCTCGATGGTGAGTGTTTCGTGGTCCAGGGCAGCAATCCGCCCGAGCCGTACGTTGCCCTGAGTATCGATCACCTCAACCGCTTCGTTCAAACCGGCTTTCACGGTGCGCTTCAGAAACAGCAGTGGGCCCTCGATACGAGTTGCCACGGCATCTGCATAGACGTCAGCTCGCATGTCCGGTACTCCCGTTGCTCAGCGCCGCAAATTCCAGATCGAGAGTCTTGCCCAGCGTCTCGAAGCCATCCAGGGCATCGTTGTCAATCTCCTCCCCCATACGATGCAGTTGTCGCAGCACCGGCAGGCTGCTGATGGAGGCGACATCCACACCACTGGCGACAGCCGTGGCAGACAGTTCAATAAACCGGTCGAGCAGCTGCATCATGGCAATCTGCTTGGCTGCCGGACAGTATCGGTCTGTCTCCGAAAAGGCCGACTGGCGCAGGAAGGCCTCGTTGATGAGCTCGGCGCACAGCAACACATGCTGCTGTCGCGGAGGCAGGGCATCCTTGCCAACGATGCGTGCCATGCGTTCCAGCCTGGCCTGTTCTTCCAGCAGACCGAGGAAACGACGGCGCTGCTCCTGCCATTGCGGATTGCCAAGCTCGCTCCAGAACGGTGTCAGCACCTCGATATCCTGCGAATAGGACTGCAAGGGGTGAATGGCCGGGTAGAAACGGGCCTGTGCCCGGGTCGCGTCCAGAGCCCAGAAGCAGCGCACGTGGCGCTTGGTGTGCGTGGTCACGGGTTCGGAAAAGTCCGCCGATGGCGGGCTCACCGCACCGATGATACTGAGCGAGCCGGCATTGCCGCCAAGGGTGCGCACATGTGCGGCCCGCTCGTAAAAATCTGCCTGTCGACTGCTGAGATAGGCCGGGTAACCGCCCTCCCCCGGCAGTTCGCCAAGGCGGCCGGAGACCTCGCGCAAGGCTTCAGCCCAACGGCTGGTGGAATCTGCCATCAGCGCCACGCGCAGCCCCTGGTCACGAAAATACTCGGCCACGGTGACTGCCGTATAGATACTGGCTTCACGCGCGGCGACCGGCATATTGGAGGTATTGGCAATAATCACCGTACGCTCCATCAGGGGCCGGCCGGTTCTTGGATCATCCAGCTGCGGGAACTCGTGCAACACGCCGGCCATTTCATTGCCGCGTTCACCGCAGCCGACATAGATAATCACCTCCGCATCGCACCATTTTGCCAGCGTCTCCTGCAACACGGTCTTGCCAGTGCCGAACCCCCCGGGCATTGCCGCACGGCTGCCGCAGGCCAGCGGGAACAGGCAATCAAGAATACGCTGCCCGGTAAACAGCGGGCCTTCTACCGGGATGCGCGCCTGCACCGGTCGTGGTTTTCTTACCGGCCAGTGCTGCACCAGGCAAACGGGGTGTTCGTCACCCTCTGGATCCCGAAGTACACATACCGGCACATCGCCGGGGTAGCTGCCGGGCGGGACAATATCGATAACCGTGCCGGAGATACCCGGCGGCACCAGGCAGTGTTGCAAGCGGGCATCCTTGCGCTTCACCACACCGACCACCTGCCCTGCCCCGAGTTGTGCACCGGCTCTGACCCGGGGACGAAAGGGCCAGGAGTGCACCTCACCGGACTCGCGCACACCTGGCGCAATATACTCTCCACGGA